>NZ_JBITZW010000008.1:0-6026 GCF_044547105.1 Kitasatospora sp. NPDC052868 | reverse complement strand
GATACGCCTGCTCCGGTGAAGCCGGAGAACGCGGGGAAGGCCCCGAAGCAGCCGTCGAACATCGTCACCTTTGCGGATGTCCAGCGCAGGAACGCGCAGGATTCCTCCGGCGATGGCTCCAACGGTTCCCCGCGGAGTGATGGCGGCGGCTCGGGGAGCGGCGCCTCCGGGGCGAAGTCCCGCGACGGGTCCACGGGCAGTGAGACGCAGGTGGAGCCGGCACCGACGGGTGACAAGCCCTCTGCCGACACGGCGGCGCCGAAGCCGGAGACGGAGCACTTCCCCGGCCCGGAGCACCGGCTGACGGACAGCGCGGCCGAGACCCAGCGGAAGACCGACCAGGCCGCGCAGGACGCGCAGGCGAAGAAGCCCCCGACGGCGGAGCAGGCGCCCGTCGTCCCGCCCGGCGGCGACCGCCTCGGCGGGAAGGACGGCACGAAGGCCGGCGACACGCCCGATGCGGCCGCCCGGGACCGCCGGAACGCGCACGCCGAACAGCGCCGGGCGGACTACGAGGCGTCCGCGGAGGGCCAGGCCAAGGCCGAGGAGCGGGCCCGGCAGGCCCGGGAGGCCCAGGAGGCCCGCGAGGCCGCAGCGAAGGAGGCCGAGCAGCGGGCGGCGAGGGCCGAGGCCCGGAAGCTGCTGCTGCAGGACCTCCGGGACAAGTCGGGCAGGGAGACCGTCGGCCTGGTCTCGAAGTCCGAGCCGGCGGCCAAGCCTCCGACGCTGGTCCTCCGCCCCGGGGCCGCCGACAGCAGCAGCCCCGGTAGGCCCGTGGACGCGGAGACCGGTCCGTTCCCGGGGTTGGGTCGTGAGTTGGGCGGGTCGGGTGATGCGGCGCGTTCGGATGTGGCGAAGTCGGTTCTGGAGCGGCAGGCGCAGTTGCGGGCGGCGGGTGGTCCGACGGCGGATGTGCCTGCTCCGCTGAAGCCCGAGGGTGCGGGGAGGCCTGAGGCCGGGGAGGAGTCTGTTCCGTTCCCGGGGCTGGGTCGTGAGCTGGGTGCGTCGGGTGATGTGACGCGTTCGGATGTGGCGAAGTCGGTTCTGGAGCGGCAGGCGCAGTTGCGGGCGGCGGGTGCTTCGACGGCGGATGTGCCTGCTCCGCTGAAGCCCGAGGGTGCGGGGAGGCCTGAGGCCGGGGAGGAGCCTGTTCCGTTCCCGGGGTTGGGTCGTGAGTTGGGCGGGTCGGGTGATGCGGCGCGTTCGGATGTGGCGAAGTCGGTTCTGGAGGCGCAGGAGAGGCGGCGGGCGGCCGGTGGTCCGACGGCGGATGCGTCTGACCCGCTGAAGCCCGAAGGTGTGGCGAAGACCCCGAAGCGGTCGAGCATCGCCACCTTCGAGGAGCTCAAGCGCCGGGAGCAGGACGCGGCGGACTCGGCGGCGGAGTCCAATGGCGCCCCGCGGCGGGACGGCGGTGGCGTCGGGGCGGGCACCGGCGGTCTGTCGGCCCGCGGCCGGTCCACGGGCAGTGAGACGCAGGTGGAGCCCGCCCCGACCGATGACCAGCAGCCGGGGGACGGCCCGGACCGGACGCCGGAGTCGAAGAGCTTCACCGACGAGGGCTACCGGCTGACGGACGGCGCCGACGAGATCCAGCGGAAGGCCGGTCAGGCCGCGCAGGAGGCACAGGCGAGGAACCGGCCGGCCGCGGAGCAGCCGCCCGCCGTCCTGTCCGGCGGCGAGCGCCTGGGCGGGAAGGACGGCACGCGGGGCGCCGTCACGCCCGACCAGGCCGCCCGGGAGCGGCAGTACGCGCTGGCCGATCAGCGGCGGGCGGAGTACGAGGCGTCCCCGGAGGGCCGGGCCAGGGTCGAGGAGCGGGCCCGCGAGGTCCGGGAGGCCCAGGCGGCCGCGGCGAAGATCGCCGAGCGGCAGGCGAAGGCCGAGGCGCAGAAGGCGGCGCGGGAGGAGGCCTGGCAGCGGCTGGTGCAGGACCTCCGGGACAAGTCGGGTGGCGGCTCGGGCGGGTCGGGGAACCTGACGCTGCGTGAGGCGAGGGCCTGGGTCTCCCGTCGTGCCAGGGAGATCGAGGCGCAGGGCGACGGCGGCGTCCAGACCGTCGGCGGGCGCGGCTCCCGGATGGCCGCCGATGCGGCGGCTACCCGGGCCTGGCACGAGCTGGCGGCCGAACTCGGCATCCGTGTCGAGTCGTTGCACGACCGCCACCTGATGCCGGATGCCTCGGACACGCCGCTCGCCCCCGCGGTGCGGCCCGTCCCCGTGCTGCCGCTCAGGGAACCTCTGGCCGCCAAGCCCGCGGCTGCACCCGCCAAGGACAAGGGCAAGGCCAAGGCCAAGGACAAGGCCAAGGACGGATCGTCGGCCGCGCGGGACGAGGCGGCCCAGGAGGAGGCCTGGAAGCTGCTGTTGCAGGAGGGCAGGGACAAGCAGGTCGACGAGTCGGGTGAGTCGGGAGGGCCGGAGCAGCTGACGCTGCGTGAGGCCCAGGCGTGGGTCTCCCATCGCGCCGAGGAGATCGTCGCGCAGAGCGAGGGGACCGGTGGACCGGGCTCACGGATGTCCGGCAATCTGGCGGCCGCAAGGGCCTGGCTTGAGCTGATGGCCGAACTCGGCGTCCCCGTCAAGCCGAGTGTCGTCGAGTCGTCGCGCCGCGGGGCCCGGGGGCAGCAGCTCCCCGACCCGCAGGCCCCGGTCGGTCCGGGCCAGGGCACCGTCGTCACCTCCGGCATGCCCGCCCACTCCGAGGTGGAGGACTCGGATACCCGGTGGTCGGCGTCGCAGGCTCCGCCGTTCCTGCCGGTGCCGCCGGGTATGCGGCAGCGGGTGGACAGCGACGCCGAGGAGGAGAGCGACGGGTGGGGTTCCGATTCGGACGGCGGGGGGCCGGCGGCTCCGGTCGTGCAGGCGCCCGTGACCCAGACTCCCGTCATCCAGGCGCCCGCGGCCCAGGCCCGGCCGTTCCTGCCGATGCCGGAGCGGATGCGGCAGAAGTCGGACAGTGAGGGCGAGGCCGACGACGACTGGGATTCCGATTCGGGCGGCGAGGGGCCGTCGGCTCCGGTCGTGCGGACTCCCGCCACCCAGACCGTGCAGCTGCCGCAGGTCGAGACCCTGAACATCGGTGGGCAGACGCAGCCTTCGGAGTCGTCCTCTCCGGTGGGCGAGCCGGTGCTGCTGCTGGACCTGCCGGAGCTGCGGGAGGAGCCGCCGATCGACGGGCCGTTCACGGCCGATGAGCTGTGGCGCGACGGGGACCACCTGCCGCAGTTCATCCTGTACAACGGCGCCGAGGGGATGGTGTGGGACGACCGCCTGGATGAGGTGACCGACCCGGATCAGCTCGACCGGATGGCCGCGGTCTACAACCGGGCGGCCGAGCAGGTCGCCCATCGGCTGGCGCGGATCGTCGAGCGCGCCCGGCAGGTCGTGGCGGACGGCGGCGACCGGCGGGAGGCCGCCGAAACGCTGCTGGCCACGCACCAGGTGCTCAGCGCGGACGGTTGGGCGCCCGCCTACGTCAGCGAGTTCCTGCGGCTGCAGATGCTGTTCCGTGCCAGTGACGTGCCCCAGCGGTTCCCGCGAGGACTCGCCGCGTGGCCCAGCGAAGGGCAGTTCGCCCTCTTCGACCCCGCCGCGCCGCCGGTTCCCGGCACCCGGTGGAGGGAGGGGGGATCGATGGTCGGCCCGGACGGCGCCTCCATGCGGTTCTACCGGTGGCTGGACGAGACGGCGGGCGGGGACCGCCGGCACCTCTACAACTGGGGCAAGGCGCAGGCGGGCGCCTCGGTCTCGCGGGACTCGATGCAGGCGAAGCTCCTGTTCGCCTATTTCCGCACTCAGACCGGCCGGCACATCGGTGACGAGTACTTCTGGTTCAACGGCTTCAAGCACCGGTTGAAGGAGACCCACGGCTTCAGGAGGGAGATCGGCGGGGAGGACGTCTTCGGCTTCACCTACGACCCCGGCTATCTGCGCAGTGTGGCCGCCCAGCACGTGTTCACCTACGAGATGCTGCGCACCGTCCCGATGCCCCGGGTGAACCGGGATGCGGGGACGATCGATCTGATCCGGCTGGAGCAGCGCAGCGTGCTGCGGGACCTGCTTGAGCCCTATCGCCCCGACGCGACCGGGAGGAACCACCAGACGGTGGACATCCACCGTGGTCCGGCCGAGTCCTTCAGCCTCCTGAACCCCTACAAGGAGGTCGTGGGCGGCGACTTCTGGCTCACGACGCAGACCGTCCCGATCCAGCGGGTGTTCGGAACCCACCTCCAGATCAGGATGGAGGACGGTCGCGAGACGTCGCTCTACCTCGGCGAGGACGAGTTCCTCACCATGGTCACCGACCGGCAGGTGGAGTGCTGGGGCGAGGACCAGCCCTTGGTCACCGAGCAGGAGCTCCAGGCCCACCACGAGGCGCTCGCAGCACAGCAGGCCGCGGCCGAAGCCGCCGAGAACGAGAACGGGAACGCCGGGGAGGGCGCCGCCCCCTGGTCGGAGTCGCAGGCTCCGCCCAGTGATTCGGACGACGAGTGGGACACCGGATCGGCCCCTGGTTCGCCGGTCGCCGCGCAGCACCAGCAGACGGACCAGCAGGTGGCCCAGCAGGCTCCGCAGCCGGCCGCGCAGGAGGCGGCCGAACCGGTGGAGGTGGTGCCGGCGGGGCGGGAGTTCCACGCCGATCTGCTCTGGCGTCCCGAGGAACGCCTGCCGGATGCCGTGCTGTTCGACGGCAACACCTGGATGGCATGGGGCAACCAACCCTGGGACGACCCGGACGACGACCAGCTGGGGGCCGCGGCGGACGAGTACGGTCGGGCCGCCGATGAGATCGCCGCCCGGTTGGAGCGGATCGTCGCGCAGGCCGAACAGGTCGTCGCGCAGGGCCCGCCGGTCGTGCAGGACGGCGGAGCCCAACCGACGCCCGAAGAGGCCGACTTGGCGGCCGCCCGGACACTGCTGGCCACGCACCGGCTGCTCGCGGACGACGGCTGGTCACCCGAGTACATCAGCGAGTTCCTGTACCTGCAGATGTCCATGCGGGACAGCGACGTCCTCGCGGGCTTCCCGGCGCGCCTGGTCGAGCAGCCGCCGGAGATGGAGAACGGCTTTCAGCGGGGTCGCCTCAGCCTGGTCGCCCCCGGCGCAGGGCCGGGCGCCGTCGAGGGCGGGTCACTGCGGGGCGCGGGCGGGGCGTCCGACCGCTTCTACACGTGGTTGGGCGCGGCGCCGCGCAATGGGGAACCCGGCCATGTCCTGGCCTGGGGAGCCGCCCAGGCCTACGGCTCGTGGACCAATGAACCGGCGACCGCGAAGCTGATGTTCGCCCGGTCCCGCTCCGAGAACCTGGAGGGCGGCTACTACTGGGCGCCCGACCTGAACGAGTTCCTGAAGAAGACCGTCGACCGCCACGAACCCGACATCATCCGCTACCCCCGGTCCCTGCTGCGCAGCCTGGTCGCCCAGCACGTGTTCACCTACGAGCTGCTGAAGGCCGTCGAGCTGCCGAACGTGGACCGGCAGAACGGCATGGTCAGGCTGATGCGGTTGGAGAACCGGCTGCACGTGGACCCGGACAACCCGGACCTCCCGCACCCCGACGAGTTCCAGAACCCCGAGCTCGTCCAGGACCCGGCCCCCGAGATCCCGCTGGAAATCCTGCGCGGGGCGGCCGAGTCGTTCAGTCTGCTGGACGCCTTCAAGGACCCCAAGGCTCCCCAGGGCGACGGCAGGGAGTTCTATGTGACGGTCCAGGACGTCCCGATCCACCGGGTCTTCGGGACCCACCTGCAGAGCCGGTTCAACAGCCTCGATGACTCGCTGTTCTACAGCGAGGACGAGTTCGTGGTGATGGCGGCGGGCTACCAGCCCCTGTACCGGGGCACGGACGTGCCGCTCACCCCGGCGCAGCGGGCCGAAGCGGCGGCTGCGGCGTTGGCGGAGCAGTTGGCGGGGCAGGGTCTGGCTGCTGCTCCGCCGTTGGTGGCGGGGCCGGTCGGGGGTCCGGTGCCGGTGGTGGAGCCGGGGCCGGTGGTGGTCGGTGCGGGGTTGTTGCCGGCGCAGGC
>NZ_JBITZW010000007.1:223307-392703 GCF_044547105.1 Kitasatospora sp. NPDC052868 | reverse complement strand
ACGGCGCGGCCGCGCCGTCAGGTGCGGGGGTGCCGCCTGGCGGCGTCACCGTGCGTGAGGTGGCCGGGGCTGCGCCCCGGCGGGCCCGGCTGCGCCGGGCCTGGGGTGGATGAGTGGCTAGGGCAATTCGCCGGTGGCGAATTCGCTTTTCTGGGGCGGCCCCTGGCGGGGCCTCAACCCGGCGGGTGGCCGACACTAAAGCGGCACGGGCCTGCGGCCCGCCATTGGCCCGTTCCGGCCTGCGGCCGGGAGCGTTAACGATATGGCGTGAATCGCCAGTAGAGGGCCACCCCTGACGGGGTGGCCGCGCGAGCATTGGCGATATCGCGCGAATTGCCGCCAGGAGGGCCGTCCCTGACGGGACGGCGGAATCTGGAGGGACTTTCGTTCACGATATCCCGCGAATTGTCGGCAGGGGCCCATCGGCCCGGTACCGGGCCGATGGGCGGACGGCCTGCGGCCTGCGGGGGGGGGCTGGACGGTGTCCTGGCGGGCCCGACGGTGCATGGGCGGCGGCCGGAGGAAAGGGGCAGGCATCTGGTACCGGGGTGGAGCGGGGCGCCGGCGGCGGGCGTGGCGTCTGGAGTAGGCGCCAGTGCGCGCCGGACGAAGGCCGGGCCCGCGACTGCGGCCACCGTGACCGTGGAGAGCGAACTGCCGGGGCCGACGATGGGGCCAGGCGCTCACGCGGTCGGGGTATGCGTGCGCGTCAGGTGGGCGTGGACGGTGCTGAGGGTTTGCAGGAGGGTGATCTGCTGCTCGGTGAGTTCTCCGGTTGCTCCGTGCCGTACCTGCTTACGCAGCCAGGCGCCGGGGCGGAACCGCGGGTCGGTCGGGCCGCCGGTGCGGTTGGCCGGGCCCGCGAGGGTGCCGCCGGCGCGGAGGTAAGCGGTCATCCGGCGGTAGGAGCGGTTCCAGTCCGGTTCCAGCCGCCACAGCGGGTCCAGGCAGTCCAGTGCCCTGCGTTGACTCTTTGTGAGGTTGACGGCCTTGCGCTGGCGGCCCATCCAGGCGCCGACCATGTAGCCGTCCAGCTTGTACTGGGCGGGTATCGCCAGATGGCCGGTGCGGGCTGCGAAGGCCCGGGCGTGGGCGAGTCCCCGCTCCCAGGCGTTGTCGTGCCTGCTCCAGATCATGCCGAGCCGGTCCAGCTCCGAGGTGCGAGCCGCATCGAGCGCGCCCTCTGCGTGGAGGTATCGCTGGCGGTCGAGCCATCCGATCAGCTCGCCGTGCCGGCTCTTGTCGGTGGCGTCCAGGTGGGCGTGCTCGGCCTGGTAGGAGGCCGCCTCGGCGTACATGCGCTCCCACTCCCGCCAGCGCGGGCCGGCTTCCTTGAGCCTGCTCCGGCGGCGGGCCGCGCCGACCAGGTGGGAAGGCACGTCGCGGACGCCGACGAAGGCCGCCCAGTCGGGGCCGTCCGGCAGTGCGCCGGGGAAGGCGTAGCGGGCGGGGTGTCCGGTGGGGCGGGGGTGTTGGGGCGGGGCCAGGCGGCAGTGCTCGGCGTTGTGCAGCAGGGGCGCCAGGGCGTGCCCGGGCGGGACGAGGAGGCGGGGGCCGGCGGGGTTGAGGTTCAGGTAGTGGACGGCGGCGTCCAGCAGGGGGCGGGCCCAGGGCGGGAGTTCGTACGTGGCGCAGCGGGCGGGGATTCGGCCGTGGGGTGGGGCGTGGAGGGTGAGGGTGGCGTGGGCGTGGTGGTAGTCGGCGGGGGTGGCGGTGGCGAGGTGGTGGAAGGGGGCTGCGGTGGCCAGGGCGGTGGCGAGGGCTGCGGCGTGCTGGGGGTGGGCGAGGCGGTGGAGGCGTTCGACGGCCTGGGGGAGGTCGTCGGGCGGTGGGAGGGGGTGGCTGGCGGCGGCCTGGTCGGGGGTGCAGGTGCAGGGGGGTTCGGGGATGTCGGACAGGGCGAGGCGGGTCAGGGTGGGAAGGGTGAGCCAGTGGAGGCGGGACGGGTGCGGGGCCGGCGGGGGCAGGGGGTGCGGGACGGGGTCAGGCAGGGCGTGCGGGGGCAGGCCGGTGGTCGTCCTGTGGGCGACTCGGTGCAGGGCCTCGGTGAGGGCGGGTGGCGGGGTGCGGTGGCAGACGATGGTCAGGTGGATGCCGGTGCGGCGCTGGAGGTCCAGCAGGCGGCGCCACGCGGTGGGGGCGAGCAGGTGGGCCCGCAGGACGGTCAGGTGGTGGACGGGCAGGGTGAGGATCCAGGCCGCCGCCGCGGCCCACGGGAGGTCGTGGGCGTGCCCCCAGGGCCCGGGGGGTGTGTAGGGCTTGCCGAGGGCGGCGAGGACGTCGTGGGCGAGGTCCTCAGCACGGGTGGTGCCCGGGGTCGGGTGGACGGTGATCCGGCCTGCGGCCGGATGGTGGGCGGCCAGCGCCGCCCGGGTGCAGGCCGCGTCGTCGCCGGGGTCCAGGGCCAGCGTGACGCCGGGCGGCGGATCCGCGCTCACAAGCCGACGCCGATGCGGGCGTAGACCTGGCGCAGCAGGTGTTCGTCGATGCGGGTGCGGTCCTGGGCGGCGAGGCCCGCGGCGGCGTGCTGGGTGATGCGGGCCCAGGCGCGGAAGTTGCCGTGGGCGGCCTGCTTGTCGACCAGGGCGATCAGATCGGGGTCGACGCCCTCCCACAGCGGGTGGAAGGCGAGGGCCGGTGGCGCGAGCTGCGGGCTGCGCCCGGTGATCTCGGCGAGCGGCGCGTACTGGAGGTTGGTCAGGCCGGCGCCGCCCTCCTCCCGGTCGGGCAGGAAGAGGTTCCACAGGCCCTGCTTGCGCGCCTCGGCCTGGAGCTCGGCGACGATCGGCGGGATGGACCAGGCGGGCCGCGCCGGGTCGGCCAGCTGGACCTCCAGCACCGGCTCGGCGGGGTGGACGTGCTGGTCCATGAACGCCAGCAGCCGCTCGCGCAGTTCGAGCGTCCGGGCGTCGTAGGAGAAGTCCATCGGTCAGCGCTCCTTGAGGGTGGTGAGGCCGTGCCCGACGAGGACCGGCGCGATCTCGCCGGCCCGTTCGAAGCCGGCGCCGAGGGTGCGGCCCTGCTGGAAGCGGAAGTGGATGCCCTCGGCGACGACGGCGAGTTTGAACGAGGCGAAGGCCACGTACCAGTCGAGGTCGGCCGCCTCCCGGCCGGTGCTCCGCGCGTAGTGGGCGACGAGCTCGCCGGCGGGCGGGAAGCCGGGGGCGGTGGCGGCGGACGGGATGATGCCGCCGCCGACGCCGGCCAGCTCGGTGTACATCACCAGCAGGCCGACGTCGGTGAGCGGGTCGCCGAGGGTGGACATCTCCCAGTCCAGGACGGCGGTGATGGCGTCGTGCTCGTCGACCAGCACGTTGTCCAGTCGGTAGTCGCCGTGCACCAGCGCGGGCGCCGGGGAGACCGGCAGCCGCTCGGCCAGCAGGCCGTGCAGGCGGTCCACGCCGGGCAGTTCGCGGCTGCGGGACGCGTCCAGCTGGGTGGACCAGCGGCGCAGCTGGCGTTCGAGGTAGCCGTCGGGGCGGCCGAAGTCGGCGAGCCCGACCTCGGCCGGGTCGATCCGGTGCAGGGCGGCGAGGGTGTCGACCAGCCGTCGGCCGAGGGCGTGCACCCGCTCCTCGCCGAGGGCGGTGAGGGCGGCCGCGTCGCGGTGCGCGGTGCCGGGTACGTACTCCATCAGGTACCAGGGCGCGCCGAGCACCTCCGTGCCGGCGTCCAGCAGCAGGGTGGCGGGGACGGGCACGCCGGTGTCGCGCAGCGCGGTCATCACCCGGTGCTCGCGGCCCATGTCGTGGGCGGTGGCCAGGACGTGCCCGAGCGGCGGGCGGCGCAGCACCCAGCGCGAGGTGCCGTCGCCGAGCAGGTAGGTGAGGTTGGAGCGGCCGCCCTCGATCAGCTCGGCCCGCAGCGGCCCCTGGACGGTGCCGGGCAGCTCACGGTCCAGGTGGGCGCGGAGTCGGCCCAGATCCAGGCCGGGCGGGTCGGCGACCGGGTCGGCGGGGGTGTCGGGCATGGGCTCACTCCTGAGGTCGGTCGAGCTGACTAAGCGCTTGCTTAGCATTCAGCCGAGCACGCCGCCCTGTCAATGCCCGCACGGTGCGCACCCCGCCCGCCACCGCCGCGCCGCGACCGCCACAATGGGCGGCATGAGGTTGATCCACTCCCTGGCCGGTGCGCTGATCCTGCTGCTCACCGTCGCGAGCGTGCTGCGCACCCTGGTCGTCCCGCGCGGCCTGTACTCGGCACTTGCGCACCGGCTCTGGCGGGTGTTGCGGCCGCTGCTGCGGCTGTCCGCAGCGCCCTTCGGCACCTACCGCGCGCAGGACCGGGTGCAGACCTGGCTGGCGCCGCTGATGTTGCTGGGCATGCTCGGGGTGTGGCTGGGCGGGATGCTGACCGCGTACACGCTGCTGCTGCACGGCACCTCGGAGCTGAACTGGGCGGTGTCCTTCCGGGAGGCCGGCTCCAGCCTCTTCACCCTGGGCTTCGCCAGCGGCGAGCGGCTGCACCTGTCCGCCATCGACTTCATGGCCGCCGCCAGCGGGCCGCTGGTGATCGCCCTGCAGATCTCCTACCTGCCGACGCTCTACGCCGCCTACAACCGGCGCGAGGTGGAGGTGACCCTGCTGCAGTCCCGGGCCGGGGAGCCCGCCTGGGGCCCCGAGCTGCTTGCCCGCCAGTCCCTGGTGGACACCGAGACGGCCCTGCCGCAGCTGTACCGGGACTGGGAGCGGCTGGCCGCGGACATCGGCGAGAGCCACTCCAACTACCCCGTGCTGCTCTCCTTCCGCTCCCCGCAGCCGCAGCGCAGCTGGGTGGTGGGCCTGATCGCGGTCATGGACGCGGCCGCGATACACCTGGCGATCAGTCCGCGGTCGGCTCCGCCGGAGGCCCGGCTGGTGCTGCGCGCGGGCTTCACCGCGCTGCGCGACATCGCCCGCTCGCTGCGGATCGGCTTCGACCCGGACCCCACGCCGGAGACCCCGATACGCCTGAGCCTCACCGAGTTCGACGCCGCGGTGGCCATGATCACGGCGGCGGGCTTCCCCCGGGAGCGGCCGGTCGCCGAGGCCTGGGCGCACTTCCACGGCTGGCGGGTCAACTACGAGGCCCTCGCGTACGAACTGGCCCGCCGCAGCGACGCCGTCCCCGCGCTGTGGACCGGCCCCCGCGACTTCCGCGCCGCCACCATCCCCCCGGCCCGCCCGGCCGACCGGCGCCCGGGCTCCCGCCAGAGCTAGGGCCGTTACGACCCGGGCCGGAGCCGGCCGGCTCAGAGGTCGACCGGGCCGCCGTCGGCCAGCGAGCGCTCGGCGGCGGCGAGGATCTCGACGATCCGCAGGCCGAAGGCCGCGTCACAGGGGTGGGGCTCGCCGGTGCGGGCGGAGTCCTGAAGGGCGTCCAGGGCCCGGTGCAGTGCGGCGAGCGGTCCCTCGCCGCGCTCGGGCAGGTGGGCGACGCCGTTGCCGCCGCGCAGCTCCATCCCCGTCCCGCCGGCCGCGACGGGCGCGGTCAGGCTGAGCGCGAGGGTGCTGGAGGCGCCGCCGACGTGCCGCAGGACCAGGTGGACGGTGTCCAGTGGACCGGCCACCGCCGTCACCTGCGCGGCGTCGCCGAGCACCGGCAGCAGCAGCGAGAGCGCGTGCGGGCCGACGTCCCACAGGGCGCCCTTGTCCTGGCGCCACGGCGAGGCCGCGTACGGGCTGCTGCTGCCCGGGGCGAACACCGAGCCGAGCCAGTCCGAGCGGCCCGTGAACCAGCCGCCGAGGGCCGCCTGCTTCTCGATCCACGGCATTTGCTCGCCGCCGAAGCGGACGGTGAAGAAGACCACCGAGGCGACGCGGTGCGTCCGCGTCGCGTCCACCACCCGCCGGGCGTCGGGGACGGTCAGCGCGACCGGCTTGTCCAGCAGCAGGTGGCAGCCGGCCTCGGCGGCGCGCACCGCGAGATCGGCCTGGACGGCCGGGGGCAGCGCGATGGACACCGCGTCGACCTCGGCGAGCAGCCGGTCGAGGTCGGCGTGGCCGGGCACGCCGTGCGCCGCGCCGAGTGCGGCGGCCGCCTCGGGGCGGCGGCCCCAGATGCCCGCGAACTCGATCCCGGGGTGTTCGGCCAGCACGGGCGCGTGCACCCGCTCCGCCCAGGGGCCGGTGCCCAACAGTCCGATCCGCACGTCCTCGTCAACTCCTTGGTGCTCTGTTGCTCTGTTGCCCTGCTGCCTTGCTGCCCTAGTGCTGGACCCGGATCAGCGTGAAGCCGTCGTAGCCCTTGGTGCCGACCGTCTGGATCGACGTCCCCGAGACCCTCGGCTCGGCGGCGATCAGTTCGTGCAGCCGCCGGGTGCCGACGGTCGCCGGGTCGGTGCTGTCGGCGTCGGCCACGGCCCCGCCGCGCACCACGTTGTCCACGATGATCAGTGAGCCCGGCCGGGTGAGCTTCAGCGCCCAGGTGAAGTACTCGGGGTTGCTCGGCTTGTCCGCGTCGATGAAGACCAGGTCGAACGGTTCGGCGCCCGACTCCACCAGCGCGGCGAGCGAGTCGGCGGCGCGGCCGAGCCTGACCTCGGCGATCTTCTCGAGGCCGGCCCGGGCGAGGTTGCCGCGGGCGACCCCGGCGTGGGTCGGGTCGATCTCCAGGGTGATCAGCTCGCCGTCCGCGGGCAGCGCCCGGGCCAGCCAGATCGCGCTGTAGCCGCCGAGCGTGCCGACCTCCAGGATCCGCCGGGCGCCCTGGGTGAGGGCCAGCAGGTGCAGCAGCTTGCCCTGGTTGGGCGCGACGGCGATGGGCGGCAGTCCGGCCTCGTCCGCGGCCGCCACGGCCGCCTCCAGCGCCGGGTCGTGGCCGACCAGGGCCTCCGAGAAGTACGCGTCCACCGCGTCCCACGTCTGCTGGCTCATCCGGTCCTCCACGTGCTGCTTCGCTCCGTCACCACCGGGATACGCCCAGATGCTACCCCGCCCGGGCGGGAACGCCGCAGGCCCGCGACCGACGGCAGGGCGTCGGGCGCGGGCCTGCGGCCTGCGGGATCGTCAGTCGGCGACGGGCGTGCTCACGGGGGCCGACTCGGCCGCCGCGTCCTCGGCCTCGTGCGCGGCCCTGGCCTTCGCCGCGCGGCGCTTCATCAGCCACGCCGAGAACGCGCCACCGAGCGCGGCCAGGATCAGGCCCACCCAGGAGAACTTCGACAGCCACTGCTCGGCGACCTTGCCGACCTGGTACACCAGCAGGGTCGTACCGCCGGCCCAGACCACGCCGCCGAGCACGTTGGCGATCAGGAACTTCCAGTACGGCATCTTCAGCGCGCCGGCCAGCGGCCCGGCGAAGATGCGCAGCAGCGCGATGAAGCGGCCGAAGAAGACCGCCCACATGCCCCACTTCTGGAACGAGCGCTCGGCGCTCGACAGGTGGTCCGGCCCGAAGTGCCTGGGGAACTTCCGTCCGAGCTTCTCGAACAGCGGCTTGCCGCCCTTGCGCCCGATCGAGTAGCCGATCGAGTCGCCGATGATCGCGCCGAGGATCGCGCAGATCGCCACCCACCACGGGCTGACCACGCCGCGCGCGGACAGCAGCGCGGCGGACACCAGGGCGATCTCACCGGGCAGCGGGATACCCAGGGACTCCAGCCCGATGATCAGCGCGACCAGGGCGTACACCGCGCCCGGTGGGACGCTCTCGATCCAGGCGTCGATGTGCAAGGCCAGTACCTCCGTGACAGGACGAGACCCCGCTGTGGCAGGAGCCGGCCCCGGCCGGCGGTCTCGACGTTTCTCCGAATGGCGGCGCACCAGGCCGCTCCCCGAAGGGCAGCCTAACGTGCCGGGCGGCCTGTCCCCCCGGCCGATCACCCTCGACTACGACGTACGGGGCATCCGCTTGGTTCCCTGGTCGGACCGGGTCCGCGGGGCGCCGGGGCCGTTCCGGCGGGCGCGGGTCGCGGGCCGGCGGTGCCCGGCGGGGGTGAGAAGGCTCACCCGCGGCGCGCGAGCGGCCCGGCAGGCCCCGCCCGGCCCCGGCACGACTGGGCGGACGCCGTTCCGGCAGGGTCGCAGGGCCCGTCCGGTTCGGGACCAAGGTCATCGAATCCACGGACCTTCGACCAGGCGATGAGCCCTGCGACCCGGGCAACCGTGAACGGTCGCCCGGTTGGTCCGGGCGAAGGGGCCGCCCGCCGGGCGGCCCCGACTTCTGCCGTCTACCCGGCGCACGCCGTGCGGGAGCACCGCCGTGCGCTCCGGAGGACCCGAATTCCATGTCCCGAACGATCGACAACGCCCCGTATACCGCCTTCCACCGGAGGCTGGCCCTCGCCTGCTCCGGTGGGCCGCTGCTCGACGGCTACATCCTGAGCATCGTCGGCGTGGCCCTGATCGGGATGCGTCCCGAGCTCGGCCTCTCCACCTCCGAGGTCAGCCTGATCGGTGCCGCCGCACTGCTCGGCATGTTCGTCGGGGGCGCGCTCTTCGGCGTGCTGACCGACCGGATCGGCCGGGAGGTGATGTACACCGCCGACCTGCTGGTGATGGTCGTCTGCTCGGTGCTCTCGTTCTGGGTCGACACGGTGTGGGCGATCGCCCTGCTGCGCTTCGTGCTCGGTCTGGCGGTGGCCGCCGACTACCCGATCGCGACCTCGCTGCTCGCCGAGTGGCTGCCGGCCCGCCACCGCGGCCGCCTGCTCGGCCAGCAGATCATCGCCTGGTACGCCGGCTCCGTCCTGGCCTACCTGACCGGCTACCTCTTCCTGCGGTTCGGCGGCACGGGCAGCTGGCGCTGGATGCTGGCCAGCTCGACCGTCCTGTGCGTGGTGTTCCTGGTGATCCGGCGCGGCTCGCCGGAGTCCCCGCGCTGGCTCGCCGCCCACGGCCGGGTCGGTGACGCCGTGCGCGTGGTCGAGAAGCACCTCGGCGTCCGGGTGGACGGCCGCGAGCTGATGCCCGACCCGGCCGAGGCCGGCCGCGCCGGCGGTCTGCGGCTGCTGATGACCCCGCCCTACCGCCGCCGCACGCTGTTCTGCGGCCTGTTCTTCCTCTGCCAGGTCGGACCGCTCTTCGCGATGCTGACCTTCGGTCCGCAGATCCTCTCCTCGTTCGGCATGCCCGGCGGCACGGTGCTCGACACGCTCGGCACGGGGCTGGTGAGCCTGGTGTTCCTGCTGGGCTGCTTCCCCGCGCTGCGGCTGATCGACACCTGGGGCCGGCGGCCGGTGATCATCTGGTCGTTCGCCCTGATGATCGTCCCGCTCGCGCTGCTGGGCGTCTGGCCCGCGGCCCCGGCCGCCGTCGCCGTCATCGCGCTGTGCGCGTACGCCTTCCTGTGCGGCGGTCCCAACGTGCTCGACTGGACCTACCCGAACGAGCTGTTCCCGACCGAGATCCGGGCGACCGCGGTCGGCGTCGCCACCTCGGTGAGCCGCATCGGCGCGGCCGTCGGCACCTACCTGCTGCCCCTGTCGCTGACCGGGCTCGGGACGGGCCCGACCATGCTCATCGCGGCCGGCACCACGGCCGTCGGCCTGCTGGTCTGCGTGCTGTGGGCCGAGGAGACCCGCGGTACGGCGCTGGGCGCCGCGGCGACCGGCACCCTGCCGGCCGTCCCGACGCAGCGCATGCCGCAACCGGCACGCTGACGCCCGGCCTGCGGTTGGGGACGTGACAGCACGGGGGCGCGGCCACGGCGGCCGCGCCTCCCGCGGCATCAGGCGGCGGACGCGGGGGTGTGCTTCGCTTTCGCCGGCACCCTGGCCGACCGCGGCGCGGACGCACCCTTCGAACGGCCGGCCCGGCCGCAGGACTTGAGCCGCTGGGCCGTCGAAAGCGACTGCACGACGGCGGCGCCGCCCTGCACCGAGGCCGACCTCGACCGCGCCAGGCAGCTGCGTGAGGCGATCCAGCGGACCGGCCGCGCCCTGGCGGACTCCGCACCGCCCGCGCCCGAGGACATCGCGCTCGTCAACCGCGCCGCCGCCGAGCCCCCTCGACGCCCGAGCTCGCCCCCGACGCGGCCACCGTGCACTGGCACGGCGACGCGGTCGCGGCGGTGCTCTCGATGGTCGCCCGGGATCTGACCGCCCTCTGCGCGTCGGAGCACCGCACCCGCGTCCGGATCTGCGGGAACCCCGACTGCGGGGTCCCCTTCGTCGACACCTCCCGCGCGGGTGCCCGCCGCTGGTGCTCGATGAAGACCTGCGGCGCCCTCGTCAAGAAGCGCGCCTACCGGGCGAGGCTGCAGACACCCGCCGACGGCGCCCGGTAGCGCAGGTCACTTCCCAGGTCGGATCTCAGGTCTCTTCGCAGGCCACTTGCCAGCCACTGCCCACTCGCCTCCCTGTCGCTCACCTCCGTGCAGCCGGGCGGTCGGCGGGGTCAGCAGGGGCCGCAGCCGCCGGGCGGCGGGCAGGGCGGGCAGGCGGGGGCGGCCACGACGCAGACGGTGACGGAGTCGGTGTTGTCGCCCGGGCGGAGGTCGGTCTCGGTCACATGCGCCGTGGCGGTGTTGGTGACCGGGCCCGTGACGGTGGCCTTGGCCTGGAGGGTGAGGGTGGCATAGGCGCCCGCGGCCAGCGTTCCGACGCTCCACCGGCCGGTGGCGGGGTTGTAGGTGCCGGTGCCCGGCACGGCGGAGACGAACGGCAGACCGGCCGGGAGCGTGTCCGTGACGGTGACGCCGGTCGCGGTGTTCGGTCCGGCGTTGTGGACGGTGACGCGGTAGGTGACGGTCTGGCCGACGGTGACGGTGGTGGCGTCGGCGGACTTGGTGACGCTGAGGTCGGCGGCGGGGAGGACCGGGGTGTCGACCTGGCCGGAGGTGGCGGTGAGGGGTACGGGGGTGGCGCCGAGGCGGTTCTCGTACGTGGCGGTGGCCGTGTTGGTGATGTGTCCGCCGGCGCTGGCCTCGTCGATGGTGACCCGGTACTCCACGGTCGTGCCGTTCGGCAGGGTGTCGGTGCTGGGCAGGCTGCCGCCCTGGCTCGCGGTCGCGTCGTTGCCGAGGTTGAACACCACCCGGTTGCCCACCGGGTCGAAGGAGGCCTGGTCGTCGCCCCGCTGGTCGGTCTTCGCGCCCCTGTTGGGGCCGCTGACGATGCGCAGGGACCCGGGCAGGTAGGTGGTGCCGACCGGGATGGTGTCGGTCAGGACGAGGGCTTCGGCGCTGCCGCCGCCCTCGTTCCCGGTGACGATGCGGTAGGTGATGACGTCACCCACCTGGAGGGGCCCGTCGGGGATGGCGTACTTGGTGAGGACGACGGTGGGGGCGGTGCCGAAGAAGATGCCGTCGAGGAAGTTGCCGACCGACTGGTTGCCGCCGGCGGCGGCGACGGAGCGGAAGGCGAAGCGGGTGGTGGTCTGCCCGGCCGGGACGGTGTACGTCCCGGTGTAGAAGCCCCAGGCGGTGGTGCCGTCGGTGAACTGGCGCTGCTGGACGGTCGCGCCGGGCCTGCCGATGTCCAGGGCCATGGTGTCCTGGCCGAGCCGCCCGCGGTGGTAGAGGCGCCAGTACAGGGTGGCTCCGGGGGTGGTGGGCAGGTCCTGGTAGAGGGTGGACACCTGGTTGGCGTTGAGTTCGGCGAACTGGGCGCCGTCGGCGGAGGGGACGCCGTTGAAGCCGTCGTGCCAGATCTCGATCAGGTGGTCGGTGGCGGTGCTGAGCCAGCCCGGGACGTGGTTCGGGCTCTGGGTCTGGGAGGCGTCGGGAAGGAACGCGTTGCCGCTGGCGATGGGGGGCTGCTCGAAGCTGCCGTTCACCAGGGCGATGCGGGACGGGACGGGAGTGGTCACGGTCTTTCCCTTCGTTCGATGCTGCGAGCTGGACGCCGGCCGGTCGGAGCCGGTCCCAAGGAGCCGTCCTCGCGGAGCCGGACGGGCGGGCCGCTGGTGCACGGCGAGCGGCAGGGCCGGTCGGGGTGCACCGGGAGCGAGGCCGCACCCGGATGCGGCGGTGGGGGGTGGAGGAAGGTGCCCGCGGCTTCGCGGCACGCACCGGCATCCCGGAGCACGGGAGGCGGCGGCCGTGGAGGGCGTCCGATCTCAGCGTGGACAATGGTTCCTGTACGCACGAGAGCGCGCAGCGGGGCTCCCGGAGCGCACCGGGGCGCGATCCGCGCGGATCGCGCCCCGACTCTGCGCGGCCCGCGCCAAGGCGGCGGCACCGGACGCAGGCATGACATCCACCTGCACGCCCTCCCCTGCCCAGGAGCTGACACTCCGACCACCGACCGGAGACCCGCATGCCCGTCGCCGCCCCCGACCGGGCCGACGCAGCCCGGACCGCCCCGGACCGCCCCGGACCGCCGACCACTGGGCGCCCTGCTCGCCGCGAACCTGGTCTCGATCACCGGCAACGCCTTCGCCGGCATCGGTGTGCCGTGGTTCGTCCTGCAGACCACCGGCAGCGCCTCCAGGGCGGGTCTGGTGGCCGCCTGCGGAATGCTGCCGCTGGCCGTCTCCGCGCTCACCGGCGGCCCGGTGATCGACAGGATCGGCCGGCTGCGCGCGGCGGTCCTGTCGGACCTGGTGTGCGGGACGGCCGTCGGGCTGGTCCCCGCTCCTCCATCTGCCGCGCCCACCAGCACTCCACCGGCGCGAGTGGAGAACGGGATCTGCAGCGCGAACCTCCCGTCGGAATCGACACCGAGCCGGGTACCAGGGACTCGGACGCTTCCGGGGCGGTCAGGAGCTGTGAGGGGTGGCCCCGGGACGGTCAGACGGGCAGGTGCCAGACCTGGTTGGCGGCGCCGTTGCAGTCCCAGATGAGGATCTGGTTGCCGTTGGTGGTGGAGTACGCGAAGTCGTCCAGGCAGCGGCCGGACATCGGGTTGTACAGCGAGCCGTCGGGCCGGGGCTGCCACTGCTGGGCGCCGCTACCGTTGCAGTCGTAGAGCTGCACCGGGGTGCCGATGGTGGTGTTGCCGCCCTTGACGTCCAGGCACTTGCCGAGCGCGCGGACGGTGCCGTCGACGGCGATCTTCCACGTCTGGGCGGTGTTGCCGAGGCAGTCCCAGATCTGCACGGGGGTGCCGTTGGTGGTGTTGCCGTCCTTCACGCCGACGCACTTGTTCCCGTAGCCGGTGATCTGGCCGACCGGGCCGGCCGGGACCGCAGGGCCGAACGAGATGCCGATCCAGAACAGCCCCGACGTGCCGCACGTCGCGACGGCGCTGGTGTTGCCGACGGCCGCGCCACTGTTCCACGCCGCCGAGAAGTGCGGAAACCCGGAGTCGTCGTAGTCCACACAGGTAGCCGAGAGGATCCAGGTCTGCATCGGGTCGATGCCCGAGCAGGTCCCGATGAAGGTCAAGCCGCTGGAGGTGATGGAACACTTGTCGGCCGGACCGGCGGCCTGCACGACAGGCGCGGCCTGGGCGCCGGCGGTCGATGCGGACGGCGCGCTCCCGGCGGCGCCGGCGGTGGACGGCGCGGTGAGCGCGGCGGCTGCCGCGAGCAGGGCGGTGGCGAACAGGGCGGCGGTACGACGCATCGGAAGGTCCTTCCTGAGACGGGGAACCGGGCAACCCGCCCACCGGAAACCGTGATGACGGTGCGACAGTTGTGCGGGCCGTGTGAGAGCCTGGGGGTGATCTATGGCCACGGTCAACCACGCGGGGTGACGATCACGCCAACGGTCCGTCCACGGACGGGGGGTGGTACGAACAGACGGGCGAAAAGACAGCAGGCCGGGGCCTCGGACGATCCGTCCGGAAAGCACCCGGCCCGTCGGACGCCGGGCGGTGCCGGTCGCTCAGTCGGCCTTGCGGCGCGGGTTGCCGAACCGGTCACCCCTTTCGGCTCGGACATCCGTCTTCGCCTGCGGAGGGACTCCGAGCGCGGCGGCCCGTCATCCCACCGGCTACGACCCCTCGGGCCGCTCAGGCCGCTGCGCGAAGTCCAGGACGGTGACGGAAGGCCGGCGGGTAGCCAGCGGCGGGAGGGTCAGCGCGAGCGGCAGCAGGGCGCCGACCAGCCCGCGTCCTCCGGTCGGCCGGACGTCCCGCACCGCGGCCACCGCCGGACCGGCGGTGCGGAGCTTGCTCCGCTCATCCGCGTCCATCGCCCAGGGCATCGGCGGCGCCTGGTAGCCGTGGGTGCGCATCCTGCCGCTCCGGGCCAGCCGGCCGAACCAGTGCGGCACGGCGTCCAGTACCAATGAGCCGCCCGGGAACCGCTCGGCGCAGCCCGCGATCAGGGCCCGCACCCGCATCGGTGGGAGGTACATCAGCAAGCCTTGCGCGGTGACCAGCACACCGTGGTTGCGGTCCACCTCGTCGGCCCACGCCAGGTCGGTGGCGTCTGCGGCCAGGTAGCGCTGGCGCGGGCCGGGCGGCAGCAGCTTCTCGCGCAGGGCCACCGACTCGGGCAGGTCGACGGTCAGCCAGCGGGCCCGGCCGTTGTCGACGCGCCAGTACTGGGTCTCCAACCCCTCGCCCAGGCAGACCACGGTGCCCCGGGGCTCCCGGGCCAGGAAGTCCGCCACCTCGCGGTCGAAGCAGGCCACCCGCAGGGCCTGCAGCTGGGCCTGGACGCCGCTGGTGCCGAAGCGGTCGGCGAACGGGTAGTCGATCCGGTCCACCAGCTCCACCGCCTTGGGGTCGTGCAGGACCGCGTCCGGACGACGGGCCTCCACGGCGCGCTGGTACAGCGTCCACAGCGCCGTCTCCGGTACCGCCTCCAGCTCCGGCCGCTCCCCGCTGCTCATTGCTCGCTCCCTCGGACCCCGATCCCGGCATGGACCCGCCGATTCTGACACCCGGGGCGCGCGAAGACGGCGCGCGCCGGTCCGACGCGCCGTCGCGGAGCCGGGCGGTCGAGGGCGGCTCAGCCGGGGGCACCGTTGATGACGGACGTGTCGATGGCGCCGCCCTCGACACCCCACTTCGCCAGGATCGCCTTGTACGTGCCATCGGCCATCAGCGACTGGACCGCACCATGGACGGCCTTGGTCAGCGGCGATCCCTTGGCGACCACGATCCCGTAGGGGGCGGTGTCGGTGGTCGCTCCGATCTCCTGCAGGCCGCCGCCGGACTCCTTGACCTGGTAGGCGATGAACGGCGAGTCCGCCAGCATGACCTGGTCCTGGCCCGAGACGACGGCCGCCGTGACATCGGTCTGCTGGTCGAACTTGTCGCCGCCGTTCGGGATGGTGGGCTTGCCTGCCTTGACGCAGGCCGGGTTGATCACGTCCGTGATGCTGTCGGCCTGGGTGGTACCGGTCTGGACGGCTACCTTCTTGCCGCAGAGGTCGTTCGGGTCGATCTTGTCGGGGTTGCCGCCCTTGACCGCCATGCCCGTGCCCGCCGAGAAGTAGGTCACCATGTCGACGGTCTGCTCACGCTCCTTGGTGGCGGTGAAGGAGCTCAGGCCCAGCTGGTAGGCGTTCGTGGTGATGCCCGGGGCGATCGCGGTGAACTCGACGTTCTGGACCTCGGCCGTCAGCCCCAGCTTCCGGGCGATGGCGACGGCGAGATCGGCGTCCATTCCGACGATGTTGCCCTTGGCGTCCTTGAACTCGTTCGGCGCGTAGGACGCGTCGGAGGCGACGACGAGCTTGCCGCTCGCCTTCAGGTCCGCCGGGACCAGTCCGGCCAGGGCCGGGTCGGCGGCGACCTTGGCGGCGGGATCCGTCTGCGGAGTGGCCTGGGGCTGTGTGGCGGCCTGGGACTGCGCGGTGCTCTGCGCCGCCGTCGGGGGCGGGCCTCCGGACCGGCTGGTGAGGACCACCACGACAACCGCGCCCACGACCAGCGCCAGGACTCCCGCGAGCAGGGCGCGGCCCCTTCGTCCGCGCGGCATCAGCGACCTCGGCGGCCGACCGGTCCCGGGGCGGTCGGGAGGACGGCCCGCACCCGCGGTGTCCGCGGGCCGGACGTCCGGCTTCCGAACGCCCGGCTTCCGAACGCCCGGCTTCCGAACGCCCGGCTTCCGGACGCCCGCGGGCGACGGCGGCGCGACCGCTCCCCCTGCCAAGGACGGCTCCACTGACGGGAGGTCGTACGTGGCCGTGTCGTGCGTGGCCGTGTCGTGCGTGGCGGTCTCCGCTTCGGCCTTGACCTCTGCCGGCAGGTTGTCCGGCACGGGAATGTCGGGCAGAGGGGCGTCCGGCGCAGGGGCGTCCGGCACAGCGGCGGCCAGCACAGCGGTGTCCGGCGCAGCGGCGTCCGGGAGCGGGTCATCGGCCGTCCCGGCCTCCAGCAGGGCGGTGGCCGCCGCGGCCACCTGGTGGATGTCCGAGTCGGCGACCTGCTCGAGGGTCTGCCGTGCCGTCAGCGACCTGGCAGGGTCGTCCCCGGTGAGCCATTCGCCCAGAGCGGCCACGGCGCCGAGACGGATGGCGGGGTGGGGGCTGTCCAGCCCGCTGCGCAGCGCTTCGGGCAGATCGACGGGAACGACGGCTACGCCGGCCGGGCTGCGGGCGAGCAGGATCTTGCCCTCGGCTCCGTAGAGCCACCGCTGCGGGGTCTGCCGGCCTCCCAGCGCCCGCACCTGGTCGAAGGCGTAGGTGTAGGCGTCGTCGACCGAGATGTAGCCGTCGTTGTCGCCGTCCGCCGCCCCGCTGCGGATGCCGTCGACCAGGGCGCTGGTGAACACCGAGCCCGGCAGCACGGATCCGGGTAACGGCTCGCCCTCGAAGGAGTACTCGCTGGCCCGCGACGCGGTCAGGACCACCCGTCCGCGGCCCTGGCCGTGGAACCGTTCGCCGAGCCCCAGGTCGGCCTCCCCCTTGATGCCCTGGGCGAAGGCGCCGCTGAAGCAGCAGTCCAGCACGACCACCAGTCGCCTGGCCCGGCAGTCCTCCAGCAGGTCCAGCAGCCACTGCGACTCGACCCCGGTGGCCGCCAGCCGGGACTTCCGGGTGTCCGTGGCGGCGAAGTACAGCCGGCGGCGGACGTCCACGAGCCCGTGGCAGGACAGGTACACCAGCAGCAGGTCGTCGGGGTCGCGGCCGGTCAGGAACTCCTCCAGGGCCAGCCGCACCTCCTGGGCGGACCGGTCGATCACGCGCTTGACCGTGAACGCGCCGACCTGCGGATCGGCCAGGACCGCGCTCAACTCGTCCGCGTCGTGGGCCGGCGCCCTCAACTCGCGCAGCGACTCGTCGGCGTAGCGGGTGGTTGCCACCACCAGGGCGAAGCGGTGCTCGGCGGGGATCTCAGGCGACGGCCGTGTGACGGGCGAGCCAGTCATTGATGATCTTTTCCTGTTGCTCCGAGGTCGCCCCGGAGAGCTTCAAGACGTCGCCGCCGTAACTGACCTCCACGGCGCGGTTGGTCCGTCCGGCCCAGCTCCTCACCGCGCCGACCACCGCGCGCAGCGTGTCGATCGTTCCGAACTGCACGACCAGCCAGCCGACCAGGGTCTCCAGCCCCTTGGCGTGGTCGGGCGCCGAGGCCGAGTCGACCGGATCGGCCGCGGCCACGTCGACCTCGTCGAGCAGTTCGGCGCGCAGCAGGCCCGTGAGCTCTGCGAGGTCCTCCGGATCGAGGTCGGGGGCCGGTTGGACCTGCAGGGTCAGCCCATCAAGGTTCGCCATGAAACGCGGCCCCTTCCCGGGTGCCTGCCGGCATCCCTACAGCCATCATCACCCGGAACCGGCCGGGCGGCAGCCGTGTCGACCCGCGGCGGGGAGGGTCGGGGGCCTTGGGAGGCCGGAGCGGCGCCAGGGCTCGGGCTGGGGACTCAGGCCTCGGGCCCCGGCCCCGGGCCTCAGCCGATGCTGAAGGCGCCGTCCGGCGGGGGCGGGGAGTCGGTGGCCGAGGCGTCCGTGACCGGGGGCGTGCGGCCGACCAGGGCGGCCAGGTCCGGGCCCTCGGTCAGCCGGGCCGGGAAGATGTCGGCGGCCAGCCGGCGGCTCAGGTCCGCCACCGGAAGCGGACGGGCCGAGCCCACCAGCAGGATGTTCCCGTAGCGGCGGCCGCGCAGCACCGGGGCCTCGGCGATCAGGCAGGTCTCGGGGAAGACCGCGCGCAGCGTCGCCGCCTGGGCGCGGGCGAAGGCCAGCGGCGGTCCGTCGGCGAGGTTGGCCGCGTAACAGCCGTCGGGCCGCAGGGCGGTGGCAGCGAGCCGGAGGAACTCGGTCGAGGTCAGGTGGGCGGGGGTGCGCGAACCGTGGAAGACGTCGGCGACCACCAGGTCGAGCGATCCGGCGGGCACCGCGGCGAGCGCGGCGCGGGCGTCGGCGACCTCGGTGGTGATGTCCGCGCCCGGTGCGCGCCAGGGCAGGTGTTCCTCGACCAGCGCGAGCAGCGGCCCGTCGACCTCGACCACGTGCTGCCGCGAGCCCGGCCGGGTGGCGGCCAGGTAGCGCGGGACGGTGAGCGCGCCGCCGCCGAGGTGCAGGGCGTCGAGCGGCCGCCCGGCCGGGGCCAGGGCGTCGGCCAGGTGGCCGATCCGCTGGGTGTACTCGAACTCGAGGTGGGTCGGGTCGGCGAGGTCGACGTAGGACTGCGGGGTGTCGTCCAGGGTGAGCAGCCAGCCGCCGTCGCGGTCGATGTCGGGCATCAGCTTCGCCCACCCGAGGTCGGTCCGCCGCCCGACCGGCACCGGCTCCTCGTCCTCGGAGGCACCGGCCCCTTCGGAAGCCGAGGAGGTCACGCGGACACCGGCAGGTAGGCGCCGAGCCAGCGGTCGAGCTCCTCGAACAGCTGGGCGCGCGCCGCCTCCCCGGACAGCACGAGGTCGTGCATCCCGCCCTCGATCCGGACGGTCGTGACGTGCCCGCCCAGGCGCGGGGCGAGCGCGGCGATGTCGTCGGCGCGCAGCACCGCGTCGGCGTGGTGCAGGGCGGCCTGCCACTTGGTGGTGGCGATGGAGGAGGTGGAGGCCATCAGCAGGACCGGGCAGTCGATGCCGAGGCCGCGGCGGACCTGACGCTGCCCGCGCTGGATGGCGGCCAGCCAGCCGGCGTACAGCGGGAAGCCCTCGGCGGGCTTGAGCCTCAGGTCGAAGTCCCAGCTGCCGCGGTGGTCCCGGTGCAGGCTGTGCACGTAGTGCGGGTTGAGCGTGGAGGGCAGCTTGCGGGTGGCGGCGAGGCGCCCGATGGCCTCCACGGCGGGGGCGCCGATGGCCCGCACCGGGGCCGCGGCCGGCAGCGAGAGGAACGGGCTGTTGAGGAACAGTGCGTCGACCACGCCGCGGCCGGCCCGGCGGGCGGTCCACAGGGCGGTGACCAGGCCGCCGGTGGAGTGGCCGTTGACCAGCAGCCGGGTGTGCCCGTCGACCTCGCGGATGATCCGGACGGCCTCGTCCAGCTCCTCGTCGTAGGCGGCGAGGTCGCGGACGAAGTTCGGCGACTGGTGCGGGCGCAGCGACCGGCCGTACTTGCGCAGGTCGAGGGCGTAGAAGGAGTAGCCGAGCCCGGCGAAGTGGTCCGCCAGGTGCGTCTGGAAGAAGTAGTCCACGTAGCCGTGCACGTACAGGACGGCGCGCGTGCTGCCGGGGACGAGTCGGCGGACGAGGGTGGCGTTGACGGCGCCCTCCTCGTCGGGGGCGAGCGTCAGCTCGGCGGCCTCGTAGGGGGCGCCCAGGATGTCGGTTCGGAACTCCACGGGCCGACTGTACTGGCTGGGTGCCCGCCGCCCGGGCTTCGGCGGGGCGGTCGGGGTGTGATGCCCGCCATGCGTTCACGGCCTTGCGGCGGGGCGGTCGGGCGGACCCCCGCCCGCTCCCGGTGCGCCTGCTGTGCGCCCGTGATCCTGTGGAACGCTACCGGAACCACTGTCACTCCCCTGACGTAAAAGGCGAGTTGAGGAGTCACATGACCACGGACCACCACCCGCGGCACACCGATCCGTCGCTCTACCGCTCCCCCGCCGAGGCGATCGCGGCGCCACCGGAGAAGCTGGCCTACGTCGCCGGGTTCGACCGGTCGGCGCAGCGGCCGGACGCGCTGCTCACCGTCGACGTGGATCCGCAATCCCCCGACTACGGGCGGGTGCTGAACTTCGCCGAGCTGCCGACGCTCGGCGACGAACTCCACCATTTCGGCTGGAACGCCTGCTCCAGCGCGCTCGCGCACGCCTGCCACGAGAACCCGGAGCGGCGCTACCTGCTGTTGCCGGGGCTGCGCTCGTCGCGCCTGCACGTGATGGACACCCGGCCGGATCCGGTGCGCCCGCGGCTGGTGAAGACGGTCGCGGCCGAGGAGCTGGCGGCCAGAGCGGGGTACTCGCGCCCGCACACGCTGCACTGCGGGCCGGACGGGGTCTTCCTGTCCTGCCTCGGCGCGGCGGACGGGGACGGGCCCGGCGGGGTGGCGCTGCTCGACCACACCACCTTCGACGTGCTGCGGGCCTGGGAGACGGAGCGCGGGCCGCAGAACTTCGCCTACGACGTGTGGTGGCACCTGGGGAGCAATGTGGGCGTCACCAGCGAGTGGGGGACGCCGTGGATGGTCGAGGACGGGGTGGTGCCCGAGCTGCTGCTGGGCCGCAAGTACGGTCACGCGCTGCACTTCTGGGAGCTGGACTCGGGCCGGCACCTGCAGCGGGTCGACCTCGGGGACCAGTACCAGATGGTGCTGGAGCTGCGGCCGGCGCACGACCCGCAGGCGGAGTGGGGGTTCGTCGGTGTGGTGGCGAACGTCGAGGACCTCTCCTCCTCGGTCTGGCTCTGGTACCGGGACGGTCCGGCGTTCACCGCGCGCAAGGTGATCGAGATACCGGCCGAGCCGGCCAAGGCCGAGGACCTGCCGCCCGCGCTGCAGCCGTTCGGCGCGGTGCCGCCGCTGGTGACCGACATCAACCTGTCGGTGGACGACCGCTGGCTGTACGTCTCCGCCTGGGGCACCGGCGAGCTGTTCCAGTACGACGTGTCGGACCCGTTCCACCCGCGGTTGGCCGGCTCGGTGCGCCTGGGCGGGGTCGCGGCGAGGACGCCGCACCCGGCCGAGCCGGGCCGCCCGCTGAGCGGGGCGCCGCAGATGGTCGAGATCAGCCGGGACGGGCGGCGGCTCTATCTCACCAACTCGCTGTACGGGGCCTGGGACGACCAGTTCTACCCCGACGGCATCGAGCCGTGGATGGTCAAGCTGGACGCGGACACCGACGCGGGCGGGCTCGCGGTGGATCCGCGGTTCTTCCCGCACGGGGAGGACTTCCGCGGTCTGCGGGTGCATCAGACCCATCTGGCGGGCGGCGACGCCTCCTCGGACCCCTACTGCTTCCGCTGAGCGGGCGCCGCCGGCTCTGCCGTCACCCCGGCCGGCGTCACCCCGGCCGGAGGCTCCGGACGGGGTGACGGCGTGGTGGCGCCGGGACCCGGGTGGCAGGGCGGCCGGGTGCGGGCGCCACCCGGGGCTCAGGCCGCGCCCTCCCGGACGGCGGGCTCCACGCCGATCGCCCGCGCGAAGTTCTGCGTGTCGAAGTACTCGCGCATGCCGGTGATCCGGCCGCCGCCGAGGGTGAAGACCGCGACGATGGGGTTGTCGAACGGCGTGCCCTGCCTGGTGACGGAGCTCGACACGCACTCGATCACCACGTGGCCCGCCTCGGCGATCACGTTGCGGACCTCGATGGAGTACTCCGCGTCCGGGTCCAGCAAGGCCGTCATCTCGGTGAAGAAGCCGGTCAGGACCTTCTCCCGGCCGGTCCAGGTGCCGGAGATCGGGAGGTCCCCGGCGATCCAGTACTCGACGTCCTCGGCGAGGACCTCCAGCACGGTGGGGATGTCACGCTCCCGCAGGGCGCGCAGGTACCGCAGGACGACGTTCTTCGAGTCGGTGGCGCTGTCGGTCATGGGGGTTCTCCTTCTGCTTCGGTCGGTTGATTCGGTCGACGTGGCTGTCGTGGCTGTCGTGGCTGTCGCGGCTGTGGCGGTTGTCGCGGCTGTCGTGCCGTGGCCCGGTGGCTCTCAGCGCCGGACGAGGTCCGCGGCGGGGGCCTGGCCGGCCGGGACGCCGGGGTAGGCGAGCGCCTTCTTCATCGTGAGCGTGAGCAGCGAGCTCGGGGCCAGCCGCAGGTAGGCGTTGCGGAGCAGCCGGGGGACGGCACCCTCCAACTGCTCCATGCCGGCCATCTGGTGCGAGGTGTTGACCATCCACTTGGCGCGCGCCCGCCGGGTGTCCTCGTAGCGGCGCAGGGCCTGTGCCGGGTCGCCCGCCGAGGCCAGGCTCTGTGCCAGGACCACGGCGTCCTCCATTGCCGAACTGCCGCCCTGGGCGAGGCTGGGCAGCATCGGGTGGGCGGCGTCGCCGAGCAGGGTGACCGGCCCGTCGCCCCACTGCTCCAGGAAGGGGCGGTCCTGCACGGCCACGGCCATGATGTCCTGCTCGGGCGTGACCCGGATCGCCTGGCCGACCTCCTCGGCCCAGCCCGCGTACGAGCGGCCCAGCTCCTCCTTGCCGCCCTTGCCGCCGACCCACCTGCGGGCGGTCTCGGCCGGCATGTTCTGCGTCGCCCACCAGTAGGTGCGGCCGTGGCCGATGTCGTGGATGCCGAAGCGCTTGCCGGCGCCCCAGTAGTGGCCGCTGTACCCCGTGACCATCCGCGGGTGGGAGAACGGGGTGACGGCCATCCAGGCGATGAAGCCGCTGTAGCGCGGCTCCCCCTCGGTGGCCCCGGTCAGCTGGCGGCGCACCACCGAGTGGATGCCGTCGGCGCCGACGAGCACGTCGCCGCGGGCCTCGCGGCCGTCCTCGAACCGGACCCGGACCCCGTCGCCGTCGTACTCGTAGCGGGTGGCGACGGCCCCGAGCGTGATCGGGCAGTCTCCGGCCGCCTCCAGGAGTGCGGCCTGGAGGTCCCCGCGGTACAGGCACACGCTGGCGGCGTTGTTGAGCACCTGGTCGAGCTTGCTGTGCGGCAGCGCGAAGAGCCGGCGGCCGTCGGGGTGCATGATCTCCAGGTGTTCGACGCCCTGTCCGAGGCGGTCGAGTCCGAGGTCGATCCCCAGGGTGCGCAGCGCCACCATGGCGTTGCTCCCGACCGAGATCCCGAAGCCCGCCGGGCGGAGCTCGCCGGCCCGCTCGTACACCTCGACGTCCAGTCCGGCGCGGCGCAGCGCCACGGCGGTGGTCAGGCCGCCGATTCCGGCCCCGATGACGAGGGCCTTCAGCGGACGCGTTCCAGTCATGTCAGTTCTCCCCGGGTTCGGTGGGCCGGTCGGCCCGGTCGGTGCGCAGCACGGCGGTGATGGCCGCGGCGATGTCCTGGACGTACGGCTCCTCGACGACCTGGATGTGGTCGCCGGGAACGGCGATCGTCTCGATGCGGCCGGTGGTGAGGCGCTGCCAGCCGTTCGTCGGGTCCCGGTACTGGCTGCCGGCGATGTCGTGCACCGGCTTCAGCACCTCGGGCAGTGAGCCTTCGGCGCGGATCACGGTGATGTCCTGCGCGATCGTGTCCGGGCGGTTGCCGACCAGTGCCTCCCAGTTGGCCTGGAAGACGTCGAAGAGCCTGCGCAGCGCGGCGTCCGAGTCGCCCGGCTTCAGGAGGCCGGTGCGGATCGCCAGTCGGGCGATGTGCGCGAAGGTCTCCTCCTCGGTGTCGAACTCCCGGAAGTCCTCGGCGGGGACGTCGCTGC
This sequence comes from Kitasatospora sp. NPDC052868, assembly GCF_044547105.1. Lineage (NCBI taxonomy): Bacteria > Bacillati > Actinomycetota > Actinomycetes > Kitasatosporales > Streptomycetaceae > Kitasatospora > Kitasatospora sp. NPDC052868. The sequence continues at coordinate 369,241 of NZ_JBITZW010000007.1, read as the reverse complement.
CGCCGCCGAGCCAGAGCATCTCCCAGAAGAACCAGGTGAGCAGGGACTTGCCGCCGACCAGGCGGCCGCCGTCGGGGCCGAGCGCGATCGAGTCGATCATGATGAGGTGTGCGACCTCCTCACCGGACCGCTTGAGCTGGACGGCCATCTCGAAGGCCACGATCCCGCCAAACGACCAGCCGCCGAGGGCGTAGGGGCCGTGCGGCTGCACCCGTCGCAGCGCCTCGACGTAGCTGCGGGCGAGTGCGGGGACCGTCCTCAGCGGTTCGCTGCCGGCCTCGCCGCCGGCGGCCTGCAGTCCGTACAGCGGCTGCTCCGGCGACAGGTGCCTGGCCAGCGGGACGTAGCAGACCACGTTGCCGCCGGTGGGGTGGACGAGGAAGAGCGGCGGGCGCGAGCCGCTGCCGCGCAGCGCCACCAGGGGGTCGAAGGCCGCCGGTGCCGTCTCGGTGGAGCGCAGCCGCTCTGCCAGGTCGGCGACGGTGGGTGCGGCGATCAGGGCGGAAAGCGGGACGGTCCGGCCGAAGCGCTGTTCGATCCGGACGACGAGACGCATCGCGGTGAGCGAGCTGGCGCCCAGTTCGAAGAGGTTGTCGTGCACCCCGAGGACCGGCAGCTGCAGGAGTTCGGCGGCGATCGCCACCAGGCCCCGCTCGTACGCGTCGGTGGGCGGGGCGAAGGCGACGGCGGCCGTCTGGACGAGCGGCATCCGGCGCAGCGCCGCGTCGTCGCGCTTGCCGCTGGGGGTGAGCGGCAGGCCCGCGAGCCACTCGAAGTGCGCGGGGAGCATGTAGTCGGGCAGCACCGTGCGCAGGTGCCGCTTGACCGCCTCCAGGTCCACCTCGGTCGGCTCACCGACCAGGTAGGCGGCGAGGAAGGACTCGGGCCCGCGGCGCCGGGCGACCACCGCCACCTCGCGCAGGGCCCGGTGGGCGGTGGCGGCCGCGGCTATCGCGAGTTCGACCTCGGCGGGTTCGACGCGGAACCCGCGGACCTTCACCTGCGAGTCCGCGCGGCCGAGGCAGACCACCTCGCCGCCCGGCAGCCGGTAGCCGAGGTCGCCCGTGCGGTAGAGCCGTGCCTCGCCCGGCCGGTAGGGGTGCGGGACGAAGCGCTCGGCGGTCAGCTCGGCCTGGCCCTCGTACCCGTCGGCGAGGCAGCTCCCGCCGAGGTGGATCTCCCCGGTGACCCCCGGCGGCACCAGGCGCATCCGGGAGTCCAGGACGAGTACCTCGGCGCCGTCGATCGCGGTGCCGATGGGCGGGAGCGCGGGGAAGGCGTCCGGCTCGCCCGTCATGCTGAAGTGCGTGACGACGTGCGTCTCGGTGGGGCCGTACTGGTTCTCCAGGAGGACCCCGGGCAGCGCGGAGCACAGTCGGCGGATCTCCGCGGTGACCCTGAGCTGCTCGCCGGCCGAGACCAGCACGCGCAGGCCGCGCGGGACCAGCCCGAGCGCCGCCGCCGTCTCGGCGAGCTGCTGGAGTGCCACGTAGGGGAGGAAGACGCGTTCCACCCGCTGCTCGTCGAGCAGGCGCAGCAGTGTCGCGGAGTCGAGCCGGTCCGCCTCGGCGACGAGTTGCAGGGTGCCGCCGGCGCAGAGGGTGGCGAAGATCTCCTGGAAGGCGACGTCGAAGCCGAGGGGCGCGAACTGCAGGGTCGGGCCGGTGACGGCTCCGCTGGGCACGCCGAGCTGCCAGGTGACCAGGTTGGCCAGCGCGCGGTGCGGCATCGCGACCGCCTTGGGGCGGCCGGTGGAGCCGGAGGTGAAGAGGACGTACGCGGTGCTGTCGGGGGCGATCCGCACCCCGGGGCGCGGCGGGGCGGCCTCGGGCGCGCCGGGCGTGCCGGGCGACTCGGGCTCGCAGAGCGACTCTGCGGGCAGCAGGACGGACCGGTCCTCGACCAGGTCGGCGTGCCGGGCGCCGGCGATCAACCGGAACGGGCGGGCCGTCTCCAGCATCGCCGTCAGGCGTTCGCGCGGGTAGCCGGTGTCCAGTGGGACGCAGGCGACGCCGGCCTTGGCGACGCCGAGGATCACGGCGACGGTCTCCGGCGAGCGGTCCATCGCGATGGCGATCCGGGCGCCCGGTCGGGCGCCCTCGGCGATCAGGCGGTGTGCCACCTGGTCGGCGGCCCGGCCGAGTTCGCGGTACGTCCAGCGCCTCGGGCCGAACGCGACGGCGACGGCCTCGGGGGTGGTGGCGACCTGCTGGTCGAAGCGGGCCACCACGTCGGGCTGCTGATCCACGGGCTGAAGCTCGTCGGGCTGCCGGTACTCGGGGCTGAGGAAGCCGAAGTCGGCGTCCTCGTGGGGGTGTTCGACGAGGCGCCGGAGAATCCGGACGTAGGCCTGGGCGTAGAGACCGGTCTGGGTGGGGCTGGTGGTCCGGCTGTCGGCGTCGATCCGGAGCTGGATGCCGTGGTCGATCGGGTCGACCATCGCGTTGACCATCAGCCGGAAGTTGGTCTCCTCCCAGGTCTGCACCGACTTCAGCTCCACTCCCGGGAGTTGGAGGACGGGTGCCATCACGTGGAAGTGGATGAAGTTGAACGCCGTCTCCACCGGGGCGTCGCCGCCGCGGTCCTGCTGGATGGCGCTGAGCGGGTAGTGCCGGTGGGCGTAGCCGTCCTGCTCCCGGCGGAAGGCCTCGCGGGCCTCCTGCAGCCACGTCCGCGGCGCGGACCCGATCCGGATCGGGACGGTGTTCAGGAACAGGCCCAGGGTGCGGTCCGCGCCGTCCTGTTCGGCCCGGCCGTGGGTGACCAGGCCGGTGCTGATCTCGTCCTGTCCGGAGAGCAGCCGCAGGGTCAGGCAGTGGGCCGCGAGCAGCACCGACTTCACCGGCAGGGCGTGCTCCTGGGTGAACGCCCTGATCCGGCCGCCGAGTTCACGGGACAGGTCGAGTCGGTGGGCGGCCGGGGCGGTCGCGGTGGGCGGTTCGGCGGGCCTGATGTTCTCCAGGCGCAGGACTTCGGCACCCGCCAACACCCCCTGCCAGTACGCTCCGGCGGCCTGCGAGCCCAGTGCGCGCCGCTCGTCGCGGACGTGGTTGGCGGGTGAGGGGACGGGCCCGTCGGCCACGGCGGCGATGCCGGCCCCGAGGGCGTGCAGGTAGTCCTGCAGCAGCTCGCGGATCAGGTTGGCGACGCTGCCGCCGTCGAGGAGCGCGTGGTGGAAGCTCAGCACCGCCTCGACTCCCGACGCCCGCACGTACACCCGCAGCAGGTAGAGCGGCGCCTGCTTGAAGTCGTAGCGGCGGTAGCGCCGTTCCTCGACGTGCCGGAGGATCTCGGCCTCCGCCTCGGCGTCCGGCACCGCCCGCTGGTCCACGATCTCCAGGCCCCCGGGCGCACCGGAGTGCACGATCTGGACCGGCTCCGAAAAGCCGCCCAGGTCCATCGCGGAGCGCAGCGCGGGATGCCGTGCGACCAGCGCGTCGAACGCACCGCGGAAGGCTTCTTCGTCCCACGCCATCGCCAGCGTGTAGCGGAACACGTCGTGGTACATCGCCGAGCGGTCGTCCCGCAGGCTGTGGTAGATCAGGCCCAGTTGCAGCCGGGTCAGCGGGAAGGCGTCCTCGATGCCGGCGGCGCCGCGCAACAGGGCGCGGTCGGCATCGGCGAGCAGCTCCCAGGGGGCGACGGCCGGCTCGGCGCCGTCGGCCGGGTACGCGCGGGAGCGGGCGGCCAGCGCGGCCACCGTCGGGTTCTGCGCCAGGTCGTCGAGCGAGAAGTGCACACCGCGCTGCCCGGCCACGGCCCGGATCCGCAGCATCAGCAGCGAGTCCCCGCCCAGTGCGTAGAAGCTCTCGTGCACGCCGACCGACTCCACCTGGAGCACCTGCGCCCAGACCGCCGCGAGCACCGCCTCGACGCCGTCGCGCGGAGCCGCGGCCGGCGCCCGGCCGCTCCCGGTCGGCGGGGCCGGCAGCGCCCGGCGGTCCAGCTTGCCGTTGGGTGTCAGCGGGAGCCGGTCGATCCGCACGAAGTGCGCCGGGACGGCGAACTCCGGCAGCGTCCTGGACAGGTGCGTGCGGAGGTCCACCGGGTCGACGTCCTCGTCCGCGACGTAGTACCCGACGAGGTGCGTCCCGCGTGCCTCGGACGTCCGGTCGACAACTGCCGCGGCACGCACGCCCGGTACGGCCGACAGGCGGTTCTGCACCTCCCCCGGCTCGACCCGGTTTCCGCGGATCTTCACCTGGTCGTCGATCCGGCCCAGGTACTCCAGGGTGCCGTCGGCGAGCCACCGGGCCAGGTCGCCGGTGCGGTAGAGCCGGCCGCCGGGGGTGAAGGGGTCGTCGCCGAAGCTCGCGCGGGTGAGCTCCGGCCGGTCCAGGTAGCCCCGGGCCACCCCGACCCCGCCGATGCACAACTCACCCGGGATTCCGGCTGGTTGGGGTTCGCCCTGCGGGTCGAGGACATACAGCCGGAGGTTGTCGATCGGGCGGCCGATCGGCACCCGCGCCACCGGGCGGGCGGGGTCGGCGGGGCAGTCGAACCAGGACACGTCGACGGTGGCCTCGGTGGGGCCGTAGAGGTTCACCAGCCTCGGCGCACCGGCCGGGCCGGCGAAGACCCGGTTGAACTGGTCCACCCGGGCCGGGGGCAGGGCCTCACCGCTGCAGAAGACGAACCGCAGACCGTCCGTGCCGCCGAGCAGCTCGGGCGACTCCTCCAGCAGGTCGAGGAACGGGCCCAGCATCGAGGGCACGAAGTGCAGCACGGTGACCCGCTGGTCGGCGATGTTGCGCAGGATCTCCCGCGGGTCCTTGTGGCCGTCCGCGGGCAGCAGCGCCACGGTCGCGCCCTCGACGGCCCACCAGAACAGCTCCCAGACCGAGACGTCGAAGGAGGTCGGCGTCTTCTGCAGGATGACGTCGTCGGCGCCGATCGGGTAGCGGCGCTGCATCCACGCCAGGCGGTTCACCACGGAGCGGTGCTCCACCATGGCGCCCTTGGGGCGGCCCGTCGAGCCGGAGGTGTAGATGACGTAGGCGAGGTCGCCGGCCCCGGAGAGCGGCTCCGGCGCCGTGTCCGGGCCGTGCAGCAGCTCGTCGACGGCGAGCACCCGCGTGCCCTCGGGGACGGGCGGGGCGCCGACCGAGGAGCGGTCGACCAGGACGGCCTTCGCGCGGCTGTCGGCGAGCAGGAACGCGATCCGCTCCTGCGGGTACCCCGGGTCCACCGGGACGTACGCCCCACCGGACTTCAGCACGCCCAGCAGCGCGCAGAGCAGCTGCGGGCCGCGCTCCAGCACGACGGCCACCCGGTCGTCGGGGCCGACCCCGGCCGCGCGCAGCGCCCTCGCGACCTGGTTGGCCCGGGCGTCCAGCTCGGCGTAGGTCGACTCCCCGTCCGCGCCGCTCCCGATGACCGCGGTCCGATCCGGGGTGCGCGCGGCCTGCTGCTCGAACAGGCCGTGCAGCGTCGCCTCGGAGGCGTACGCCACCTGCGGGCCGCGACCGCCGTCGAGCACGGCCTCGCGCTGCGCGGCGGTGAGCAGCGGAAGGTCCCGGGCCGGGACGTCCGGCCGGTCGAGACCGCTGCTGATCAGCGACCGGAGGTGTCCGGCCACCTCCGCGATCGGGAGGTCCTCGTCGAAGACGTCGCACGCGTGGTTGAGATCCACCCGCACCTGGTCGGAGCCCCGGAAGTGGACGACGAGGACGGCCAGCGCGTCCTGTTCGTGAGCGGGCGCGTACCCCGTCCGCTCACGGGACAGGCCCCCGGTGCTCTCGACCCCGGGAAGGCTCAGGAAGGAGATCGTCACGTCGAAGAGCCGGCGCGGCCCGCCGTCGCCCGGGCCCGCGTCCCGCAGCACGTCGCCGAGGGCGAGCCGCTCGTGCGGCCTGAGCATCTTGGTCGCCCCGCTGATCGCGGCGGCGCTCTCGTGGAGCGGCCGGTCGCCCCGGGCGGCGACCCGCAGCGGCAGGGTGTTGGCGAACTGGCCGACCATCTGCTGTTCGACGGCGGTGCGCCGGTTGAGGAAGGGCACGCCGAGGACGACCTCCTCGCCCCGGTGGACCCGGTTGAGGTACTCGCCGAAGGCGGCGGCGACGTAGGCGAAGACCGACGTCCCGCCGGCGCGGATCCGCGCGAGGTCGGCGCTCTCGATCAGGAAGGAGTGCCGGGCGCTGCGCCGGGCGCCGGGCGCGGCCCGCCGGGTGAAGAGTGCGGGCGAGACCCCGTCGAGGTACTGCCGGAAGAAGGCGCGGTCCTGCTCGTGCTCGGCCGAGTGCCGGTACCGCTCGTCCTCCTCCTGGAACCGCTGGTAGGAGGGTGCCGGGAGCTCGGGGACGTCCGCGCCCGTCGCCCGCTCGTAGGCCGCGCGGGCCTGGGTCAGGATGGTGCTCACGCCGTAGCCGTCGGACGCGATGTGGTGCGCCTTCGCGACGATGTGCACGGTGTCCGCGGCCTCCCTGAGCAGGGTGGCCTCGAACAGCGGGCTGCGCAGCAGGGGCATCGGGCGGTGCAGCGTGGCGTCGATCCAGTCGCGGCAGGCGGCGGCGGGGTCGGGGCCCGCGCTGAGGTCGACCAGCTCGATCCCGGGAGCGCCGGACTCCGTCCACTGGACCGGGGCGCCGTCGACCTCGTCGATCCTCAGCCGGAGCGCGTCGTTGCGCAGGACGGTGTGCAGCAGGGCGGCCCGCAGGGCGTCGACGTCCGGATTTCCGACGAGCCGTTCATGGGCGATCACATTGAACTGGGGCAGGTTGTCGGTGTGCGCGTCGGCGGCCCAGACATCCCGCTGGTAAGCCGTTAACGGAAATACTGCTGACCTCGTCATTGATGGCCCCCTTGAGCTGTGGTGTGACGCGGTGAAGTCGGGTCGGCGCCGGCCGGACGGCACGGGGCGCATTCGGTGAAGGCGGTCGCCGGGAATTCCGCAGAAATATCGCCGGGCGACGCGGAACGGATCGCACTTCGGCGGCCGTCACCGGGGCCGCGGATCCATGGTGATGAACCGGCACGCGCCTGCCCAGGGCGGCGGAGCGGCCGGTACCCGGGGCCTGGCGCGGGCTTCGAAGCACTCCTGTTTCGAGCGCCCTTTTTCCGAGCACCCTTTTTCTGAGCGCCTTGCGAGGAGTTTTCGGCAGGCCGGAAGGAGCCCGGTGGTGCCACCGACCCGGGAAGACCGGGACCTGCTAAGCGAAAATCGAGAAACTCACTGTGGCCCCCGGCAACTGGCACGACGGATATCGCGGCTCACCCCGTAACAGCGGACCCCCGCGACCGGAACCCGTGCTATTCGCCCAATCACCGGGCTGGTCCGGAGCCTATCCGGGGCCGCCGGAGGGATGCAACGAATTCGGCCCCCTATGCCTGGCGGCACCGGCCGAATCCCTACCGGACCTCGGGCAATCGGATGCATTGGCCGACGTCCAACCATGTATTGGCTCCCGTCCAACCTACCGTTGCCGCCACCCGAACCGGCGGAATCGGCCGCGTGACGGGGGTGGCCCCCCTACCGGCCGGCTGTCGACCCCTATCGTGCCGAGCCCGCTGCGGACGGCCCGCTCTGCGGGGAGTGGTCCGTCGCGGATTCGGCGGCCTGGCCCCGGTCGCCGGGCCCGCCCGGCCCGCCCGGCCCGCCGGTCGCGGCGGTCGCGCCGGTCGCGGCGGTCGCGGCCCAGCTCGCCAGCAGCCGCAGCGACTCGGCCGAGGTCGAACCCGGCTCCGCGTGGTACGTCACCAGGACCTGGTCGAGGTCGCCCGCCGGGCGCAGCGTCTCGTACTGCAGGGTCAGCCGGCCGACCACCGGGTGGTGCAGCTCCTTGGTGCCGTGCCCCTTGTCCCGGATGTCGTGGGCGGCCCAGAGCCTCCTGAAGTCCTCGCTCTTCAGGGAGAGTTCACCGATCAGCGAGGCCAGCCGGGGGTCGTCCGGGTCGCGTCCGGCGTCCAGCCGCAGGATGCCGACCACGTCGGTGGCCTTGCCCTCCCAGTCGGTGTACAGCTCGTGCGCCGCCGGGTCGAGGAAGACGTGCCAGGCCATGTTGCGCTGCTCGGCCGGCATCGCGGAGAAGTCGCCGCCCAGCGCGTTGCCGAGCCGGTTCCAGCCGATGATGTCCAGCCGCCGCCCGAGCACGTACGCGGGCACGCCCTCCATCGCGTCGAGCAGTTGCTGGAGGGCCGGCCGGACCCGCTGCGGGCGGGCGGCGGCGCGGGCCGGCCGGCGCCGGGCGGGCTTGGTGATCCGGTCGAGGTGCTCGCGCTCGGCGGGGGTGAGCCGCAGGACCCGGGAGATCGCGTCCAGGACGGCGGCCGAGACGCTCTCGCCGTGGCCCTGTTCGAGGCGGGTGTAGTACGCGGTGCTGACTCCGGCCAGCATGGCGAGCTCCTCGCGGCGCAGTCCGGGCACCCTGCGGCGGCCGCCGAGGTCGGGCAGGCCCACGTCCTCGGGCCGCAGCCGGGCGCGACGGGAACGGAGGAACTCGCTGAGTTCGGTGCGCTGGTCCATCCCAGCAGTATGCGGGCGGTCGTCCGGGCGAGGGTGATACCAGCGGTGGTACGCACGGCGGACGTACGCGGGCGCCTGGTACGGACGTGCTGCGTACGTTGATCCCTGGTCTGGTTGGGCCGTCCCGACCGGCGCAGCCTTGAGCACATGACGAACACGACCACCACGAGCAGCACGATCGCTGCGAGCACGACGAGCACCACCGGCACGACGGGCACCACCGGCGCGACGGGCACGGCCGGTTCGGCGGACACGACCGGTGCGCGGACCGTCGCCGCGTACGCGGCCCCCGTGCCGAAGGCCCCGCTGGAGCGCACCGTCATCACCCGCCGGGCGCTGCGCGAGCACGACATCCTGATCGACGTCCGGTACACGGGCATCTGCCACTCCGACATCCACCAGGTCGACGAGGACTGGGGCGACGGCATCTTCCCGATGGTGCCCGGCCACGAGATCGCCGGCGTGGTCGCCGAGGTCGGCCCGGGCGTGACCCGCTGGGCGGTGGGCGACCGGGTCGGGGTCGGCTGCTTCGTCGACTCCTGCCGCGAGTGCGACAACTGCCGGGCCGGGCTGCAGAACTACTGCACCGGGATGGTGTACACCTACAACGGCGTCGGCCGCGACGGCGCGCCCACCCACGGCGGCTACTCCGCACAGCTGGTGGTGGACGAGGAGTACGCGCTGCGCATCCCCGACGCGCTGGCGCTGGACGTCGCGGCGCCGCTGCTCTGCGCCGGGATCACCATGTACTCGCCGCTCACCCACTGGGAGGCCGGCCCGGGCCGGAAGGTCGCGATCGTCGGCCTCGGCGGGCTCGGCCACATGGGGGTGAAGATCGCCCGCGCCAAGGGCGCCGAGGTCACCGTGCTCAGCCAGTCGCTGCGCAAGCGGGAGGACGGCCTGCGGCTGGGCGGGCACCACTACCGCGCCACCTCCGACCCGGCCACCTTCACCGAACTGGCCGGCACCTTCGACCTGATCGTCAACACCGTCTCCGCCGATCTCGACCTGAGCGCCTACCTCGGCCTGCTGCGGACCGGCGGGACGATGGTCCAGGTCGGCGCCCCGTCGAAGCCGGTCTCGGTGAACGCCCACGCGCTGCTCACCGGCCGCAGGTCGCTGGCCGGTTCGATGATCGGCGGCCTGCCGGAGACCCAGGAGATGCTGGACTTCTGCGCGGCCCACGGGATCGGCGCCGAGATCGAGCTGATCACCGCCGACCGGATCAACGAGGCGTACCAGCGGGTCCTGTCCGGCGACGTGCGCTACCGCTTCGTGATCGACGCCTCGACGATCTGACGCCCTGCGGCGTCAGATCGTCGGACGTCGGTCACGGCGCCCCGGCCCCGGTGCTCTCCCATCACCGGGGGCGGGGCGCCGCTTTCGTGGCCCGGCCCGTTCACGCCCTGGCCGGGCCCGCCTTGGTCCGGGCTGCGCGGTCGCGCAGCCACCGGCGGCGCGGGGGCTGGTCGGGCAGCCACCCGAAGGTGAGGCAGCTGCCGAGGACGCCGAGGATCATCCCGAGCAGGAAGCCGCCCAGGTTGGAGGTGACCCAGCTGCCCAGCGAGCCCAGCACGGCGAGGATCGAGTAGAACAGCCGCTGGGCGGGGTTGAAGAGGATCAGCACCCCGCAGATCGTCATCACGGCCGGTACCAGGTAGCCGGCCAGCCCCTGCATCCCGATGTGCAGGACGACGGGCAGCGGGGCCCGCAGGGTGAAGAGGATCTCCGCGCCGCCCAGCAGTACCAACAGGCCTCCCCAGAAGGGGCGTCGGCCGCGCCAGCCGCGCCAGCGGCCGAGTACGGTCGGGCCGGGGGTCGGCTCGGCCACCGGGGCGGCCTCCGCGTCGGGTACGGGTTCGGCCACCGTCAGCAGCCCTCGCTGCTGAAACTCAGCCGCAGGTTGGGCAGTTTGAACGTGCCCGCGGTGGTGGCGTAGTTGTGCTGCCGCAGGTTGCGGACGACGACGGTGTCGGCCTGCTGCCCGAACACCCCGGGCAGGCCCTGGACGCCGGCCTTGGTGTAGGTGCTGGCGTCGCCGCCGATCTCGATGTTGGTGAAGGCGGCGTCACCGGTGAAGACGTCGGAGTCGGTGGTGAGGTCGGTGGCGGTCACCGGGGTGCCCGCGTCACCGGCCCTGATCAGCAGGTTGATGCCGCCGAGGTCGACGCTCTGGCAGAGCTTGGTCAGCGAGGCCTGCTTGATGGCGGAGACGGCGACGAGGACCTGTCCGCCGGTGTCCCCCTCGTTCGGGCTGCCCTCGATCATGTGGTCGAGGCTGCCGAACTGCTCGAAGCCGACGCCGTCGAGGCTGTCGGCGGTGACGGTGAACGGCATTCCCGAGATCGCGAACTGGGCGCCTATGACGCCCTGTGCGGTGAGGGTCATCAGGACGGCGCCGGCGGCGAGGGCCGGGACGGCCATCAGCGCGGTGCGCCGCAACCTGACCCGCCCCCGGGCGTGGGCGGGTGAAGCGGGCGAGGCGGGCGAAACGTCGCCCTCGGACGTGGGGGCTGCGTCATCGGACGTGGCCATAGGTGCTCCCTCGGGTGGTGGGGACGGGCACGTACTGGCACGTTGTCCTGGCGCGGACAGCGTCCTGCGGCCCGACCGGTGCGACCGCCCCTCGGCAGCGGGGCGGGCCGGTCGGACCACAGGTGGATATTCAGGAAGCTACTGCCCGGTATCCGACGGGTCAATACGGGTGCACGAAGGATCATCGTCCTTACCCGGCAAGCCCGTTGGGGCCGGTGGCGCCAGCCGTCGGGCGGCCTCCGCCGGGCCGAGGAACGGCGCCAGGCAGAACAGGCTCAGCACGGGGAGCAGATCGGGCAGTTCGGCCGTCCGCCGACCGTCGACGCAGCGGTAGAGGGTGGCGTAGACGCCGCCGACCACCGAGTCCACCAGTGCCTGCGCCGCCACCCCGCCGGGCGGAGCGGGCACCTCGGCGAAGAACGCCCGGAAGCGGGTGAGCAGTTGCTCCCGTTCGCGGCGCCCGGCCGGCCCGACCGCCTCGATCTCGATCACCGCCATGGTGGCGAAGGCCGGGACGACGGCCAGCAGGTCGAGCATCGAGCGCAGCGCTTCGCGGATGCCGGTGCACCAGTCCGGTGCGGCGGCGAAGGCCGCCGCCATCCGGCGGATCACCACGCCGGTGCCGTGCCGGTGGGCGGCCAGAAAGGCATCCTCCTTGCCGCTGAACAGCTCGTAGAAGACCGGCCTGGTGACGCCAGCCGCCCGGCAGATGTCGCTCACCGTGGCGTGCTGGTATCCGTGTTCGGCCACCGTGTGCACCAACCCGTCGAGCAGGCGCTCCCGTTGGGTGGCGGCGACCACGTCGGGCGGCAGCCGGCTCGGGCCGCGCTTGATCGAGCGGGCCGGGTCGCGGCCGGTTCTCGCGCCGGGCAGCAGCAGCGCCTCGGCGCTCTGGACGGGGTTCGGATCCATCGCCAACTCCTGTGCACTGTATTGACATTGAGGCAAGGGCTGGTTTACAACACTCGCAGGTTTCCAATCCGGTGGCATCGGCCCTCCGGAAACCTCCACGCGTTCCGGCTGTCCAGTATGGCGAACGCATGCCCGGCGGTGGCAGCCGTCGACGTGCACCCCACTGCACCTCACCGCACTCCCCGCGCCCTCTGCACCTTCCGCACCCGGCGCACAGCAGCACCTACCGCACCCCGTTTGCCGCCGTACGGGCGGGCCCGTGGCGCCGGGCCCGCCGAGTCGCGTACGCCTCGTTCCACACCCGTCACCCGCCCGGCCGGCCGATGCCGCGGGCCCGGTCCACGGGACCCCCACCCGGCTCCCCACGGAGAGAGGCACCCCCTCATGCGCATCCGCCGCACCCTCGGCACCGCGGCCCTCGCCGCCCTTGCCCTGGCCACCGCCGCCGTCACCCCCGCCCAGGCCGCCGCCCCCGCCGTCCTCACCTACGGCGCCCCCGGCGGGACCGCCGCCGCCGTCGGCGACGTGCTGACCGCCGACCTCGTCCCGGGCAGCTACGCCGCCTTCTACTCCAGCGCGACCGGGACGAGCGGCATCAAGTGCGCCGTCTCCTCCTTCTCCGCCACCGTCACCTCGAACCCGGCCGCGCCGGGCGTCGCCGTCGAGCAGCTCAACAGCCACACCTTCGGCTCCTGCACCGCCAACGTCATCGGTGTGACGAGCGTGCAGAGCGTCACCGTCAACAACCTGCCGTTCACCAACGCCGTCAGCGACAGCGCGGGCAGCCCGGTGACGCTCAGCCCGACCGCCGGGCCGCTGCAGACCACGGTCGTGCTGAAGACCATCCTCGGCACCATCACCTGCGTCTACCGCGCACCCGGGAGCATCTCCGGCACCACCAGCAACACCGCCCAGACCATCGGCTTCGCCTCCCAGGTGTTCAACAAGTTCTCCGGCCCGAGCACCTGCTTCGCCGCCGGGTACTTCACCGCCACCTACGGGCCCGTGCTGGACACCTCCGTCGCGGGCAACCCGCACATCTACGTCAACTGACCGGACCGCCCGGTCCTGGTTCGGGCGCACGCCCCCGGCACCCCCGGCGGGCGTGCGCCCTGCCGCGCGCGAACGCCCCGGGCCGAGCACCGCCCCGGGCCGAGCACCGCCTCGGACGCCCCGGCCCCGGCCGCCCCGCCCCCCCGGGACAGCGATGTGACTCGCCGGTAGGGTGCTGCGGACGGACACCGCGACGGGGAGTTGAGGGCTGATGGGCGACGGGACGGGATTCTTCGAGTCGGTCGAGGACGCGGCGGCGAAGCTGGCCGAGGAGGGATACCTGGCGTCCACGGCGGTGGCCACCACCGTGTTCCTGGCCGACCGGCTGGGCAAGCCGCTGCTGGTCGAGGGCCCGGCCGGCGTCGGCAAGACCGAACTGGCCAAGGCGGTGGCCGCGATCGGCGCCGCCCGGTTGGTACGGCTGCAGTGCTACGAGGGCATCGACGAGGCCCGCGCGCTCTACGAGTGGAACCACGCCAAGCAGCTGCTGCGGATCACCGCCGGCCGGGACGAGGACTGGGACCGGGCCCGCACCGACATCTTCGGCGAGGAGTTCCTGCTCACCCGCCCGCTGCTGACCGCGATCCGCGGCGACGAGCCGACCGTGCTGCTGATCGACGAGATCGACAAGGCCGACGTCGAGATGGAGGCCCTGCTGCTGGAGGTGCTCAGCGACTTCCAGGTCACCGTCCCGGAGCTGGGCACCATCAGCGCGACCCGCCGCCCCTTCGTCCTGCTCACCTCCAACGCCACCCGCGAGCTGTCCGAGGCCCTGCGCCGGCGCTGCCTGTTCCTCCATCTGGACTACCCGGACGCCGAGCTGGAGCAGCGGATCGTCCGCCTCAAGGTGCCCGGCCTGGACGCCGCCCTGGCCGAGTCGCTCGTCCGGGTGGTCGGCGCGCTGCGGGCGATGGAGCTGCGCAAGGCGCCGTCGGTGGCGGAGACCATCGACTGGGCCCGCACCCTGCTCGCACTCGGCGCCGACACCCTGGACGAGGCGGTGGTGCGGGCCAGCCTCGGGGTGATCCTCAAGCACCAGGACGACGTCCTCCAGGCCGCCCAGAAGCTCACCCCGGCATGAGCCCGGCCCCCACCGGAGGAACGACGGGCGCCGCCGCAGGAGCGACGGGCGGCACCCCCGCCCGGCTGACCGGCTTCGTCCGGGCGCTGCGCGGGCACGGCCTGCGGATCGGGCCTGCCGAGACCGTCGACGCGGCGGCCGTGCTCGACGTGCTCGGGCTGGCCGACCGGGAGCAGATGCGTGCGGGGCTCGGCGCGGCGCTGCTGCGCGGCGAGGGCCAGCGCGCGGTGTTCGACGCCACCTTCGACCTGTTCTTCCCGCTCGGCGTCGGCGACCCGGAGTCCGCCCGGGTCGACCCGGCGCCGGGCGGGCCGCGCCAGGGCGAGCCGGAGCACGGCGCCGCGCCCCGCGATGCGCGCGAGGACCTGCGCGAGCGGATCGCCGACGCCCTCGCCGCCGACGACCGGGCCGCGCTGGCCCGGCTGGCCGGCGAGGCGGTGGCGGCCTTCGGGCGGTACGGCTCCGGCTCCACGCCGACCTCGGACGGCTGGTCCGCCCACCAGACCCTGGGCCGCCTCGCGCCCGAGACCCTGCTCGCCCGCGTCCTGGCGGCGCTGCGCGAGGGGGCCGCCCCGGACTTCACCGACCGCCTCGCCGCCGACGAGATCCGCCGCCGGATCCAGCTGTTCCGCACGATGGTCGGCACCGAGGCCCGCCGCCGGGTGGCCGAGCTGCGCGGCACCGAGCGGATCGCCGAGCGGGCCATCGCCCCCAGCCCCGACCGGATCGACTTCCTCGCCGCGGGCCGTGACCAGCTCGCCGAACTTCGCCGCACCGTCCACCCGTTGGCCCGTAAGCTGGCCACCCGGCTGGCCGCGCGCCGCCGCCGGGCCGCCCGCGGCCAGATCGACCTGCGGCGCACCCTGCGTCGCTCGCTGTCCACCGGCGGGGTACCGCTGCGGCCCGCGTACCGGCGGCGCCGACCCGCCCGGCCGGAGATCGTGCTGCTGTGCGACGTCTCCGGATCGGTGGCCGGTTTCGCCGACTTCACCATGCTGCTGGTCCGGGCGATGAGCGACCAGTTCAGCAAGGTCCGGGTGTTCGCCTTCGTCAACCGCACCGCCGAGGTGACCGACCTGGTCACGAAGGACGGCGCGGACCCGGCCCGGCTGGCCCGGTCCATCCTCACCGGAGCCAAGGTGATGGGCTACCACGGCAACAGCGACTACGGCTCGGCGCTGGGCGAGTTCGCCGAGCGGCACCTCGACGCGCTCGGCCCGCGGACCAGCCTGCTGATCCTCGGCGACGCCCGCAACAACCACCGGGACCCGAACCTGCCCGCGCTGCGCGCGGTCGCCGGCCGGGCCCGCCGGGTGTACTGGCTCAACCCGGAGGCGCCCGCGCTGTGGCGTACCGGCGACTCCGCCGCGGCCGCCTACGCGGAGGTGGTGGAGATGCACTCCTGCCGCAACGCCCGCCGGCTGGGCGAGTTGATCACCCGACTGCTGCCCGTCTGACCGCGGCCCGGACCGGACGGCGGTCGGGCACGGCGGCTTGCGATCCGCTGCCGACTGACTGATTACCTATCGCCCGGAGCCGTCCGGGCGATCCGCCCTACCCCGCCGGCGCAACCGCGGCGCAGGCCCCGGACGGCTCAACCGTCCCGTCCCGCAACGCCCTTGGGAGCCGCCCCGCGCCGGTACGTGACCTGGGGGCATACCGAGCCCAAGGCCGACGGCGGCGGGTTCCCGGCGCGGCGGGAGCCCCGGCCGTCCGCCCTCCGGGGCCGTGGCAACGGCGCTGCGGGGCGCTGCGGAGGCAACCGGCCAATCTGTCGAGCCGCTCTGCCGGGGCTCTAACCGGCCGCCCTAGACTCGCCGACAGGCCGCCGGGAACCCCGGTCCGAGCCACTTCCACCGGACTACCGGCATGCCCCGACCCATCCATCCCGTCAGGCGCATCTCGGCCTCGACTGCCTACCAAGGGAGTACACCATGTCCGACATCACCGCAGACCAGGGCTTCGACCTGCAGGACCTGGACCTCAGCGAGCTCACCGTCACCGCGCTGCGCGACACCGCCGCGCTGCCCGAGAACGGCGCCTCCTGGGGCTCCTGCTCCTGCCAGGCCTCGTCCTCCTGTGCCCAGCAGAACATCATCGCGGACGTCCAGATCTGACGTACCGTCACAGCAGGTGGTCATCAGGGCGCTTGACCGGGCGCAGTCCTCGCCCCCGAGGGACCTGACCCCGATCGGCTGACCGCCACGGCGTCGCGCGACGGCGCAGCGCCGCACGCCCTCCAGGCACAGCGCGTCCCCGCACGGCCGGTCCCCACCGTGGGACCGGCCGTGCTCCACTGCCCGACGGGAGCCCCGCATGCCGCACCCCGCCCAGCCGGCCGCCCCGGTGCGCGTCCCGCCGGCCCGGACCGCCCCGTACGCGCTGGTCCGCACCACCGCGCTCCCCCTGCCCGCCCAGTCGGCCGCCGCCGCCGCGCTCCGCGCCCTGCTGGACCGGCTCACCGCCGTGGAGGCCGAGGACGCCGCCCTGCGGCCCGCCCTGGGCGACGACCTCTTCGCCAGCCGCGCTGCGCACACCGAGGAGTTCCACCGCCAGGTCGTGCTGCCGCTGCGCCGCGCCCTGTACAACGGGCGCCGGCCGGGCGCCGCCCTGCTGACGCGGCTCGGCGACCTCCCCGCCCGGGTGCCCCGCCTCGCCGAGTGGCTCGCCCTGCAGGAGCGCCGCGCCGGCCTGCTCGACGAGCTGGCCGGTGCCACCCCGCCGGCCCTGGCCGCCGAACGCGCCGCGCTCGCCGAGCTCTGCCGCTCACCCGACTTCACCCGCGCCATCGCACTCACCAGCGCCGACCTGCTGCGCGCCGTGGCCACCGCGGGCCGGGGCGAGGGCGGGCGCCGGGCGCGCAAGGAGGAGCCCGCCGTGCTGCGGCACGCCCTGCGGGCCAGCACCAAGACCAGTCCGCTCTCCTGGTTCACCACCGTCGGCTGGGCTGCCGAGACGACGGCCGCCGCCACCGCCGAGTGCCCCGGACCGGGCCGACCGGCGCTGCGCCCGGTGGTCAGGGAGAACCGGACGCTGGTCGGCGCGCTCACCGAGGCCCTGCTCGCCGAGCCGCGCCGGCGCCGGGCGCTGCCCCACCGGATGACCAGCACCGCCCGGGTCGCCGACGGCCGCGCCCACTACGCCCGCAGCCAGGTGCTGTTCGCCGGCGGCCGGCACCTCGTGGTCCGCGAGGAGAAGGTCGAACTGCCCGCCCGTGCGGCGCTGGACGTGCTCGCCGCCCTCACCGCCGACCCCGCGCCCTGCGCGCTGCTCGCCGACCGGCTCGCCGCCGCGCTCGGCCGCCCGCCCGGCGACCCCTCCGCCACCGGCTTCGTCGACCGGCTGACCGAGGCCGGGCTGCTGGTGCCCTCCGACCCCGTCCACCCGCAGGACCAGGCCCCGCTCCGACGGCTCGCCGACTGGCTCCGCCAGTGGCCCGAGGACGCCGACCTCGCCGACCGGATCGAGCAACTCGCCGACGACACCGCAGGGTTCGCCGCCACCGACGCCGACCGGCGCCCGGCCCTGCTGACCGCCCTCGGCGACGGCTGGCACCGGCTCCTCGCCGACAGCGGCCGGCCCGTCCCGGCCGACGCCGCCCCGCTCACCGTGCTCAGCGAGGACGTCGTCGCCCCCGCACCGCTGCCCACTCGCCCCCTCCTGGACCAGGCCGACCACACCGCGCTCGGCGAACTCACCGCGCTCGCCGAGCTGTTCGACCTCGGGCACCTGATGCGCCGGGCCGCCCGCGACCGCTTCGTCGCCCGCTACGGCCCCGGCGGAAGCTGCCCCCACCCCTGGGAGTTCGGCGCCGAGCTGGCCGCCGCTTGGGAGGACGCCGGCCGACCCGCCGACCCCGCCCACAGCACCGGCGAACGGGAGGAACTCACCTCCCTCCGGAAGGAGTTCACCGCCGCCGGCCCGGCCGCGGACGGCCCCGAGATCATCCTGCCCGCCGACCTGGTCCGCGACCTGGCCGCCCGGCTGCCCGACTGGACGGCCGCCCGCCCGCTCAGCTACTCCTACTTCGTCCAGCGCGACCACGCCGACGGACTGCTCTGCGTCAACCACGTCTACGGCGGCTGGGGCAGGTTCACCAGCCGCTTCCTGGACTCCGTCGACCCGGGCGCCGCCGACGCCGTCACCCGGCAGATCCGGCACGGCCTGGGCGACGCTGCCCGGGCCGCCCAGATCCGGCCCGTCGGCGGCTTCAACGCCAACCTCCACCCGCTGCTGCTGGCCGACGAGATCGGCCCCGACCGGCGCTGGACCTCCCTAGCCGAGCACGACCTCGACCTCGTCCACGACCCGGTCGGCGACCAGCTGCGGCTGCGGCTGCGCGCCACCGGCGAACTCCTCGACGTCCTCTATCTCGGCTTCCTCGCGCCGGTGATGCTGCCCCAGCGAATCGGCCCGCTGCTCGCCGACCATCCGGGCGGCGTGGTCGACTTCCGCCCGCTGCTGCCCCGCCGTACGGTGCCGGCCCCGGGCGGCGAGGTCGTCCGCACCCCGCGGCTGCGCCACCGCCACCTGGTCCTCGCCCGCCGCCGATGGCACCTGCCGGCCCCCGTCCTCGACGCCCTGCGCGCCGATCTCGCCGCCGACCAGGAAGTCCCGGTCGCGACCGCCGCCCGCTGGCGCGCCCTGCTCGACCTGCCCGACCGGCTCTTCCTGCACCCCGTGCCCGGCGCGCCCGCCGGACGCCCGGTCGAGGACTTCCTCGCCCGGCTGAACGCCCCCAAGCCGCAGGCCCTCGACCTCGGCAACGCCCTCCACCTGCGCTGCCTCGCCAAATGGCTGACCCGCCACCCGGGCGGCGCCGTCCTGGAGGAGGCCCTGCCCGCCCCCGGCGGCCACGACCGCCCGCGCCACGCCGTCGAACTCGTCGTCGAGACCTACCGCCCGGCCCGACCTCCGCGCTCCGGCCCGCACCCGTGACCGACCGCCCCGGCCCCGTCACGAGGCCGCGCCCCCGCTCGACCCCCGACGACCTCGGCACCGACCGGTCCGCCCGGCGTTCGCGAAGGAGACACCCGATGAGCCACCCGGCCGACGACCAGCCGGACAGCACCGCCCGCGACGTCGTCCTGTACCACCGCCACCCCACCAAGGCCCCGCTGCTGCGCGAGGCCGTCCTGCCGCTCGCCGACCGCGCGGCCGCCGCCGGGCTGACCGTCCACGTCGAACGCCACTGGCTGTACGGCCCGCATGTCCGGCTGCGGCTGCGCGGCCCGGCCGAGCTCGTCGCCGCGACCGCCGAACGGACCGCCGACGCCCTGCGCGACCGGGCCCGCACCCACCCCTCGGTCGCCGACCTCACCGAGCAGCAGCTGCTCGAACAGGCCGCCGCGGCCGGCCGCGCGGAACTGATCGCCCCGCCGTACGGCCCGCTGGTGCCCGACAACACCGTCCGCATCGAACCCGTCGACCGGTCCTCGCTGCGCGCCCTGCTCGGCGCCGACGGCCTGGCACTCCGCGACGACCTGCTGCGGCTGGGCCTGCCCGCGCTGCGCTCCGCCTGCGATGTGCTCGGCGCTCACGGCGACGCCCCGGCCGCCCGGGTCCGGCTGGCGGTCGCGGCGCTCACCGCCCATGCCAGCGCCCACCCGGACGGTCTGGTCGGCGGTCACTACTCCTTCGTCTCGCACCTGGAGGACTTCCTGGTGCACGACGACCCGCACGGGCGGCTGCGCGCGGCCTTCGAGCAGCGCCGACAGGCCACCCGGCCGACGGTCACCGCCCTGGTCGCCCGGATCGCCGGCGGCGCGGCGGACGGCTGGGAGCAGGTCTGGGCGCAGTGGTCCGCCACCGCCTGGCAGCTCACCGCGGAGCGGCTGGCGGCCGGCGCCGACCTCGGCGGCGACCCGCAGGAGTACCGCGAGCGCGCCGCCGCCCTCGGAGATCCGGCCACCGCCGAACGCTGGGACCGGGACGCCCGCACCCGGTACAGCGAGTTCCACCGCCTGCTCAGCCGCTCGGACCCGCAGGGCACGATGTGGAGCCGACCGGACTATCTGATCTACCGGGCCTGTACCAACGCGCTCTACCGGCTGCTCGCGATCTGCGACGTCCAGCCGCTGGAGCGCTACCTGGCGGCCCACCTGGTGGTGCGGGCCGTGCCGGACGTCACCGGCCACGACTGGCGGGCCCGGCTCGGCGCCGTGGTCGACGCGGTGGAGCGGTCCGCGTGAGCGCCGACCACGCGCGGGCGCACACCGGCCCGCCCACCGAGCCGTCCGACGAACCGTCCCCGGTGGCACCCCGCGAGCCGGCCGGCCGGCCGAGGCTGCGCCCCGGGGTCGCCGCCACTCCCCTGCGGGCGGGGCTGCACCTGCGCGGCCGGGACGGCGCCGTCACCCTGGAGGGCAGCCGGGCGCTCCCGGCCCTGTGGCGACAGCTCCGCGACCGGCTCGGCGAGGCGGCAGCCGATGCCCCGAGCACCCCTGCCTCCCCGCCCGACCCCCGGGTGGAGGCCGCGCTCGCCACCCTGACCGCCCGACTGCGCGAGCACGACCTGCTGGTCGAGCACCCCGACGGGACCGAACTCCCGCCCTGGCCCGGCTCGGTGGCCGCCCACCCGGCCGAGGCGGCCAAGGCGCTCACCGCCGCGCGCCCGGTGATCACCGCGGCGCACCCCGGCCATCCGCTCGCCCTGGCCCTCGCCGACGCCCTCACCCGGGCGGGCACCACCCCCGAGATCACCGTCGACCCGGCCCTGCCGACCGGGCGGGTGCTGGCCGCCGCCACCACACCGCCGGTGGCCGTGGTGGTGGACGCCGGCGACGGCTTCGTCACCGCACCCGCCGACCCCGCCCGGGCCCGCGCGGACGCCTCGGCGCTCGCCACCCGCCTGCGCCGGACCGCTGCACCGGCCGGTCCCGCCTCCGACGCACCGCCCGCGCCCGACACGCCGCCGGCCCTGCGCGCGCTCCTCGCCGGGGCCGCCGCCCAGCGCCTCCTCTGCGCGATCACCGGCCTGCCCGATCCGTCCGACCCCGACCAGGACCCGCGCCTGCTGACCGGCCGCCCCGCCGTGCTGCTCGCCCAGGCCCGACCGTCCCGGGCCGACTACCACCCCTGGGCCGCGGGACCGCCCACCCCCGGCCACCCGCCGGACGCCCCCGCCCCGGTGGACCTCGCCGAGGCGCTGCGCCGCGCCGACGCCCTCGGCGACCCGCGCCTCGGCGTGCTCGACGCACCCCTGCCCGGCGGCCTGCCCCAACTCCCCGCCGCGCTGGCCTCCTGCCGCACCCCGGCCGGCACCCTGGTGGCCGGGGCGGTCCGGACGGACCTGGCCCGGCTGGAGGCCGTCTGCCGGTCCGCCGAACTCCACCTGTCCGCCGACCGGTCCGCCGGGGCCGAGGGCGCGGTGGTCGGCGCCACCTCGGACCACGCCCTGGGGCGCGCGCTGCGCCGCGCCGCCCTCGCCCGGCCCGCCCTCGCCCGGCCCGCCGACACCGGGCCGGAGCCGTCCGAGGACGGCTGGCGCGACCACCCCCAGGCCCGGCACTGGTGGACCACCCTCACCCGCCGGCTGCACCCCGAGGCCGCCATGACCGTCCGGCGGCTCGGCTCGGAGCAGGTCTTCGTGGCCACCGTCCGGACCTCCACGGCCCCGCCCGCCCGGGCGGTGGAGGCCACCCCGGCCGACGCGGCCGCCCTCGCCGCACTCGTGGCCCTCACCCGCACGATGGCCGACCACGCGCTCGGCACCGCCGACCACACCGCCCTGTCCGGGGCCTGCGCCCCGCTCGCCGCCGCCGGGATCCGGCCCGCCGAATGGGCGGACGACGGCTGGACCGACCACTGGCTGGCCGGTCTCGCCGACCGCGAACCCGCCCTGCGGGCCGCCCTCCACCGGCTGACCGGACTGCGCACCGCGCTCTGGCGGCCCCCGGGCGGATCCGACCACCCGCTGGCCGCCGGCCTGCGCGCCTGCGGCTTCACCGTCCTGATCCCGGCCGCCTCCGGAGGGCACCGATGACCGCCCCGGCCCGCCCCGACCCGGCCTCATCCGCCCTGGACCAGCCCGCTCCGACGCCCGTCCTGACCCCGGCCCGGGCCCTGGAGACCACGGCCGGCACGGCCGTCGTCCACCTCACCGAGTGGACCCTCGAACTGGCCGAACAGCTGAGCCGCCACGCCCTGAAACACCCGGTGCGGTTCGTACCGGTACGCGAGGACGGGGCGCTGACGGTGGTCGGCCCGGTGCTCCACCCCGGCGCCGCCGCCTGCCTCCACTGCACCGAGTACCAGCGGCTGGCCACCGCCGGCGGCCGGGTCCCCTGGCACAGCCCCCGGCTGGCACTCGGCGGCACCGGCACCCCGGCGCTGACCGAGGCCGTCGCCCTGCTCGCCGAGGATCTGCTAGCCGAACAGGAGGCCCCCGGCGCGACCGTGCACATCGTCCACGGCAACCGCGCCACCTGGTCCACCCACCGCGTCCGCCCGGTCGGCGGCTGCCCGGTCTGCCACCCGCTGCCGGCCGACCGCGCCGACGCCGCCCGGCCGCCCGCCGGGCCCCGGCCGCTGCCCGACCCCGAGGTGCTGCGCGGCGCCAACGACCGCACCGGACCGGACCTGCTGCGGGCCGAGCTGTACGACGAGCGCTTCGGCCCCGTCCGCCGGCTCTTCCGCACCGAGGACTCCGCCTTCGCCCTCACCACCGCCTGGGTGACGGACGGCCGGCTGATCGACGCCGGCGGCTACGGCCGGGCCCGCGACTTCCGCACCAGCGAACGCATCGCCCTGTTCGAGGGGGTGGAGCGGTTCGCCGGGATGCGCCCCACCGGACGGCGCACCGTGCTGCGCGCCGGGTACGCCGAGCTCGGCCCGCAGCGCGCCGTCGACCCCGCCCGGCTCGGCCTGCCCGACCCGGCCCACCAGGGCCACCCCGACCGCCGCACCGTCCCCTACACCCCGGACCTCGTCCTGGACTGGGTGTACGGCTGGTCGCTCACCCGGGGCCGCGCCCTGGCCGTACCCGAACACGTCGCCTACTGGGACGTCCCCGACACGCCGGACCGGGAGCGTCCGCGGGTGGTCTACGAGTCCTCCAACGGCTGCGGACTCGGCAACAGCCCGCAGGAGGCCGCCCTGTACGGCCTGTTCGAGGTCGCCGAACGCGACGCCTTTCTGATGGCCTGGTACACCGGTGCGCCGCTGCCCGCCGTCACCGTGCCCACCGACGACCCCGAAGTCGCCCACCTCGCCGATCGCGCCACCCTCCTCGGCTACCGGCTGACCCTGCTCGACGCCACCAACGACCTGGGCATCCCCGCCGTGCTCGCCCTCTGCCGCTACCAGGGCACCCACCCCCGGGCACCCCGCAGCTTCCTCGCCGCCGGGGCCCACCACGACCCGCGGGCGGCCATCCGCTCGGCGGTCGCCGAGGTCGTCACCAACGTCCAGGAGGCCGCCCACCGCCCCAACGGCCCCGGTGGCGTCCGCGACCCGGACCGGCTGCGCCCGATGCTGGACCGGCCCGAGCTGGTCGTCACCCTGGACGACCACGTCGGCCTCAACACCCTGCCCGAGGCGCAGCCCCGCCTCGACTTCCTGTTCGCCCCCGGCTCCGAGGCGCCGTGGCAGGACCGCTGGCCCGGCGCGCCCGAGCCTGTGACCGACCTGGGCCGGCTCCTGGACCGCACCGTCGACCGGTTCGCCGCCGAGGGCCTGGAGGTGCTGGTGGTCACCCAGGACGAACCCGGCGTCCGGGACCGGCTCGGCCTGCACTGCGCCAAGGTGATCGTCCCCGGCGCCCTCCCGATGACCTTCGGCCACGTCAACCGCCGCACCCTCGGCCTGCCCCGGCTGCTGGAGGTACCGCACCGGCTCGGCCGCACCGCCCGCCCGCTGCGCCACGACGAACTCCCGCTCCACCCGCACCCGTTCCCGTGACGCCGGCCGCAGCGGCCCGCCCCCTCTTCCCCGACCCGCTCCTTCCCCGGCCCGCCCCGTGAGGACCTCATGACCACCCACCAGCACCCCAGCGCCCCCGAGGCCGCACCCGCCGACGCCTGGCAGAGCCTCCACCTCGCCCTGCACACCACCCGCGAGGACACCGACTCCTTCCTCACGGACGACCTCGCACCCCTGCTGGACGACCTGACCGGGCAACACCCCGGCGCCCACTGGTTCTTCATCCGCTACGGCGAGGGCGGCCCCCACCTGCGCATCCGGCTGCGCGGCACGCCCGCCGCCCGGCCGCCGGCCGAGGAGCTCGCCGCGGCCCTCGCCCGGCTCGCCGCCGGCCGCACCGCTGTCGACGGCCCCTGGCCCTCCCGCCACGGCGAGGTCCAGGCCGTGCCCTACCGGCCCGAGACCGAGCGCTACGGAGGCCCGGCCGCCCTCCCGATCGCCGAGGAGGTGTTCATCCACTCCTCCCGCGCCGCGGTCCGCGCCCTACGGGCCGCCCCCGAGCCGTCGGCCCGGCTGCCGCTCGCCCTCGACCTCGCCCACACCACCGCCCACGCGCTCGGCCTGGACGAACTCGCCGCCGCCCAGTGGCTGCGGCGCCACGCGGCCTCCTGGCGGTGGACCACCGAGTTCGAGCCGCTGCCCGGCAGCGCCGTCCACACCCGGGTGAACTCCGTCTTCGCCCTGCAGCGGCAGGCCCTGGCCCGCCGCGCCCGGGCCCTGCGGGTGAGCCTCGACAGCGGCGCCGCCTCCCCCTGGCTGGCCGAGTGGGCCGACCAGGTCCGTGCCGCCGACGCGCGGCTGAAGGCCGCCGTCCCTCCCGACCAGGCCCACCGCCTGCCCTGGATCTGGGCCTCCCAGCTGCACATGCTGCTCAACCGCCTCGGCGTCGGACCGGACGAGGAGCGCGCCGTGTGCCGCCTCGCCGCCCGCAGCCTCCTGGAGACCGAGGACGCGCCCGCCTTCTTCCCCACCGGCCACCGCGCCGCCGACCACCAGTACCTGGAGCGCAGCAAGTTCCAGATCGGCCGGTCCGAGGACACCGCCCTGCGCGAGCTGCCGCCCGCCCCCGCGGCCCGCACCCGGCTCCCCGCGATCCCGCTGGCCGCCGACCCCCTGCCGCAGCTGTCGCTGGCCGAGGCCCTGCACAGCCGCACCTCGGCCCGGGGCCCGCTGCACGGGCCGCTCACCGCGGGCACCCTCGGCGGCGTCCTGTGGTCCGCGCACGCCCCGAGCCACGACTCCCGGCAGCCCCTTGCCGACGGCACCGTCCGCACCCGCCGGCACCGGCCCTACCCCAGCGCCGGCGCCCTCTACACCGTCCGGCTGCGCCTGGTGGCCCGGGACGTGACCGGCCTCGAGGCCGGCACCTACCACTGCGATCCGGAGCAGCGCGCGCTGCGCCGGATCGGCCCGGCCCCCGCCCTCGCCGAACTCAAGGCGCTCTCCTCCTACCTCTCCCGCCGCGCCGACGACCCGGACTTCGTCGGCATCGACGACGCCCCCGCCCTGCTCGCCGTCTACCTCGACCTCGGCCTGCTGCGCCGCCGCTACGGTCTGCGGGCGCTGCGCCTGGGCCTGCTGGAGGCCGGCCACGTGACGCAGACCCTGCTGCTCACCGCCGCGGCCTTCGGCCTCGCGACCACCCCGCTCGGCGGCCTCCACGACGACCTGGCCCATGAGCTGCTCGCCCTGGACGACCTGGACGAACCCGTCCAGTACCTGCTCCCGCTGGGCCGGGTCTGACGATTCCCGCCGGGCGCGCGCGGCTCGGCGGCGCCCGGCCTTGCCGGTGGCCTGCGCCGCCGCCAGCCGCTCCTGCGCCTCGACCAGGTCCTCCGCGGGCGGGGCGTCGTCCTGGCTGAGCCGGTACCGCCAGTAGCCGCCGAACCTGCATCGAGGCGGCGGTACGGCCACCGGGCGCGCCCTGAGCGGGTGCCCGGACGGAGCACTGGGCGCGGCGGGGCGGGCGGGACGCGGGTACGTTCGCGATGTGCAGCAGATGTCACAGCACGTCAGGAGGCTGTCCGCCGCCTGCGCCGTCCTCGCCCTGGTCGCGGCGGGCCCCGCCGCCGCGGCGCCCGCGGCGTCCGCGGCGTCCGGGACCGCGGCCCCCGGCGGGTCCGGACAGGACGCGGCGGCCGTGGTCGGCGGCGCGCGGCTGGCCCGCCCGGCCGTCCAGGTGGCGCCGCTGGCCGGGGCGCCCGCACTGCCGACCGGGCTGAGCGGGCGGTCCTGGCTGGTCGCGGACGCGACCACCGGCGAGGTGCTGGCGGCCCGCAACGCACATCTGCCGCTGGCGCCCGCGAGCACCCTGAAGATGCTGTTCGCGGACACCGTGCTGCCCAAGTTCGACCGCTCGCTGGAACACCGGGTGGCGCCCGCGGAGCTGGCCGACCTGGGCGCGGGCAGCAGCCTCGTCGGCATCAAGGAGAACCTGCCCTACCGGGTGGAGGACCTCTGGCGGGGCGTCTTCCTCAGCTCCGGCAACGACGCGGTGCACGTGCTCGCCCACATGAACGGCGGGCTGGCGCAGACCGTGGCCCAGATGCAGGCCCGCGCCGAGTCGCTGCAGGCCCGGGACACCCACGTGGTGTCCCCCGAGGGCTACGACCAGGACGGTCAGGTCTCCTCGGCGTACGACCTCACGCTGTTCGCCCGGGCCGGGCTGCGCAACCGGGACTTCCGCGCGTACTGCTCCACCCGCACCGCGCGCTTCCCCGGCGGGGTGGACAAGACCACCGGGCAGCGCACCGCCTTCGACATCGCCAACACCGACCGGCTGCTCGGCAAGTACCCCGGCCTGATCGGGGTGAAGAACGGCTACACCACCAACGCCGGGGCCACCTTCACCGGCGCCGCCGAACGCGGCGGGCGCACGCTGCTGGTGACGGTGATGCACCCGGAGGCCCAGTCGACGGTGTACGACGAGGCGGCCGGGCTGCTCGACTGGGGGTTCGCGGCGATCGGGAAGGTCCAGCCGGTCGGGCAGCTGGTCGAGGAGGCCGGCGCCGCCTCCTCCCCCGCCGAGGCCCCGGCGACGGGCGTCCTGCCGCGCGCGATCCAGCGGGCCGACCATGCACTCGGCCCGGCCGGCTGGACGGCCGTCACGCTGTGCGGGGCGCTGGCGCTCTGGGCGGGCGGACGGGCGCTGGCCCGCCGGCGGCGGTACGGCACCCCGGGGGCGGGTGCCGCCGCCGGGGCGATGGCCGCGGCGGCCCCGCTCACCTTCACCAGGACGGGCTCCACGGCGCTGGGCGGCTCCACCGCCGTGGGCGGGCGCGGTCGACGACGGCCGGCCCGCTCCCTCCGGGCGGCGGTGGTGTCGGCGCGCCGCCGGCTGGGCTCTAGGTGACTGACGGACCGTCAGAGCGCAACCTCACGGGAGACGTCTGGTCATTCGTCAAAGTTCCTCGTTTCCCTGCGAACTTGTCCGAAATCCCTTTAGGCTCCCATTACCAATGGCGGCTTTCCGCCACACGCGAGCTCCCTCGCGGGGTCGGGGCGGCAGGCCCAACTGCACGATGAGAGCAGGGATGACAACCACACGTGAACAGGAATCCGGTGCCGCGCGCGGCCCGGAGCGGCGGCGGCCGGGAGTGCTCGGCCGCCGTACCGTGGGCGGCGCCGCGGCGCTGCTCCTCGGAATCGGGGCGTGCTCGCTACTGGCCGCCCCGGCCGCGTTCCCGCAGGCGGCCGACGGGACGGTGACGGTCCGCGTGGTGCGGGCCGTGGACACCACCGGGGTGTGGACGCCCGCGCTGGAGCCCGGCATGGCCGGCGTGAAGGTGACCCTCACCGACGACGCGGGGGCCGGCGTCGAGGGCACCACGGCGGCGGACGGCACGGTGACGCTGGTGCCGGGCACCAAGCTCACCGGCGGCAAGTACCGTGTCCAGGTGGTGAATCCGAAGCCGGGCAAGCTCTATCCGGCCTTCGCCTCCCGCCAGGGCCTGGACGGCGCGCCCAACCAGCTCAGCAGCAACGAGGAGTTCGTCGACCTCTCCGGCGGCAAGAACGCGGCGCTCACCACCGGACTGTGGAGCCCCGGCGACTACTGTCAGAAGAACGCCACACTGGTGACGACCTGCCAGCCCACGACGCGCGAGGGCGGGACGCAGCGCACGCTGGTCTCCTTCCCGTACAGCGCGCGCGGCCAGGACGGCGTGGACGCCAACGCCACGAACATCGCCACCAACGCCGAGACCGGCACGCTGTACGGCATCGCGTGGAGCCGGGCCGACCGGCGGGTGTTCTCCTCGGCCGTCGCCAAGCGCACCACGGACTACGGCCCCGGCGGCGCGGGCGGGATCTACGTGACCGACGTCGAGACGAAGCGGACCACGCTGTTCGCCACCGTCCCGAACACCGGCACCACCGCCCACGGCGGCGGCACCGACGACGGGTTCCTCGCGGTACCGGGCAAGGAGAGCCTCGGCGGCATCAAGGTCACCGACGACGGCAAGGACCTCTTCGTCGTCAACCTCAACGACCGCAAGCTCTACCGCTACGACGCCACCGCGCCCACGGCCGCCGCGCCGAAGGCCGCCTACCCCGTCCCGGACCCGGGCTGCCCGGCGGCCGGGGACTGGCGCCCGTTCGGCCTCGGCCTCCAGGACGGCACCGGCTTCCTCGGCGGCGTCTGCTCGGGCGAGTCGACCGGCAAGGCCTCCGACCTGCGGGCCGTGGTGCTGCCGTTCGACCTGGCCACCGGTGCCTTCGCGGCGCCGGTCCTGAACCAGCCGCTGGACTACCCGCGCCAGACGACCGTCGGAGGGGGCCCCTGCGACGGGGCCGCCTGGTTCCCGTGGACCAACACGTGGCCGACCTCGCAGAACGGCAACGCGTGCGGCAACGCCACCATCGCCCAGCCCGAACCCGAGCTCGGCGAGATCGCCTTCGAGACCGACGGCTCGATGCTGCTGGCCTTCCGCGACCGCTTCGCCGACCGCGGGCCGTCCGGTGTGCCCTACTCCTCCGTCATGTCGGGCGGTGACCTCAACAAGGCCTGCCCGGCGAACGGCGCCTATGTGATGGACACCAACGGCGGTTGCGGACTGTCCCCCCGGGGCACCCGCTTCTTCGACACCAGCTGGGGCGGTCACCGCAACACGGCGTTCGCGGGCATGGCCGACTCCAAGGTCGAGAACACCATCGCGACCTCCGCCTTCGACCCCAACCACACCGCGCTCGGCTACGGCACGTCGTTCCTCCAGCGCAGCGGCGCGCAGGACCCGAAGTTCGGCTTCCGGCTCACCCCGCAGGGCGAGGTCGCCCCGTTCGGCAAGGGCGCCTCGATGGGCGACCTGGAGGTGCTCTGCGACCAGGCCCCGCTCCAGATCGGCAACCGGGTCTGGTACGACCCCGAGCGCAGCGGCATCCAGCGCCCGGGCCAGCGCCCCGTACCTGGCGCGACGGTCGACCTGTACGACGAGACGGGGAAGCTCGTCGGCACCACCAAGACCACCGCGCGCGGTGAGTACTACTTCGACGACTCCAATGTCACCGGCGGCCTCAAGCCGCGCACGAAGTACACCGTGCGCCTCGACAACCCCGCCGACTACGCCAAGGGCGGCCCGCTGTACCAGTGGGTGCCGACCGACGCGGACGTCGGCGACAACGCCTTCATCGACTCCAAGGGTGTCGTCCCGGCGGGCGGGCAGTACGCCGAACGGGCGCTGACCACCGGTGGACCGGGCGAGAACGACCACACCTACGACTTCGGGTTCCGGCAGCAGGAGGGCGCGCTGCGCCTGGTCAAGCACGACCAGGACGGCAAGCCGCTGGCGGGCGCGAAGTTCCGGCTCTGGAAGGAGACCAACGGCACCGACGGGCTGCAGACCACCGGCGACAAGGCCGACAAGGCGGTCGGCGAGCCCTGCACCACCGGGGCCGACGGCCTCTGCAAGGGCAGCGGTGTGCCGGGGACGTACTACTGGCAGGAGGTGAGCCCGCCCGAGGGCTACTCCGCGCCGGAGAGCACGGTGTTCGGGCCGCTGGTGCTGAACGCCGACAACCTCGCCGCCGGAGTCGAGGTGACGGCCGTCAACCGGCTGATCCCGACGCCGACGCCCACCCCGACCCCGACGCCCACCGAGACGCCGACGCCTACGCCGACCCCGACGCCGACGCCCGTGCCGACGCAGACGCAGGCCCCGGTTCCGGCACCCCCGGCGCCAGCCCCGCCCGCGCCGCTCCCCGCCCCCGGATCGCACCTGGCCAGCACCGGTGCGGGCGAGGGGATCCCGGTGATGCTGGCCGGTGCGGCAACGCTGACCGGACTCGGTGCGGCGATCGTGCTGCTGGCGCGCCGGCGCCGGGCCCAGCAGCGGTAGCCGTCAGGCCACTGCCGGGAGCCCGCTTCCGGTAGGCCACCCCCGCCCGGGCCCGCACCGGCCCGGGCGGGTACCGCACTGATCGGGCGGGTCCGCGGACCTCAGGTCCCCGGACCCGCCCGTGTGTTGTGCCCGACCGCCTGACCAACCAACCAACCAACCGACCGACCCACGAGAGAAGGCACCCGCATGGCCCGGAAGACGAAGGCCGACACCCCCAGGCCGCGTCGTCGGACCTTCTGGCTCAGGAGCCTGGCCGCCCTCGCGGTGTGCGCCACCGCCGCGGGCGGCCTGGTCGCCTACCGCGCCGCCGACGACGGGCCGAAGGAGCGGCCGGTGACCGTCGACGAGGCCTCCCGGCTGGCCCTGTCGCGGCTGAACCTCTTCGAGGCCAGTCCGGTCGCGGTGACGCTCACCGCCGCCGAGGGCGGGGGCGTCGACGTCCGGGTCGAGGGCGTCGTGGACTACCGCACCCGCCGGGGCACCGGCCGCTACCAGGTCACCGGGGCGAACGGCCCGCTCGACCACGGCCTGGTCGTCTGGGACGCCGGCGGCCTCGGGCTCGCCCCCGAACCGGCCGGCGCCGGCGGCCCGGCCTGGCAGCAGGCCGAGCGCATCCCCCGGCAGGGCTGGTCCCCGCGCACCTACACCGCGGACCCGCTGGACGCCGGACTCCAGCTGATCGTCGAACTCGGCGCCGACCGGCCCGACAACCCGCTGCTGCTCGCCCAGTCCGGCGCGCGCCTGCTCGGCCACGACCGCATCGACGGCCGCGGCTACGACCGGTTCGCCGGGCCGCGCGCCCAGGGTGCGGCGCCCGACGGCGAGCGGTCGCCGCTGACCTACTGGGTCGACGGCGACGGCGGGCTGCGGCGGGTGACGATGCGGATGCCGGGTCTGGGCACCCCGGCCACGGTCGACTTCGCCGGGCGTGACGACACCGCCAAGCTCCCCGAGGCCCCCTGGCTCACCGGCTGAGGCCTCCCACCTGCCTGACCCCGCACGCCGGACGTCACCCCGCCGGCTGCGGCGGGAGCGCGCCCGGGTCCGTCGGGAGCGGGTACGCCCCCGGGTCCACCGCCCCCGGCAGGCCGGTCGCCGGTCGGCCGGGCGCCGCCGGGTCCGGCAGCGACGGCTGCGCGGGCGGCGCCGGCACCCGGCTGAACGGGACGCCGGGTGGCGCCTGCACCGGAGCCGGCCGACCGGCGGCCAGCGGCCCGCGCCCCGGTCCGCCGCACGCCGCCGCGGCCTCCAGGCCGTCCGGGCTCTGCCTGGCCGGCCGGTTGCCGCTGAAGCAGTTTCCGGGGTCGACGGAGGCGAGCACCAGATCGGCGCCGTTGCCGTCCACCTGGTTGCCCTCGACCCGGTTGCCGCTCGCCGGGTGGCCCGCCGGGTCGGTGACGACCACACCGGCCGCGCGGTTGCCCCGGACCAGGTTGCGCTCCACCCGGTTCGCGGTGCCGCCGCCGATCCCGATGCCGATGCCGAAGCCGCCGTCCGCCTGCTCGGGAGAGTCGGCGGCGTTGTTGTCGACGACGACGTTGCCCGCGATCACCGCGCCGTGCTGCGGGGCCAGCGCCTCCAGGTCGTTGGAGTTCACCGTGACGCCCACCCGGTTGCCCGCCGCGCGGTTGCCCAGGATCGACAGCCCGTCCGAGGCGTTGGTCAACTCGACGCCGACCGCGTTCCGTTCCACCGTGTTGCCGCGCACCAGGGTGTCGCACGGCTTGCACTGGCCGACGTAGATGCCCGAGTCGGCGTGCCCGGAGGCGTAGGACTCCTCGATCACCCCGGCGCGCGCGTCGAAGGCGTAGATGCCGTACAGGCCGTTGTTGTACGCCGTCACCCTGGTCGCCCGGAAGCCCTCCACGGGCGGGAAGCGCGCGGTGTCCAGCGGGTCGTACGCCGAGCCGCCCGCGCCGCGCTGCTGCAGCTTCTCGTCGGTGACGCCGGTGAACAGCACGCCGTTGGCGAGGTAGCCGTGGACGGTGAGGTTCTCCACCACCGAGCCGGGCCCGGTGGCGGTGATGCCGTTGGCCAGTTTCAGCCCGCCGTCGAACACCACCGCGGAGCGGTCCGTGCCGCGCAGCACGACGTTCCGCTTGGCGAGGTGCACGCTCTCGCGGTAGGTGCCGGGGCCGATCAGCACCGTGTCGCCCTCGCGCGCGACGTCCACCGCCTTCTGGACACTGGGGAAGTCCTCCGGCACGCGGACCACGGTCCCGGCCGGATGTTTGGCGTCCTCCGCCGCCGGACCGGTGGAGGAGCACCCCGCGGCCGCCAGGGCGACGGCGACGGCGACGGCCCCGGCGGTCGCGACGGCCACAGCGGCCCTGCGAGGTGACTGGCGATCAGAAGACGTGATTTGCATGGTACGTGTTCTATCGCCTCCAATAGGGTGCATGCCGACCGAACCGGAGAATGCGCCGTCGAACCCGTCCGCCAGGTCCGGTGTCGGGCTGCGGCGGCGGGCGCTGCTGGCGGCCGGTGCGGTACTCGCCGCAGGAGTCGGCGCGGCGGTCGGCGAAGTCGCGGACGGCGACCGCTCGCCGGGGCGGTCCGACGCCACCACCGGTGCGCCGCCGCCCGAGGCGCCGATCCCCTTCCACGGCGCCCGGCAGGCCGGACTGACGCATCCACAGCTCCCGGCGACGAAGCTGCTCGCCTTCGACCTCCCGCAGGCCTCCGCCGCCGCGGACCGCGAGGCCCTGCGCGCAGTCCTCACCGCCTGGACCGGCACCCTGGCGGCGACGGCCGGACCGACGCCCGACCCTCGGCTGCGGACCGATGACGGCACACCCCGGCTCACCTCGCTGGTCGGCCTCGGCCCGGCCCTCGCCACCCGGCTCGCCCTCGCCGCCCCGGCCGGACTCGCCGACCTGCCGGCCTTCCCCGGCGACCGCCTCGACCCGGCCCGCAGCGGCGGCGACCTGCTGCTCCAGCTGTGCGCCGCCGACCACTGGACGCTCGCCGTCGTCGCCGAACTCGCCACCACGGCCGCCCGGTCCGCCGGCGCCGCGCCCCGCTGGGCGCAGTCGGGCTTCCTGCCCCGGACCGCACCGGGCGCCACGCCCCGCAACCTGCTCGGCTTCAAGGACGGCACCGCCAACCCCGACGAGGACGCCGCCCGCCAGTGGGTCTGGGGCCCGACCGGACCGCACGAGAACGCCACCGTCCTGGTCTACCGGCGGATCCGGATGGACACCGCCGCGTTCGCCGCCCTCCCCGAGGAGCGGCAGAACCTCGTGATGGGCCGCCGGGCCGGTGACGGCGCCCCGCTGACCGGCACCGCCGAGCACGACGAGCCGGACCTCTACGCCAAGCACCCCGACGGCGCCTACGTCATCCCCGCCACCGCCCACGTCCGCCTGACCGGCCCCCGCCTCGACGGCGGCGCCCGGATGCTGCGCCGCGGCTACAGCTACGACGACGGCCCCGGTGACAGCGGCCTGCTGTTCTGCGCCTTCATGCGCGACCCCGGCCAGTTCACCCGGGTCCAGAACCGCCTCGCCGAGCGCGACGCGCTCAACCCCTTCGTCGAGCACACCGCCTCGGCCGTCGCCTACGTCCTGCCCGGCGCCCCGGAGGGCACCACCCTCGGCTCCCACCTCTGGGCCTGACCCGGCCCGCCCGGTCCGGGCCTTGTCGAACGGGGCTCAAACCCGCACAGATGTCCGAAATGCGGCATTCATTCCAAGGTGTTCTGATGGCGTGATGTGTGCGGGTCGCCGCAGCCCGCCGCCTTGGAACGGAGCGACATATGACCGCCCTGCCCTTCGAGGACACCACGGATTTCGAGAACGCCGACCGGGGCTTCCTCGGCGCGCTGGTCCCGGCGGTGATCAAGGCCGCCGACGGGCGCGTGATCTGGGACAACGACGCGTACGACTTCCTCGAGGCCGACTGCCCGGACACCGCCCACCCCAGTCTCTGGCGGCAGGCGCAGCTCTGCGCACGGCAGGGCCTCTACCAGGTCACCGACCGGGTCTTCCAGGTCCGCGGCCTGGACCTGTCGAACATGACGCTCGTCGAGGGCGAGCGCGGGGTGATCGTGATCGACCCGCTGATCTCCGCGGAGACGGCCGCCGCCGCCCTCGCCCTCTACCGCGTGCACCGGGGCGAGCGGCCCGTCACCGGCCTGATCTACACCCACTCGCACGGCGACCACTTCGGCGGCGCCCGGGGGGTGCTGCCCCGGGGCACCGAGGAGGGCGTGCCGGTCATCGCCCCGACCGGGTTCCTGGAGCACGCGGTCAGCGAGAACGTGTACGCGGGCAACGCGATGACCCGGCGGGCCACCTTCATGTACGGCGACCGGCTGCCGAAGGCCCCGGACGGCCAGATCGGCGCCGGCCTGGGCATGACCACCTCGACGGGCACCATCACGCTCATCCCGCCGACCGTCGACATCACCCGGACCGGGCAGGAGGAGACCGTCGACGGCGTGCGGATCGTCTTCCAGCTCACGCCCGGCACCGAGGCGCCGGCCGAGATGAACTTCCTCTTCCCCGAGCTGCGGGCGCTGTGCCTGGCCGAGAACGCCACGCACAACATGCACAACATCCTGACGCTGCGCGGAGCCGTCGTGCGCGACTCCCGGATCTGGTCCCGCTACCTGGACGAGGCGATCGAGTACTTCGACGACCGGTACGACGTGGCGTTCGCCTCCCACCACTGGCCCACCTGGGGCCACGACAACGTGGTGGCGTTCCTCTCCGAACAGCGCGACCTCTACGCGTACCTGCACGACCAGACGCTGCGCCGGCTCAACGACGGCCTGACCGGGCCGGAGATCGCCGAGGAGCTCCGGCTGCCGCCCGGTCTGGAGCGGCGCTGGCACGCGCGCGGCTACTACGGCTCGCTCAACCACAACATCAAGGCCGTCTACCAGCGCTACCTCGGCTGGTTCGACGGCAACGTGGCCCATCTGTGGGAGCACCCGCCGGTGGAGCAGGCCGTCCGGTACGTCGAGGTGGCCGGCGGACCCGCGGCCGCGATCGCCAAGGCCCGCGGCTACGCCGAGGCGGGGGACCTCCGGTTCGCCGCCACCCTGCTCAACCACGTGGTCTTCGCCGACGCGTCGAACGCCGCCGCCAAGGAGGCCCTGGCGGACGTCTACCGGCGGCTCGGCCAGGGCGCGGAGAACGGCCCCTGGCGCAACTTCTACCTGATGGCCGCCGTCGAACTGCGCGAGGGCGCCACCCCGGTCCTGCTGGACACGGCCAGCCCGGAGCTGGTGACCGCCCTGACCGTCGCCATGCTGCTGGACTCCGTCGCGATCCGCATCGACGGCCCGCGCGCCTGGGAGGAGGACCTGACGATCGACCTGGTCCTCACCGACGAGCAGAGCCGGTACCGACTGACCCTGCGCAACGGCGCCCTCACCCACCGGCCGATCGCCCTCGACGGCGGCCGCCGGGCGCCCGCCGGACTGGTCCTCACCCTGACCAGGCCCCAGCTGCTCGGGCTGCTGGTCGGCGGGGGCCTGGCCGGCATCGAGCACGAGGGCGACCCGGCGCTGCTCGCCCGGCTGCTCGGCCTGGTCACCACGGCCGACAAGTCGTTCCCCATCGTCACCCCCTGACACCCGGCCCGCCGCCGGCCCGGGTGGCAGGCGGCGGGCACCCGGGACGGACAGGCCCTAGACTCACCGGCTATGAACGCCGCCACCCCGCCGCCGGACCGCCTCGAACGGCTCGTCAGGCTCTCCGCCGGGAGCTACCTGCTGGTCACCACGTACAAGAAGGACGGCACCGCGGTGCCGACCCCGGTCTGGGTGGTCCGCGACGGCGAGGCGCTCGGCATCTGGACCGTCGCCGACTCCTGGAAGGTCAAGCGGATCCGCAACCGGGCCGATGTGCTGGTCGGCCCGTGCGACGTCCGGGGCAAGCCGACCGGTGAGGCGTACCCGGCCACCGCCGAGATCCTCGCCCCCGAGCGGGCGGCGGCCTACCGGACGCTGCTGCGGCAGAAGTACGGCCTGCTGGGCGTGCTCACCCTGCTCGGCAGCCGGCTGCGGCGCGGCGAGCGCGGCACGATCGGCATCCGGATCACTCTGACCGACTGAGCCGTCCGCCCTCCGCCCGGGCGCAGCCGTCCAGGACGACCCGGGCGACCAGCCCCGGGTCGTCGCTCATCGGCACGTGCCCGCAGCCGGGCAGGCGGACCAGTCGGGCCGCCGGGATCTCGCGCAGCGCGCGGACGCCCTGGCGGCGCAGCAGGATGCGGTCCCGGGTGCCCCAGGCGATGGTGACGGGCGCGGCCGTGACGTCCCCGGTGAAGCGGATGGTGCGGCCGACGGCGAGGGTCTCCTCGAAGCCCGTCGCGAGGCGCAGCGCCCGCGTCTCGGCGACGGCCGCGGCGGGCGAGCGCAGGCCGGGGCGGGCGTAGACGGTGCTCACCAGCAGGGTGCGGCCGACGGTGGAGCGGGAGAGCCGTTCGACGGCGGGCTCCGGCAGCAGCCGGGCGCCGAGGCGCATCCCGGCGAGCACCCCGAAGGCGTACCGGCGTTCCGCCTCGGTCCAGAACCCGGCCGGGGAGAGCGCGGTCACCGACCGGGCCAGCCCGGCCCGTCCGAGCCCGAGCGCCAGGAGGCCGCCGAGCGAGTTGCCCGCCACGTGCGGCCGCTCGACGCCGAGTGCGGCGCACAGCTCCCCGAGCACCGGGACGACCGCGTCCAGCCCGTAGGGCACGCCCGACGGCAGCGCCGGCGAGGTACCGAAGCCGGGGAGGTCGACGGCGATCACGTCGTGCCGTTCGGCGAGCGCGGGCAGCACCGGATCCCAGGCCTGCCAGTGGTGGCCGATGCCGTGCAGCAGCAGGAGCGGGGTGCCGGTGCCCAGCCGGCGGTAGCGGACGACCGCCTCGCCCGGGCCGTAGCGGGCGGGCAGCGGGACGGCCACCTCCGCGACCTCGGCGGGGTCGGCCGCGGGGGTGGGGCCGGTGGCGGCGGCGGACTCGACGGGAGGCATACGGCTCCTTTGTTGGACGTGGAGTCAGCAAGAATTACCCACCGGTAGCCTCCACGGCAAGAGGCGGCCGCCGCTACGCCGCGCGCGACGGCCCGCCGAACTGTTCTCCCGCTGTACGTCTGGCCGTTGGGCCCAGCCCGCGGTAAGGCAGGGATGGCACTGCTAGACACGCAGCGCCCGAAGTTCCACTGGTCGTCAGGTCGTCAGGAGGACGCCCATGCGGCGTAATGACCGAGTCCGGCTCCGCACCGTGGCGGGGGCTTCCGCCGCCGTCGTGGTCGGTGCTCTGCTGGCCCTTCCCGGTGGCACCGCGCAGGCGGTCTCGCCGGACATCGTGATCAGCCAGGTGTACGGCGGTGGCGGCAACTCCGGCGCCCCCTACACCAACGACTTCATCGAGCTGTACAACCGGGGCACCACCGCGGTGTCCGTGACGGGCTGGACCGTGCAGTACGCCTCGGCGGCCGGATCGTCCTGGTCGCGGACCACCCTGTCGGGGTCGATCGCCCCCGGCCGGTACTACCTGGTACAGGAGGCCGCCGGAGCCGGCGCGGGTGCGGCGCTCCCGACCCCGGACGCCACCGGGACGCTGGCGCTCAGCGCGACCGCGGGGAAGGTCGCGCTGGTGACCAACTCGACCGCCCTGACCTGTGGTTCGGGCTGTGCGACGCAACCCGGGGTGAAGGACCTGCTCGGGTACGGCGGCACCGCGAGCTCGGCCGAGGGCACGCCGACCGGCAACCTGTCCAACACCACCGCCGCCCTGCGCGCGGGCGGCGGCGCCACGGACACCGACAGCAACGCGGCGGACTTCGCACTCACCGCGCCCGCCCCGCGCAACTCCTCCTCCCCCGGCGGCGGTTCGGGCGGCGGCACCCGAATACACGACGTGCAGGGCGCGGCCCACCTGTCCCCCCGCAACGGGCAGTCCGTCAGCGCCGTGCCCGGCGTGGTGACGGCGGTCGGCGCGAGCGGGTTCTGGTACCAGGACCCGGTGCCGGACGCCGACCCGGCCACCAGCGAGGCGCTCTACGTCTACACGACCGGCGCGCCCGGGGTCGCGGTCGGCGACTCGGTGACGGTCGGCGGCACGGTGAGCGAGTACCGCCCGGGCGGTACCGGCGGCGCCACCAACCTGACGACCACCGAGCTGACCGCCCCCGCCGTGGCCGTCCTGGCGCACGGCGCCCCGCTGCCCGCGCCGACCGTGGTCGGCAGCGGCGGCCGGGTGCCGCCGGCCGCACTGATCTCCGGCACGGCCTCCGGCGACGTGGAGAGCGCCGGACCCCTGAAGCCCGCCACCGACGGCATCGACTTCTGGGAGTCGCTGGAGGGCATGCGGGTCGAGCTCGACAACGCGGCCGTGGTCGGGCCGCGCACCTCGTTCGGCGAGATCCCGGTGGTGCCGCAGGGCAGCACCACCCGCACCGGCCGCGGCGGCGTCCTGCTCCAGGCCACCGACGGCAACCCCGAGCGGGTGATCGTCGACGACGTACTGGCCCCCACCCCCACCGCCGATACCGGGGACACCCTGGCCGGCGCGACGGTCGGCGTCCTCGACTACTCCTTCGGCAACTTCAAGCTGCTGGTCACCGCCACCCCGACGGTCACCCCCGGCGGCATCGCACCCGAGACCACGGCGGCGCCGACCGCCGACCAGCTGGCCGTGGCCACGTTCAACGTGGAGAACCTCGCCCCGGGCGACCCGCAGAGCAAGTTCGACGGCCTCGCGGCCGGCGTGGTCACCAACCTGCGCGCGCCCGACCTGGTCGCGCTGGAGGAGATCCAGGACAACAACGGCGCCACCGACAACGGCACGGTCGCCGCCGACCAGACGGTGGCCAAGCTCGTCGCCGCCATCTCCGCGGCGGGTGGCCCGGCGTACTCCTACCGGCAGATCAACCCGCAGAACGACCAGGACGGCGGGCAGCCCGGCGGCAACATCCGCCAGGTGTTCCTGTACCGCACCGACCGCGGCCTGAGCTTCACCGACCGGCCCGGCGCGGGCGCCACCACCGCCGACTCGGTGGTCGCCACCGCCGGCACCCCCTCCCTCGCCTACTCCCCCGGCCGGATCGACCCCGGCAACCCGGCCTTCGCCGCCAGCCGCAAGCCGCTGGCCGGCGAGTTCCGGTGGAACGGCCGACCGGTCTTCGTGATCGCCAACCACTTCAACTCCAAGGGCGGCGACCAGCCCCTCTTCGGCCGCTACCAGCAGCCCGCCCGCCCCTCCGAGACCCAGCGGCACGCCCAGGCCACCGTGGTGCGCGCCTTCACCGACCAGATCCTCGCGGTGGACCCGAACGCCTCGGTGATCGTGCTCGGCGACCTCAACGACTTCGAGTTCTCGCAGACCGCCGACATCCTGACCGCCGGCGGCGCGCTGGTCGACCTGCCGCGCACCCTGTCCCTGACCGAGCGCTACACCTACGTGTACGAGGGCAACTCGCAGGTGCTGGACCACATCCTGATCTCGCCCGCGCTGGCCGCGAAGGCCTACGCGTACGACATCGTCCACCTCAACAGCGAGTTCGCCGCCCAACTCAGCGACCACGACCCGCAGATCGTCCGCATCCCGCTGCCGTAGCGGCCTGCGACGCCGACCCCGCGCCGACCGGCGCGGGGTCGGCGTCGGTGGGGGCCGTCAGTAGCGCAGGGCCTTCACCACGACCGGGAGCAGCTTCTGGTCCGGCGGCTTGCGGCTGAACGCGACGGGTGCCGCCGTCTCCCCCGCCGGGAGGTTCTCGACGCCGACGACCGCGCTGTCCACCGACTTTCCGCTGGTGTCGGTGAAGTCCACCTGCACCGCGTAGGAGGCCGTGTCGAGCCCGCTGTTGGTGATGGTCACCACGACGGCGTGCAGCCCACCGGTGTTCGCCCGCGACAACCCGGTGATGGTGACGTCGCCCAGCGCGTTGCCGCCGTTCTCCAGCACGCCCAGCGCCGCCGCCGCCCGCTCCCGGGCCTGGACGCCCTGCGCCGACACCGACGCCTCGAAGGAGGCCGCGGCCGCGGCGGCCGAAGCGGCCGCCGCCGAGACCGAGGCCAGCGCCGACTCGGCCGTCGAGGCGAGCGCGGAGGGCGGCTCCCCGGAGAAGGACGACGGGTTGGGGGTGGTGCTCAGCGTCGTCTCGGGCGCCGGCCCGGAGGACGAGCTGATCGACGGATTGGTCGAGGAGCTGCTACAGGCGGCAAGGACGCCGACGCCGGTGACCATCGCCAGCAGGGCCACCGCCCGTGGCGCCGTCCACCACCGGCGGCCGGCCGCGCCCGCACCTCGCGCACGGCTCGGGGGACTCTTCGGGAGGGTGTGGAGTTCGCGCACCGGGAATCGCTCTCCTGAATCGGTGTCCGACGGCCAGGGCCCGTACCTCCCCCATGCTTCGCAACAACCGCCGTGACGGCGAGGCGTGCTGACCCGTTCGGGTGGGCACCGCCGAAGGTTCTCGGGGTCGCGGTGTGCGAGGGGGGACAGAAAGATCACATTCCGATTGCGTGCAGACAATCTGCATGAAGCCTGGCCAGAGCACTCGTCAGAGGTACTAGGCTCGCTGTCGGTCGGACTGGTCGGACTGGTCGGACCGGTCGGACGCCAGCGGCAGCAACAGTTGACGGCTGCGCCGGTTCCGTCGGCGTGGCCCCGTTCCTCTGGGGGACATCCGTGCAGGACATGGTCAAGGGTGCCAACGTCGGGCTCGCGGCGCTGAGCGAGAGCGCCGATTCCGTCCTGGTGAGCCTGGGCTGGAGCAGCCCCGACGGTGACGGGGACGCCGACGTGTCGGTGCTGCTGTTGACCGCGGACGGCAAGGTGCGCAGCAACGCCGACTTCTTCTTCTACAACCACCCGGCCGCCGGGGACGGGAGCGTCGAGCTGCTCGGGCGGACCCCGACGGAGGCCGGTACCGAGGACCGCATCCGGCTGGACCTGGCCGCCGTGCCCGCGGAGGTCGAGCGCCTGGTGATCGCCGCCAGCCGCCACCAGCGGGCCGCGTTCGGCCGGCTGGACGACCTGCGGCTCGAACTGGCCGACGCCACCGGCGAGCGGCTGCTCGGCTTCTCCATCACCGACGCGGACAGCGAGAGCGCGTTCGTCTTCGGCGAGATCTACCGGCGCAACGAGGAGTGGAAGTTCCGCGCCGTCGGACAGGGGTACGACACCGGACTGGCCGGGCTGGCCACCGACTTCGGCATCGACATCGAGGACGACGAGGGCGACGCCGACACCCCGAACGACGACACCACGGGCGACGACACCCCGTCGGCCGGGGCCGGGGCCGGGGCGCCGGCCGTCGGAGCCGAGCCGGCCGGGACGGCCGACCCGCAGGCCAAGGTGCTGGTCCCGGCCCAGGCCCCGTCTCCCGCGGCCGAGCCCGCGGTGCCCGCGGACCCGGCCGCACCGGCCGCGCCCAAGCGGCTGCGGACGGCGCGGAAGAAGGTGACCCTGCCGAAGACCGCCAAGCCGTCGCTCGCCGAGAACGACGGCTGGCGCCGGGCCCGGCTCTTCCCCGCCACCAGTCTCAAGAGCGACCGCGAGCGCGAGGTCCGGGCGACGTCCGTCCTGCTGTCGGTGATGTCCGAGGTGCCCGAGTTCGGCCGTCGGCTCACCGCCGCGTTCGGGGCGCCCGCGGGCCGGATGGAGACCTTCGCCGAGGTCTCGCTCCCCCACGGCGACTCCCCCAAGCGCCCCGACGGCGTCATCCGGGTCGAGCGGGCCGGGCGGCTGTGGACGGCGCTGCTGGAGAGCAAGACCAACGGCAACCCGCTCAAGGCCGACCAGGTCCAGGACTACATGGACATCGCCGCCCGGCGCGGCTACGAGGCGGTCATCACCCTCTCCAACGACGTGGCGCTCGAGGGCAGCCCGCTGGTCTCCGTGAAGATCGACGGGCGCCGCAAGCACAAGGTGATGCTCTGCCACCTGTCCTGGGCCGAGGTCGCCTACCAGGCGAGGATGCTGATCCGCCACGAGGGCGTCGGCAACCCGGCGCACGCCTGGCTGCTGCAGGAGCTCCTGCACTACCTGCAGCACGAGAACTCCGGCTGCCACGGGTTCCAGAACATGGGCCCGGCCTGGGTGCCGGTCCGCAAGGGCATCGACGACGAGACCCTGGCCGCGGGCGACGAGCGCGCGACGCAGGTCATCGAGAGCTGGGAGCGGCTGATCCGCCAGGTCTGCCTCCAGCTCGGCGGCGAGCTCGGGGTCACCGTGCTGCCCGCCCAGCGGAACCGGCGCGGCGAGGACCCGCGGGCGCGGCGCTCGGCGCTGGCCGACCGCCTCTGCGCCGAGGGCCGGCTGAACGCGGAGATCCGGATCGACGACACCGTCGGGACCATCGGGATCACGGCGGACCTGCGGGTCGGCAAGCTGCGCACCTCCATCGAGATCCCGGCCCCCGAGCAGGGCTACCCGCTCAGCTGGGTCAAGCGGCTGGTCCGTCAGCTCGCCGAGGCGCCGGCCGACCTGCACGTCGAGACGCTGACGGACGGCGCCGCCGCCGGGCCTCGCGGCACCCTGGAACGGCTGCGGCCCGAGCCGGGCGACCTGCTGCCGAAGGACTCCTCGAAGATCACCGGGTTCCGGCTCTCGCTGTCGAAGTCGGTGGGCGGCACGCGCGGCAACGCCGAGACGGGTTTCATCCGGGGTGTCGACGACGCCGTCGCCCGGTTCCACACGCAGGTGGTCGCCCACCTCGACCGGCGGACGGCCCGGCGGGCGTAACGCGGGGACGGTCGGCCGGTCCGGGCCCGGAGCGCGCCGCGCTTCGGGCCCGTTCGCGTGCCGGCGGCGGGCGGGGATGCCAGCCGGGGGCGCCCGGGCCGGGCACGGGACCGCAGGTCGGGATACCCGGGCCGGGTTACGGGTCGGGCAATTCGGAACGTACGGGAACCAAAGGGGGTGGGGGGCCGACTGCTGGGGGGTGAGTGCGAAGTCGCCGGGTGGCCGGCCGTTGAGTGTGCTGGCGGGGTTCGCCCTGCTGCTGGTGGTGGTGTTCGTGGTGGCCTTCGCCGTGGGGCGGGGTGCCGGGCCGGTGTCGCCGGGGCTGGTGCCCGGGAGCGGCGGCGGGGGCGAGCCGGGGATGAGCGGGCACGACATGGGGGCCGGGCAGTGAGCCCGGTCGCGGACGCGGACACCGGGACGCCCGTCACCACGGACCTCGCGGTCGGCGGGATGACCTGCGCGGCCTGCGTCGGCCGGGTCGAGAAGCGGCTGGCGCGGATCGAGGGGGTGACGGCCGGCGTCAACCTCGCCACCGGGCGGGCCCGGGTCCTGCACCCGGCCGGGGTGGCCGTGGCGGACCTGGTCGCGGCCGTCGAACGCGCCGGCTACACCGCGGAGCCGGTGACCGGGGGCCAGGCGCCGACCGGCCCGGAGGAGGACTCCGCGGAGCGCCGGCGGCTGCTGGTGACGGCGCTCCTGGCGGTACCGGTGGTGGTGCTGTCGATGGTGCCCGCGCTGCAGTTCGCGGCCTGGCAGTGGGTCTGCTTCGCGCTGGCCGTACCGGTGGTGAGCTGGGGGTCGGCCGGGTTCCACCGGCGGGCC
Organism: Kitasatospora sp. NPDC052868; assembly: GCF_044547105.1. Lineage (NCBI taxonomy): Bacteria > Bacillati > Actinomycetota > Actinomycetes > Kitasatosporales > Streptomycetaceae > Kitasatospora > Kitasatospora sp. NPDC052868. The sequence goes on along the minus strand of NZ_JBITZW010000007.1, from coordinate 325,434 downwards.
TGGCAGGGGCTGCGGCACGCCGCGGCGACCATGGACACGCTGGTCAGCCTCGGTGTGGTGGCGTCCTTCGGCTGGTCCGGCTATGCGCTGGTGTTCGGCGGGGCCGGGGAGATCGGCATGCGGATGCCGTTCTCGCTGACGGCCGACGGCGGCGGCGCGGCGCACGTCTACCTGGAGGCGGCCGTCGGCGTTCCGCTGTTCGTCCTGGCCGGACGGCTGCTGGAGGGCCGGGTGCGGCGGCGCAGCGGGTCGGCGCTGCGGGCGCTGGCCGAGCTGGGTGCCAAGGAGGTCTGCGTCCGCGATCCGGAGTCCGGCGAGGAACGCCTGCTGCCGATCGAACAGCTGCTGCCGGGGCGGGAGTTCGTCGTCCGGCCGGGCGAGCGGGTGGCTACCGACGGGGTGGTGGTGGAGGGCGGTTCGGCGCTCGACCTGAGCCTGCTGACCGGGGAGAGCGTGCCGGTGGAGGTCGGTCCCGGGGACGGGGTGGCGGGTGCGACGGTGAATGTCGGCGGCGCCCTGGTGGTGCGGGCGACGGCGGTCGGCGCGGACACCCAGCTGGCCCGGATCACCGCGCTGGTGGCGGACGCCCAGGCCGGGAAGGCCCGGGCGCAGCGGCTGGCGGACGCGGTGGCCGGGGTGTTCGTCCCGTGCGTGCTGGCGGTCGCGGTGTGCGTGCTGGGCTTCTGGCTGGGCGCGGGCGCCGATCCGCAGGCGGCGGTGACTGCGGCGGTGTCCGTGCTGGTGGTCGCCTGCCCGTGCGCGCTGGGGCTGGCCACGCCGACGGCGCTGCTCGCGGCGACCGGGCGGGGCGCGGAGCTGGGTGTGCTGGTGCGCGGGCCGGAGGTGCTGGAGAGCCTCAGGCGGATCGACACCGTCGTACTGGACAAGACCGGGACCCTGACGACCGGGCGGATGGAGCTGGTCTCCGTCACGGTGGCGCCGAGGGCCGGTAGTGCTGGGTCCGGGACTGCCGGGACCGGGCCCGCGCAGGTGTGCGCGGCGGACGTGGACGCGGCGGAGGTGCTGCGGCTGGCCGGGGCCGTGGAGTTCCGCTCGGAGCACCCGATCGGACGGGCCGTCGTGGGGGCGGCCCGGGACCGGTGCGGGTCCCTCCCGGCGGTGGCGGGCTTTGCCGCCACCGCCGGGATCGGGGTGTCGGGCACGGTCGAGGGCCGGGAGGTCCGGGTCGTCCGGCCGGACGACGCGCGGGGTCCGCTGGCGTCCGAGCTGACCGAGGCGCTCGCGGCGGCCGGGGACGCCGGCCGGACGCCGGTGGTGGTGGAGCTGGACGGTCGGGCGGTGGCCGTCCTCGCGGTCGGGGACACGGTGCGGTCCGGCAGTTGGCGGGCGCTCCACCGGCTGCGCGGGATGGGGCTGGAGACCGTCCTGCTCACCGGGGACGGCCCGGGTGCGGCCCGGGCGGTGGCCGGGGAGCTGGGCATCGAACGGGTGCACTCCGGTGCCTCACCGGAGCGCAAGGCCGAGGTGGTGGCCGAACTGCAGGCGGCGGGGCGGACGGTCGCGGTGGTCGGCGACGGCGTCAACGACGCGGTCGCCCTCGCCTCGGCGGACCTCGGGGTGGCGCTGGCCTCGGGTAGCGACGCCGCGATCGGCGCGGCCGGACTGACCCTGGTGCGCGGGGACATCGAGGCGGTGGTGGACGCCGTCCGGCTGGCCCGGCGGACGCTGGCCACCATCCGGGCCAACCTGCTCTGGGCGTTCGGCTACAACGTGGTGCTGATCCCACTGGCGGCGGTCGGGCTGCTGAACCCGATGCTGGCCGCGGTGGCGATGTCGCTGAGTTCGCTGCTGGTGGTGGGGAACAGCCTGCGGCTGCGGGCCTGGCAACCGGGGCGGGGCGCCTCGGGCGGGTCCGGCACCGGCGCCTCGGACGGTCGGCGCGGGCCCGCGCGGCGGTCCCCGGCGGGGGCGGCGCGGTGAGCGGGAAGGTGCGGCGGCGAGTGGCAGGAGGGCGGGCGGTGGAGCACCTGCGGGCGGTCGGACCGCCGGTCGCGGCGGCCGCGGTGGCGCTGGGACTGCTCTCCGGGTGGACGGCGGTCGGCGGGGCCGGTCGGCAGCGCCCGGTGGAGGTCGCCGCCCCCGGCTGGGTGCTGCTGCCGACGACCGGCGCGTCCACCGCCACGGCCGCGTTCTTCACGGTGCGCAACCCCGGCGACGTGCCCGACGAACTGGTCGGGGCCGGCTGGGAGCTCGGCGGCCGGATCACGCTGAAGCGGCATCGGCACCAGGGCGCCTCGGGCCGCTGGGAGGCGGTCGCGGCGCTGCCCGTGCCCGGGAGGGGCTCGTTGGTGCTGTCGCCGGAGGACTCCGATCTGATGATCACCAATCCGCCGGCGCTGCGGGTCGGGCAGTGGGTGGAGTTCACCCTCAGCTTCCGCAACAGCCCGGACATCCGGGTGAAGGCCGAGGTGGTCCCGCCGGGGACGCGGCGCACCGGGTGAGGTGCCCACAGGGGCACCACCCGGTGAGGCCGCGTACGCCCGCGCCCGCCCAGGAGCCGCCCGCTCAGTCGCCCACCACGATGGTGTTCTGGTTGGCCGTCAACAGCCAGCGGTCGTTCTCCTTGGCCATGACGTAGAGCGGGCTGCCCTCGTCGCCGATCTGCTCGCCGTCCGCGCCCAGGTAGCGCTGGCGGACCTTCACGGCGGCGACGTCGGGGCGGATGAAGAGGATGTGCACCACCTCGTAGCTGGCGGTGTTCCCGGTGCCCGTGAAGGAGCCGGGGAGCACCTTGCGGGTGAACTCGGCGATCTCGTCGCGGCCGGTGAGCCGCTTGCCGTGGCCGGTGGTCCAGATCGCGTCCTCGCGGAAGAGGCCGATGAACTCCTCGGTGAGTTCGTTCAGTTGGGCGTGCTCGACGGCGGCCACGACCTGCTTGATGGCTTCGGTGGCTTCGATCTCGACAGTGGCGCTCTGCTTCGTGTCCGTGTCCATGGCGACCATGATGGAACTTCAAGTGCACTTGATGTCAAGGGCAGGCCTCGCTTCGCCGGGAGCGGCGACGCCGGTCACGGTCACCGCCGCGGCCACCGCCGGATGGTCCGGGAGGTGGCGGCGGGTGCGGATCGGCGAGAGGTAGACGGGGAGGAACGCCGAGGCGAGGAGCACACCACCGAGCCAGAGGGTGGGGTGGAGGCCGGCCACTTCGCCGAGCAGACCCGCCAGGGCGGCCCCGATCGCCAGCGAACCGGTGAGCAGGAAACGGAAGGTGGCGTTCATCCGGCCGAGCAGGGCGTCCGGGGTCATCCGCTGACGCAGGCTGACGCCGAGCACGTTGTCCATCCCGGTCTTGAAGGCCAGCACCAGCGAGCCGAACCCCGCCACGTACAACCAGACGCCGGCACCGTTCAGCGGGATCAACAGACCGGCCGGTGCGGCACAGAGACCGGCCAGGCCGAGCGCCCGGCCGTAGCCGACCCGGGCCGCGATCGGCCGGGCGCAGCGGGAGCCGAGCAGGATGCCCAGGCCGCCGACCGCCCAGTACAGGCCCAGCGCGCCGGCGGGGAGGTGGAGCTCCCGCACGAACAGCACCGGCAGCAGGGTGTTGACGATCTGGAACCCGAGGTTGGTGAGGGAGGCGGTGAGCGCGAGCGCCCGCAGTTCGGCGTTGCCGAGGACGTGGCGCAGGCCCTCCCCGACCTGCGCGCCCAGACCGGGCCCGTTGCCGCGCACCGGAGGCGGCGCAGGCGCGGGAGTACGGCGCAGGGCGATCAGACGCAGCGCCGAACCAAGGTGACTGGCGGCCGTCACGGCGATGGCGGCCGGTGCGGTGAGCAACTGGACGAGCGCACCGCCCGCGCTGCGGCCGGCGATGTTGCCGACGGCCATCAGGCTCACCACGGCCGCGTTCGCCTGCACCAGGTGGCCGCGGCCGACCAGTTGCGGCAGCACACTCTGTGAGGCGACGTCGAAGAAGACGGTCGCGCACCCGCTCAGCAGGGCGACGGTGTACAGCTGCCAGAGGGTGAGCCCGCCCAGCCACCAGGCGAGCGGGACGGACGCGTACAGCGCGGCCTTCACCAGGTCCGCGACGATGAGGACGCGGCGGTGACGCATCCGGTCCACCCAGGCCCCGGCGGGCAGTCCGATCAGCAGGAACGCGAGGGTGCTCAGCGTGGCCAGTGCCCCGACCTGGCCGGCGCTCGCGTCCAGCGCCGTGACGGCGATCAGCGGGAGGGCGACGTAGCCGATGTTGGTACCGAGCTGGGCGAGCGCGGTGGCGGTGAAGAGGGTGCGGAAGTCGGCTGTCCGCCAGGGTGATTCGGGGCTCATGGTCCGTTCGCTCGGTCGCGGGTGGTGGTGGTCTCGGCGGCGCCGGCCGTGGTTGCGGCCACGATGGCGGTCGCGGTGGTGGGTGTCGGAGCCCGGGCCGGCACCGGCGCCGTGGAGCGGGTGGGTCGTTCACGGTGGTACCGGGTCAGGAAAACCCCGGCCAGCACCACGAGCATTCCCGCGACGGTCCGCATGCTCCATGCCTCGTCGAGGACGAGCACGCCGAGTGCCGTCGAGACGACCGGCAGCAGGTACCCGACGGTGGCCGCACCCGTGGCGCCCTCGATGGCGATGAGCCGGTAGTTGAGGTGGAAGGTGAGCCCGGTGCAGAACACCCCGAGGACGGCGACGGCCGCCAGCGCCAGAACGTCGAACCCGTCCGTGGTGCCGCCGCCGGCGGGCAGGGCCAGGGTGCTGAGCACCGCCGCGACGCCGAGCTGGGCGGCGGAGAGGGCGAGCGGCTCGGTGCCGGTGTCGGTGAGCACACGCCCCATGTAGGTGAACGCGACCGCGTAGCTCGCGGCCGCGCCGAGCAACGCCAGCGCACCCCAGCCGAACCCGGCGCCGTGCTGCGCCGAAGCCGCCTGCCACGGCGAGAAGATCAGCAGCACGCCCGCGAAGCCGAGCAGCAGGCCGCCGAAGCGCAGCGGATGCCGGCCTCGCTCCGTACCGGCGGCAAGGCCGATCAGCAGGGACCAGAGCGGGGTCGTCGCGTTGAGCACCCCGGCCAGCCCCGAGCCGACGCTCTGCACACCCAGCGCGGTCAGGAAGAACGGCAGGGTGTTGCAGAGGAAGGCCGCGACGACGAGGCGGAGCCAGATCGCGGAGCCGCGCGGCAGGCGCTGACGGGCGGAACGGGCGAGGACCAACAGCACGGCCGCCCCGAGGGCGGAGCGCAGCACGGTGATCTGCAACGGGGACAGCCCGTGGCGCAGCGCGAGCTTGGTCCAGAGGAAGCCCGAGCCCCAGAGCAGCGCGAGGACGGCCATCCGTACCACGGGGCACCTGCCTTTCGTCGGACGTGTCAGAGGTGGTGGTACGAACGCTGCCTGCCGGAATCCGACAGGACAAGTGAAATGTTCTGAACCACCTTTAAGCTGGACTACATGATCGATGTGCGACGTCTCCAGGTACTCCGGGCCGTGGTCAGCGGCGGTTCGGTCAGCGCGGCCGCCACGGCCCTCGGCTACACCCCGTCCGCCGTCAGCCAGCAGGTCGCGGCCCTGGAGAAGCAGACCGGGACGGCGCTGCTGGAGCGGGCCGGCCGCGGCGTCCGGCCGACCGCCGCCGGGCGGCTGCTGGCCGAACACGCCGCCGTCATCGACCGGCAGGTCGCCGAAGCCGGGGCCGCGCTCGCCGACCTGCTGGCCGGGCGGAGCGGGTCGCTGACGGTCCGCTACTTCGCCACCGCAGGAGCCGCCCTCGTCGCCCCCGCGATCGCCGCATTCCGCGCCGACCACCCGGGCGTCCGGCTCGACCTCGGCATGACCGACCCCGAGGACCCCCTGCACGAGGTGCTCCAGGGCCGTGCCGACCTCGCCGTCGTGGTCCGGCCCCGGGCCGAGGAGCACCCCGGCCTGCGCCTCGTCCACCTGCTCGACGACCCGTACCGCGCCGTGCTGCCGAAGGACCACCCGCTCGCCGCGAAGCGCGTCCTCGACCTCGCCGACCTCGCCCACGAACCCTGGGTCCGCAGCGGACGGCCGGGCCCCTGCCAGGACGCCGTCCTGGACGCCTGCAGCACCGCCGGCTTCCGCCCCGGGTTCACGGTGGACAGCGAGGACTACCCGACTGCCCAGGGCTTCGTCGCGGCCGGCCTCGGCGTCGCCCTCATCCCCCTGCTGGGGCTCACCGCCCGGCGCCACCCCGACGTGACCGTCCGGAGGTTGCGCGCGCCGGAACCGGTCCGCACCATCCACGCCGCCGTCCGGCAGACCGCCTGGGGACAGCCGGCCCTCGCCCGGCTCGTGGCCGCGCTCCGGGAGACGGCCCGGTCGTGAACCCGGGAGTGAGCCCGCAGCGGGCGCGGGACACGTGGGCGACCACCAACCAGGGGTCGTGGCGCCTGTGGCTGGGCCGTGACCCACCCGGGAAACCGCTTCCGCCACCACGCCAGGCGGGGCCCCGGCGTTCGGGGCGGGGGTGGCCGGGCACTACCGTGAATCCGGCGGTCCCCCTGGTCGGGCGACCTGGGTAGGGTACGGACGGACCGGGCACACCCCGACTGGATCGGCCGCGCCGGTACGGGACGACGAGGACATCGGTGGGCGGCGCGAGCGGTACGCGAGCGGACGGCGCGAGCGGACGGCGCGAGCGGACGGCGCGAGCGGGAGGCCGGCCCGGATGCCGCAACTGCGCCTGGACGAGCTGCTGGAGGAACTCCAGTGGCGGATCGACGCGGCGCACGGCACCCGGGACCGGGTTCACAGCCTGTTGGAGGCGGTCCTCGCGGTCGGGCGCGGGCTCGACCTGGGCCAGGCCCTCCACCGGATCGTCGAGGCCGCCGCCGACCTGCTCGCCATCCCGTGGCCCACCCTCTGCACTCTCCCGGCCCGCCGCTGCGGGTCCACGGGCATCATCGTCGATCGCCGGGCGCCGCTCCAGGGCCCAACGACCCCATTCGCGGGCGCGAGGTCCCCGCCGACGCCCGGGAGCCGGTACTCGGACCTGCGGCAGAAGGCAGTCTGCGGCCCGTCCGGGCCCGGGAGTTCGGAGCACCGGCGGCGCCCGCGCAGGCCGTGGGATGATCCGGCCATGGCTGATCTCGACCGCCGGACGGACCACTGGAACTCCACCGGGTCGGCGAAGACCTTCGGGCACCCGCTGCACCCCGGCCACCGCTGCGGCCACGGCCGCCCCGCGGTGGCCGCCCGACCGCCGTTCACCAAGCCCTGACCCGCGGGAGCCGGAGGCCGTGCGGTACCGGGCCCAGGCCGCGCGCGGACCGGAGGCCACCGGACGGTACCGGGGCCCCGAGCGCGCGGAGGACCGGATCAGCGGAGGACCGGATCATGCGGGAACGGCGACACAAAGATGGGGGCCGGTCCCCCATGCCCCGGTGGCCGCGGCAGGACAAGGATCAGCACCGAGGGCGGCGACTTCGACGGCAGCGCCGCCCTCTCCCGGCATCGGAGGTGCGGTGGTGGCAGAGGTGAACGCCGTGCGCAGAGCGCGCCCCGACGGGGGCGGCGTACCGGATCAGGGCCCGGTCGCACCGGTGGCCACCGCCGCCGTATCAACCCCGCACACTCCGATGCCCGGTGACGCCCCCTCGCGTGAGGCGGCGCACCGGCGCGGCCCGCACCCCGCATGGTGGGAGGCCGGCCTGACACCGGGTCGGCCCGCCCCCTCGGGCCGGCCGGACTGGGCCGCCTTCACCGAGGCCGCCGTGGCCGCCGCGCCGCTGCGGGCGGTCGTGCCGAGGGCCGCCTATCCCGGGCTGACCGGGTTCGCCCTCGTCCTGGCGCCGTTCGCCGAACGGGCCGCGGTACGGATGTACGCCGCGCTGCCCGCCGCCGTCCGGGCCTGCGACCGGATCGACCTGCCCGCGGTACGGGCCGGCTTCACCGCCCGGCTCACCGAGCGGCTGGCCCGGCTCGCCGCCCGCACGCTCGTCCTGGAGCTGAACGTGGCCCGGGTGAACGGACGGCTCTCCGGCGCCACCCCGCAGGAGCGGTTCCGCGCCTTCCTGGCGCACACCGCGCGGCGCGACGGCCTCGCCGCCCTGCTGCGCGAGTACCCCGTGCTGGCCCGGCTGCTCGGCCGGACCTGCCTGGACGCCGCCGACGCGTACGCCGAGCTGCTCATCCGCCTCGCCGCCGACCGGCCGCTGCTGGTCACCGCCCTGCTGCGCGGCGCCGACCCCGGGCGGCTGGTGGCCGTCGAGTCCGAGGCGGGCGACCGCCACCGGCGCGGCCGGGCCGTCGCGGTGCTGCACTTCGCGGGCGGCGCCGCCGTCGTCCACCGCCCGCGGCCCCCGGCCGCGCACCGGCACTTCAACGGCGTGCTCGGCTGGTACAACGACCAGCCGGGAGTCCCCCGGCTGCGCGCCCTCGCCCTGCTGGACCGGGGCGACTACGGCTGGGCGGAGTTCGTCGACGCGCGGCCCTGCCACACCGGGTACGAGGTCGAGCGGTTCTACCGGCGGCAGGGGGCGCTGCTGGCGCTGCTGCACGTCCTGGACGGCACCGACCTGCACTTCGAGAACCTCGTCGCCTGCGGGGACCAGCCCGTCCTGGTGGACGTCGAGACGCTGTTCCACCCGCCCGCGCAGCCCTCCCCGGCGGAGGACCCGGCGGCCCGCGCCCTGCACGAGTCCGTCCACCGGGTCGGCCTGCTGCCGCAGTTGCTGCTGGGCGACGACGGCGCGCTGGACGTCTCCGGCATCGGCGGCGGCGGCCGGACCGGCACCTCCCCGGTGGAGGGCGTGGACTGGGCGGGGGCCGGAACCGACGAGATGCGGCTGATCCGCCGCGCCCGCCCGTTCGGCGAGGCCCGCAACCGGCCCCGGCTGAACGGCGCCCCGGTCGACCCGGCGGGGTACACCGAGGCGCTGGTCGCCGGGTTCCGCGCCGGCTACGCCGCGCTCGCCGCAGGGCGCTCCCAACTCCTGGGCCCGACCGGCCTGTTGCGCGGCTTCGCCGAGGACGAGGTGCGGGTGGTGCCCCGCGCCACCCGGGTGTACGCGCGGCTGCTGGACGAGTCGACCCACCCGGACGTGCTGCGCGACGCCGCCGCCCGGGGCTCGGTGCTGGACCTGCTGCGGACCGACGCGGTCGGCGACCCGGGCCGGGCCGAACTCGCCGACCACGAGCTCGCGGACCTCTGGGCGGGCGACATCCCGCTGTTCACCGCCCGCCCCGGCGAGCGCGACCTGTGGACCGCGGCCGGCGACCGGCTGCCCGGCGCCCTGGCGGAGCCCGGGCTGGCCCGGGCCGAGGCCAAGCTCGCCGCACTGAACGGGGTGGACCGCAAGGACCAGGAGTGGATCGTCCGCGCCGCGATGGCGGGCGCGGCCGCCACGCCCCCGCACCGGCCCGGGCGGCCCGCCCCGGAGAACATCTGGGCGACCGCGCCGGAGCCCGAGCAGCTGCTGGCCGCCGCGCGCGGCATCGGCGACCAGCTCGTGGCGCTCGCCTACCAGGCCCCGACCGGCCCGGGCCGCTCCCCGCAGCGCGCGCACCGGCCCGGCGGGCCGCAGCCCCACGACCGCGATCACGCCCGCTCCCACCCGGGCCCGGCCCGCGCCAACTGGCTCGGTCTGGAGCTGCTCGGCGAGCGGTACTGGCGGGTCCGCCCGCTGGGCGCCGACCTGGCCGGCGGCTACACCGGGGCGGCACTGTTCCTGGCCCAACTGGCCGGCCTCACCGGCTCCGACCGGTACGCCGAGGTGGCCCGCCGCGCCCTCGCACCCGTCCCCGGCCTGCTGGAGGCCCTCGGCGGGCACCCCGACCGGCCCGCCGCTGTCGGCTCGGGCGCCTTCGCCGGGCTGGGCGGCATCGCCTACGCGCTCACCGAGCTCGCCCGGATCCTCGACGACCCGCTGATCCGGCAGTGCATCGACCCGGCGGTGGCGCTCACCGCGGCCGCCGCCGAGCGGGAGGCCGACACCGGCGTGCACAGCGGTACGGCCGGCGGTCTGGCGGCGCTGCTCGCCGTGCACGCCGCCACCGGCCGGCCCGCCGCGCTGCGCGCCGCCCGGCTCTGCGCGGACCGGCTGGCCGCGATCCCGCCGCCGCCCACCACCGGCTTCGCCCACGGCTCGGCCGGCACCGGCTGGGCGCTGCTGCGGTTCGCCGAGGCCGTCGGCGAACCGGCCGACGGCCCGCACCACCGGGCGGGTCTGGCAGCCCTGCACACGGCCACCGCCGTCCGCTCGCGCGAGTCCTCCTGGTGCCGCGGCCGGCCCGGCATCGCCCTCGCCGTCACCGACAACCCCGGCGCCCTCGCCGACCAGCGGCTCGCCGACTGGGCGCAGCGCGCCGTGCGGAACACCGCGCGCGCCGCCCCGCTCGCGGACCACAGCCTCTGCCACGGCGAACTGGGCGTGCTCGAACTGCTCGGCCGCACCCGGACACCGTACGGGCGCACGCCGTGGGTGCGGCGCGCGGGCGGACTGCTGGCCACCGTCGACCACGACGGTCCGCGCTGCGGCACCCCGGAGCACGTGGCGCACCCCGGCCTGCTGACCGGCCTCGCCGGCATCGGGCACGGGCTGCTGCGCCTCGGCTTCCCCGAACGCGTGCCCTCCGCGCTGCTGCTCCACCCCCTGTCGCTCCCCCCGTCCGCACCGTCCGCCCCCTTGACCGCCTGACCGCTCACCGGAAGCATCCACCACGGGCGGACCGGCGCCCCGGGGTGACGCACCATCCGCCCCGGTACCACCGGTGCCCGTTGATCCGGGGGGCACCGTTTCTCGTGAACCGCTCACTTCAATGACGAATGGGAGTAGAGAAACACATGAACGACAGCGACCTGGTGCTGAGCTGGAAGCAGCCCGACGCCCGCCCGGACGAGGCGGTCGACCACCCGGCGGGTGACATCCGCCTGCGGGCCGGCGGCGGGCTCGGACTGCGGTCCCAGCTGCTGGCCGGAGGCGGCGGCGCGGTGCCGCCGATCTTCGAGTTCCCCACCATGACGGTACCGATCTGACCTGAGGGAACACCCCCGCGAGGGGGATCGCACGATCCGTCCGGACGACCCGTCGAATAGGACGCGGCCGGCCGGGACCACCGCCACCGGGGACCGGGCAGCGCCCCGGTGGCGGCCGGGACCGGCGCCCGGCGTCCGCCATGTGGGACCGCTGCGGACTCCCCGTGATGACAGGGCGACTGCGCAGTGGCCGGTTCGCTACTCTACAGATCAGATGAGCCGTCAAGTAGCCTGCGGCCATGCGGACCACTTCGTCGATCACCGTCGGCCGGGCAGCCGAGCTCGGCCTGCTCGGCAGCGCGCTGACCGCCGCCCGCCAGCGGTCCGGCCGGGCGGTCTTCCTGCTCGGCGAGGCCGGCATCGGCAAGTCCCGGCTGGCCGGCGAGTGCGCGTTCCAGGCGTACGGGTTCGGTCTGCCCGTCCTGCGCGGCCGGGGCAGCTCCACCGGCACGGTGACGCCGTTCCGTCCGCTGATCGAGGCGCTCTCCTCCCGCTTCCGGGCCGCCGGACCGCCCACCGACCCGGAGCTCGACCCGTACCGCCCCGCGCTCGCCCGGCTGGTGCCCGAGTGGCGCACCGCCTCCGCGGCCGCCGCCCGCGCCTACCCGGAGACGGTGGTCGAGCTCGCCGAGGCGCTGCTGCGGCTGCTGGCCGTCCTCGGCCGGGAGCACGGCTGCGTCCTCCTGCTGGAGGACCTGCACGACACCGACGCCGAGACGGTGGCGGTCCTGGAGTACCTGGTCGACAACCTGGACGGCCTGCCGGTCCTGCTGGTCGCCACCCTGCGGGCCGAACCGGGCCCGGCCCTGGACCTGGTGCGCGCGGCCGAGCGCCGGCGCGCCGCCGCGGTGGCGGAGCTGCGGCCGCTGCCGCCCGAGCACGTCCGGGCGATGGCCGCCGCCTGCCTGGAGAGCGACGTCGCCGAGGTGCCGGCCGCGGTGCTGGCGCAGTTGGCCGAACGCGGCGACGGCTGCCCGTACCTGATCGAGGAGCTGCTCGCCGACATGCTCGCCTCGGGGGCGCTGCGCCGCGACGGCGGGCGGTGGGAGGTCACCGAGGGCCTGTGCGCCGGGGTGCCCAGCACGATCGTCCGCAGCTGGGGCCGGCGGATCGACCGGCTCGACCCGCAGGTGCGCGAACTGCTGCTGATCGCGGCCACCCTGGGCAGCCGCTTCTCGGTGGCGACCGTCCAGCTGATCACCGGGTACGAGGACCGGGTGCTGTTCAGTCACCTGCGCTCGGCCTCCGAGGCCAACGTGATCGTCCCGGACGGCGCCGCCCCGGACCGCTACGCCTTCCGGCACACGCTCACCGCGGACGCCGTCACCGCCGCGCTGGCCCCCGCCGAACGGGCCGCCGTGGCGCGCCGGGCCGCCCAGGCGATCATCCGCGCCGACCCGGACCTCCTGGACGAGCGGCGGCAGTTGGTCGGCTCGCTGCTGCTGGCCGGCGGGGACCGGGCGGGGGCCGCGGTGCACTTCGCCGAGGCCGGCCGGCGGATGCTGGAGGCGGGCGCCTCGGGATCGGCCGTGGTGCTGCTGGAGCGCGGCCACGAACTCGCCGGGGAGGCCGAGCGGGCCGCCGTCACCGAACAGCTGCTGTCGGCACTGGCCGAGTCGGGGCAACTGGACCGGGCCTTCGAGCTGGTCCGCACGCTGCCGCCGCTCCACCCGGACCGCGCGGACCGCGCGGCCGGCCGCTCCGCGCCCGTCGACCTCCGGGTCCAACTGCACACCAGGCTCGCCTGGGTGGCGGTGATGGCCGAGCGGGTCACCGAGGCGGTGGGGCAGATCGCCGCCGCCCGAGCCCTGTTGGGCGAGGATCCGCGCCCCGAGCAGGGCGCCGCGCTCGCCGTGGTGGAGGGACACCTGGCCCTTCTGCCCGACCGGGGCCGCGGCGGGGCCGGCGCGCCCGGCGACTCTGGCGGCCCCGGCAGGTCCGACAGCCCCGGTGGCCCTGGTGGCTCCGGGGGCTCCGGTGGCCCTGGCCGCCTCGCCGAGACCGAGCGGCTCGCCCGCCGGGCCGCCGAGGTCGCCGAGCGGGCCGGGCTGCCGGTGGTCGCCTGCCAGGCCTGGCAGCTGCTCGCCCTGCTGGCCCGCGAGCGCGGCTTCGACGCCGCCGACGCCTGCCTGGAACGGATGCTCGCGGTCGCCGAGGCCCATGCGCTGCCGGTCTGGCGGGTGGAGGCACTGCTGCGGCTCGGCGCCAACGCCTTCATGCGGACCGGCGACGGCAGCCGGCTGGAGCAGGCCCGGGAGGCCGCCGCCGGACTCGGCGCGATCGTGCTGACCCAGACCCTGGACGGGCTGCTCGCCATGAACGCCGTGCTGCGCGGCGACTTCCCCACCGCCCGGGAGATCGTCGACCGCTGCCTGGACGCCACCGCCCGGCTGCGCAACCTCGCCGCCCACCGCTATCTGCTGCTCACGGCCGCCACCCTCGCCGCCCACCAGGGCCGCAGCCGTGCGATGGAGAGCGAGCTGGCCCGGTTCCGGCAGGCCGGCGGCGAGGAGTCGTTCCTGATGCCGCTGCGGTTCGGCCTCTGCCGGGCGGTGGGCGCCCTGCTGGCGGAGGACCGCGACCGGGCCCGCGCCGAACTGGCCGCCGGGATCGCCTGGGAGCAGGAGCACCCCAGCGTCTTCTACCTGGCCGGCCGGCACGGCCTGCACCCGCTGCTGGAGGTGGCGGGCGGCGCCTGGCAGCGGGCCGAGTTCGAGCAGGCCTGCGCCTCGCCCGCCGCCGAACTCGCCTGGAACCGGCAGTTCCTGTGCTTCGCCCGGGCCGTCCTGCTCGGCCGCGAGGGCCTCCCCGAGGAGGCCGCCCGGGCCGTCGCCGAGGCCCGCGCGACCGCCGCGCCGTTCCCGCTGGCCCACCAACTGGCCCTGCGCATCACCGCCGAGGCCGCCCTCGCCGACGGCTGGGGCGACCCGGTCGGCTGGCTGCGCACCACGGAGGAGTACTTCCACGCCGCCGGGATCCCCCCGGTCGCCGGGGCCTGCCGGGCGCTGCTGCGCCGGGCCGGGGCGAGCGTGGCCCAGCACCGGGGCGGCCGCGACCAGATCCCGGCGCCGCTGCGGGCCGGCGGGGTGACGCTGCGCGAGTACGAGGTCTTCGTCCTGCTCGCCGAACGCCCCGGCAACCAGCAGATCGCGCGCAAACTGTCCATCTCGCCCCGCACGGTGGAGAAGCACATGGCGAACCTGCTCAGCAAGACCGGCCGCCCGGACCGCGCCGCGCTCTGCGACCTCGCGGCCGAACTCGACACCGGCGGGTAGCCGCGCCCCGGCCCGACCGGGCCGTGAGGTGGGCGGTCAGGCGAACCGTCGGGCGGCCGTCGGGAAAAGCCGCCGGGGACCGACCGGCCGACCGGCATTATGGGGGTGCACCGACGGGTTCGGCCGGGCCCCCGTCCGGAACATGCGGGCGCCCCACCGATGACCGGGCGCCTGCCGACCGAGATCATCAGCGGGCAGGCGCAGGTGTCCGCCCGGCCCGACAGCACCACCCGGCACCTGGAACCACCCCGCACGCCCCGACCCCCCGTCCGCCCCACGGCCCCCGGAGACAGCCGATGCCCCTGGCACCGCCCGCCGACGCAGCGCAGCCCACCCGGCTGCGGTTCTCCGTCCTCGGCCCGCTCGCCGGCGAGGCCGCCGGACGGCCGCTGGCCCTCGGGCCGCTCAAGCAACGACTGGTGCTGGCCGTTCTGTTGAGCCGGGCCAACACCGTCGTCCCGGTCGAGCTGCTCACCGACGCCGTCTGGCCGGAGGAGCCGCCGCGCACCGCCCGGAAGAACCTCCAGGTGTACGTCAGCACCCTGCGCGCCCTGCTCGGCCGGGAGGACGAACCCGGCCGGCTGCTGCACTCGGGCGGCGGGTACCTGCTGAAGGTCGGCGAACCGGAGCTGGACGTCCTGCACTTCCGCGCGCTGGCCCGGGCCGGGAGGGCCGCGGCCGACGGCGGCGCCCTCGCCCCGGCCGCCCGGCTGCTGCGACAGGCCCTCGACCTGTGGCAGGGCCCGCCGCTGGCCGACCTGCGCTGCTCCCCCGCCGTGGGGGCCGAGGCCGACCGCCTGGAGGCCCGCTGCCTGGGCGTCCACGAGGACTGGGCGGAGACCGAGTTGGAGCTCGGCAACGCGGCGGCGGTGGCCGAGGAGCTCGCCGAGCTCGCCGAGCGCCACCCGCTGCGCGAACGCCTCCAGGCGGCCCGGATGAACGCCCTGCACCTGTCCGGCCGACAGGCCGAGGCACTCGCCGTCTACGACACCCACCGCCAGCTGCTGGCACGGGAGTTGGGCCTGGAGCCGAGCCCGGCCCTGACCGCCCTGTACCGCTCCCTGCTGGCCCGCGGCCGGGCCCGCCCGGCCGGCGCCGCGAGACCGGCCCAGGGCGCCGGCCAGGGCGGATCACTACTGCCCGCCGACACCGTCGACTTCGCCGGCCGCTCCGACGAACTGCGGGACCTGCTCGACGCCTTGGGCAACGGCGGCGGCCGGGTCGCGGTACTCTCCGGCCCGGCCGGGATCGGCAAGACGGCACTCGCCGTACGGGCCGGCCACCTGCTGGCCGACCGCTTCCCCGACGGCCGGTTGCTGGTCCGGCTGCGCACCGAGGACGGCACGCCCCGGCCGGTCACCGAAGTCCTGGCCGAACTCGCCGCGCTCACCGGCCAGTCCGAGCACGGACCGGCCGACCCGGCGCAGGCCGCCGCACTCTGGCGGGCCTCGCTGGCCGGGCGGCGGATGCTGCTGATCCTCGACGACGCGCCGGGCGAGGCGGTGGTCCGCGAGCTGCTGCCCGGCTTCGGACCGAGCGCCGCCGTGGTGACCTCGCGCAGCCAGCTCGCCGGACTCGCCTCCGTCCACCGGGTCAGCGTCCCGTTCTTCGACCGGACCGAGGCCCTGGAGCTGCTCGGCCGGATCATCGGACCGGGCCGGATCGGCACCGACCGGTCCGCCGCCGGGCGGATCGTCGAGGCCTGCGGACTGCTGCCGCTGGCCGTCCGGGTCAGCGGGACCAGACTGGCCGTGCTGCGCCACCTGCCGCTCGGCGAGTACGCGGCCCGGCTGGCCGATCCGGCCGCCGCGCTGGACGAACTCGTCGCCGGGGACGTCGCGGTGCGCTCCCGGCTGGACTCCGGCTGGCGGGACCTCACCGACCAGGGCCGGCTCGCGCTCGGACGGCTGGCCGCGCTGCCGCTGTCCCTGCTGTTCACCCTGCCGGAGGCCGCCACGGCGCTCGGTCGGCCCGAACGGGTCGCGCTGCGGACTCTCGAGGCCCTGGCCGACACCGGAGCGGTCACCTCCCCGGTCGGCGAGGTCACCGCGCACGCCGCGCTGTACGCGCTGCCCCGGCTCACCCAGCTGCACGCCCGGGAGCAGGCCGGGATCACCGAGGGCGACCTGGCGTAGGGGCCCGCCTCTTTGATCTGTCGATAGGGCTTTCCGACCGGTCGCGGCCGTCTTCATCCTTTCGGGGCAGGGTCCGCTTGGTCATGCCCTGCGCGGATGCCGGGCCCGGCATCATGTTCCACGCGGCGGGCCTGTCCGCCGCCGACCGGGGAGGATGCCCTTCCCCGGGCGCAGCCGTTTTCCGCATGCACGGAGGAACAGATGGCTTCCACGCCCAGCGAACCGTACGGCACCGTGGTCAGCAATGACGGGTCCAACGTACGCCAGTTCCCCAGTACCGACTCCTCCGTCATCGGCACCCTGCCTTCCGGGGCCCAGGTCGGCCTGCGCTGCAAGGTCCGCGCCCAGGACGTCCTCGGCAATGACATCTGGTACCTGCTGCGCGACCGGGAGGGCTGGGTGGCAGCCCGCTATGTCGACAACACCGGCACCGTCAGGTTCTGCAAGGACACCGGCACCCCGAACGGGTCCGCCGAAGGGGGCAATGTCGGGTAGCCGGGGTGGAGTCCCCAGGCCGCTCAGCCCAGGGTGAGGACGTCCAGCAGGCTGTCGGCCGACGGCGCGGACAGCGTGTGCAGGGCGAGCAGCACCCCGGCGGCGCCGGTGTGCAGGTCGGCGGAGAAGCGGCGCAGCCTGGTGCCGGGCACCAGCAGGCCCTCCGGACGGGACACCAGGTGCCAGCCGAGGTTGCTGACCTGCTCGCGGACGTCGGCCTGCCGTCCGTCGGGCAGGTCGGGTCCGTCGAGCCGGTCGAGCCGGTCGAGCCGGTCGAGTGCGAGGGTCAGCCCGCAGCGCCCGCGGAAGAGGCCGGGCTCGCGCAGGAACCCGGGGGCGCAGGCCCTCCGGACATCCGCGGCGAAGCCCCGCCAGGCCGGGTCGTCGGCGGCCTCGGGCCGGGCGGCCAGGTACTCCTGGGCGACCAGGGCGATGCCGCTGCTCCCCCGGTCCAGGTAGACCAGGTGCCGCTTGCCGTCCTTGACCTGCACCGAGCCGTCCCGCACCCGGACGCACTGCGCCCTCGCCCGCTCCAGCGCCACCCGGGCGGCGTCCAGCAGCCAGGGCTCGCCGGTCTGCCGGTGCAGCCGCAGGTGCAGCAGGGCGAGGCCGGCCACCCCGTAGAGCAGGCCGGCCGCCTCCGGTGCGGCCGGGCCCTCGACCGACTCGCCGCGGACCGCGGCGTCCAGCGCCCGGGCGTCGGCGAGCGCCTCGGCGAGCAGCGCCTCGTCCGGCCCGGCGGCGCCGCCGAGCGCGGTGGCCAGGCGCAGCCGGGCGAGGGCCGCCCCGGCGCGGCCGCCGAACAGGGCGGCGCTCGGCCCGGGGGCCGTGCGCCGGCCGCGCTCGGCGAGTTCGGCGGCGTCCTCGCGGCGGCCGAGCGCGGCCAGCACCACGGCGGTGCCGAGCGGTCCGTCGAACAGCCCTCCGGTGCCGGGCCGGCCGGTGCGGCGGGCGGCGGCCACCAGCCAGTCGGTGTACTCGGCGGGGTGGCGGGACCCGGTCCGGTGCAGGGCGTAGAGCACCCCGGCGGCGCCGTGGGCGACGCCCGTGCCGCCGCCGGTGAAGCCGGCCGGGTCGCCGGGGAAGAGCCGGTCGGCGCGTTCGGGGGTGGCCCCGGCGTGGATGCCGGCGACCAGGTCGGCCAGGACGGCGGGAAGGTCGGGGCGGTCGGCGTCCAGCAACAGCCGGATCCGGTCCTCGCCGTGGGCGGCCGGCGCCGGTACGGCCGGGCGGGGCGGTCCGGCGTCCGGTCCGAGCCCGAACCACGCGCGGGCCCGCCGTTCGAGGCCGGCCAGTTTGGCCGGCTCGCGGTCGGCCATCTCCATGATCGGCATCAGCATCATCAGCCAGGTGGCCCAGAGCATGTACCGGTCGGCCTCGGCGCCGTCCAGCCCGGGCGGCGGCTGGAGGCCGGGCGCACCGGCCTGCGGGACCAGACGGGAGGTCAGCTCGTCGGCGTACTCGAAGTCGACCAGAGCGACCGAGCCGTCCGGCCGGAGCAGGACGTTCGCGGGGTGCAGGTCCCCGAAGCGCACGCCCCGCTCGTGCAGCGCGCCGAGCGCCTTCTCCAGCCCGGCGACGACGCCGTCCACCCAGGCGACGTACTCGGCGCGCTGCCCGGGGGTGCAGTCCTGGTGCACCAGCGGGTAGCGGCGGATCACCTCGCGGAACAGCTGGACGCCCCCGATGTACTCCGTGGCGAGGAAGGTGTGCTCCCAGACCGTGTGGACGCCGTACGGCTTCGGGACGCAGTCCAGACCCGCCAGCCGCCGCAGGGCGCGGTCCTCGCGGTGCAGCCGGGTGAGGGCGTCGTCGCCGGCCGCGTCGAGCCCGGCGTGCGGGCGGGCCTCGCGCAGCACCACGCGTTCGCCGGTCTCCCGGTGCTCGGCGAGGTAGATGCCGCCCGCGTTGGAGAACTGCAGGGCCTCGCGGATCAGGTACGGGAGGTCGTCGCCGGCCCCGGCCGTCTGGCGGGCCGCCAGGTGCGGGCGCAGCTCCTCGGGGAGGGTGACCCAGGCGGGCAGCCGGAACACCGGGTCCCGCCGGTCCGGCACCAGCTCCCCGGTGGGCGCGCGCAGTGCGGGCACGGGCCGGCCCTGCTCGTCCTGGCACCAGAGTTCGACGAACGCGCCGTAGCGCGCGTACACCGGGGCGCGGCCGATCCGCAGGTCGGTGAGCACGTAGGGGCCCGGGCGGCCGTCGAGCGCCTCGGCGAGCTCCCGGGCGAGGGCGAGGAAGGACCGCTCGTCGGCCGGGTAGACGGCGGCGAACTTCCCGCTGCCGCCGCGCGGCATGTGCTTGCCGTTGGCCAGCCTCAGGGCCTGGGCGCTGCGCAGGAACTTGAACGGCACCCGGGCCGCGACGCAGATCCGGTACAGCTCGGCGAGGGTGCCTTCGGCCTCGGCGGGGACGGTGGAGACGTGGATCTTCCAGCCCTGCTCGGGGAGTTCGACGCCGTCCGGGCGCAGCACGGTCCACAGGCCGCGGCCGGTGCGCCGCCAGCCGGCGGGCGGCTCGGCCTGGGCGAGCGGGTAGCGGGTGGCGCGGTCGCGGAGCCGGCCGGGGGTGTCGTAGTACGTGCGGTCGGCGAGGCAGTACAGCTGGGTCTCCTGGGCGCCGGCCATGGCGCGCCTCCTTCGCACGGGTGGACGTTCCGGTCGGGGTGGGTGCCCGGGGCCTGCACGTAGGCTCCCGAGCGGGCTCAGGCCCCGGCGGGCTGCGGTGCCGGGCCGCGCCGCACCGGGGGCGCCCAGGTCACCACGGCGGCGCAGAGCGCGATGACGAGGGCCAGCAGGGCGAAGGTCGCGCCGCCGCCGAGCGCGCCGAGCAGCAGGCCGCCCACGAGCGGGCCGAACGGCTGGACGAGGGTGGACAGGAAGCCCGCCGCGCTCTGCACCCGGCCGATCCGGTCCGGGGGCGCGGCGAGCAGCATGCCGGAGACGAAGCCGATGCTGGCCACCGTGGAGAGGCAGATGCAGACCGCGCACAGCAGCCCGATCAGCAGCGGCAGCCGGATCACCACCAGGACGCCGGCGGTCAGCGCCGCGGCCCAGCAACTCACCGCGACCAGGCTGCCGTTGCGGGCCCGGGCGTCCAGCCGGGGTGCCAGCAGGGCGCCGGCCAGCGCCCCGGCGGCGGTGCAGGAGACGACGGTGCCGCCGCCGACGCCGGACCGGCCGCCGTCGGAGGCCACGGCCAGGGTCGCGAACATCAGGGCGCTGAAGGCGAAGTTCATCCCCAGCCCGAAGATCAGCAGCAGGGTGCGCAGATAGGGCCGGTGCCAGATGAAGGCGAGTCCGGCGGTCAACTCGGCCTTGCTGAAGGCCGATCCGGCCCGTTTGGCGGGGTGGGAGCGGGTCCGCATCAGGGCCACGCAGACGGTCGAGAGCAGCAGTCCGACGCCCTCGGCCAGGAAGGGCAGCACGGGGTGCCAGGCGAACAGGGCGCCGCCGCCGAGCGGCCCGGCCAGCCGGGCGGCCGCGCCGCGGGCCTGCATCCGGGAGGCGGCGGCCCGGACCTGCTCGGGCGGCACCACGGCGCGCAGCAGTCCGGACGCGGCCGGGCCGTAGGCGCTGGAGATCAGCGCCCCGGCGGCGGCGACCAGCAGGACGAGCGGCAGCGGGGCGTGGCCGTGCAGGACGGCCAGGACCAGCGCCGCGACGGCCAGCAGGCTGCCGACGTCGCACAGCCGCATCAGTCGGCGGCGTTCGATCCGGTCGGCGAGCACGCCGCCGGGCAGCATGGTGAGCAGCAGTGCGCCGACCGAGACGGTGCCGATGGCGCCCGCCCGGGCGGCCGAGCCGGTCTCCCGCAGGACCAGCAGCGGCAGGGCGATCGAGGAGAGTTGGGCGCCGAGCGAGGCCAGCAGGCCGCCGGCCCAGAGCAGGCGGAAGTCCCGGTTGGCGCCGAGCGGGGAGGCCGGCGGAGCGGGCGGTGCACTCGGCGGTCGGGCGCTCTGCGGTTCGGCGGTGAGCGGCGGTGCGATGTCCGGTTGGGCGGTGTGCGGCGGTGCGGTCTGCGTTTGCACGGTCTGCGGTTGGACGGTCTGCGGCGGTGTCCTCGGCAGGCTCTTCAACGGGTCCTCCGGTGGCGGGAGAGGGAGCGGGGCGGGGCGGCCCCGCCCCGACGAGGCCGCCCCGGTGCCGGCCGGTGCCGACCGATGCCGCGGTGCCGTCCGACGGCCCGCCGGACGGGGGTGGCGGTACCGCCCCCGTACCGGGGAACCGTGCGCGAGGTACCCCTCAGGCGGTGGTGTCGCCGGAGTTCACGTAGCTGATGAGGCTGAAGCAGCCGTCGTCCGAGGCGTCCTTGAAGGCCTTCAGGCTCTGCAGGTCGAGGACGCCGGCGGCGTGCGCCACGACCTCGGGGGTCCCCTCGTTGTCCTCGCCGACGACGGGCTCGATGTTCTCGTTCATGGCGTTCCCCTTCGCTGGACGACCCGACCGGGACCGGTCGGCTCGATCTGACCCGACTCCCGCCGACGGCACGCCGGTTGCCCGTACCCGCAGCGGAGCGGCCGACGGGTGCCCGCCGCTGCACCGACGGTAGGAAGACCGGCCTGGCCAGGGCTTCGAAAGCGGTTGGCAAGCGGTATGGCCGCAGGTCAGCGGGCCGGGAGCGGTACGGCTGGGGCCGGTGGGACGGCCCCGGCCCGGCCCGCACCCCCTCCCAGCTGCGGACATACCGCCGGCTAGGCGGTTTCGAACCGGGCCCGAAGCCCCCGGCGGCAGGCTGACCCGGCGCCCGCGCCCGGCCAGCGCACCCCGCCCTCCCCGCGCCACGCCGACTCCGCACAGCGAAGGACTGCCACCATGCCCTGCCCACTCTGCGCCCATCTTCCCAACCCGACCGACCAGTTCTGCCCCTCCTGCGGCTCGCCCCGCGGCGCGGCGCCCGAGGTGGCCGCCGAGGAGCGCAAGCTGGTCACGGTGGTCTTCTGCGACCTGGTCGACTTCACCCCGCTCTCCGGCACCCTCGACCCGGAGACCCTGCGGGCCGTCACCCTTCGCTACTTCGAGCAGATGCACCGCCAGATCGAGGCCCACGGCGGCACGCTGGAGAAGTTCATCGGCGACGCGGTGATGGCGGTGTTCGGGGTCCCGGTGATCCGCGAGGACGACGCCCGCCGGGCGCTGGCCGCCGCGCTCGCCATGCTGGACGACCTGGAGGACCTCAACACCGAGCTGGACGCCACCCTCGGGGTCCGCCTGGACGTCCGGATCGGCGTCAACACCGGTCAGGTGGTGGCCGGTTCGGACGCCTCGGCGCGGCAGGCGCTGATCTCCGGGGAGACCGTCAACATCGCCGCCCGGCTGCAGCAGCTCGCAGCCCCGGGCCAAGTGCTGATCGGCCCGCAGACCCTGCGCGCGGCCGGGCCGGCCGCCCAGGTCCACGAGGTCGGCCCGCTGCAGCTCAAGGGCAAGACCGACCCGGTCACCGGCTACCGGCTGCTCGGGCTCGACGAGGACGACCCGGAGCTGCTGCGCCGCTTCGACGTTCCGCTGGTCGGCCGCACCCGGGAACTCGCCCTGCTCGACGCCGCGCTGGAGCGGGTCTCGCGCAGCGAGGGCGCCGAGCTGCTGGTCGTCAGCGGCGAGGCCGGGATCGGCAAGACCCGGCTGGTGCGCGACTGGCTGGACCGCTCCGGCCGGCGCGGCGCCGCGGTCGGCACCGGCCGCTGCCGCAGCTACGGCGGACACGGCGCCGCCGGAGCGCTCACCCCGCTGGTCGAGGCGGTGGACGCGCTGCTCGCCGACGCCGACGTCGCCCCGGCCGACCGGGCCGCCGCCGACCAGGCCCTCGCCGCCGCGGCCTCCCCCGACGGGATCCGGGCCGCCCTGGCCGCACTGCTGCGCACCCACGCCCGCACCCGCCCGGCCGTCCTGGTCCTGGACGACTGCCAGTGGGCCGGCCCCGTGCTGCTCGACGCGGTCGAGCAGTTGGTCGCCGAGCTCGGCCCGGCCCCCGTGCTGCTGCTCTGCGCGGCCCGCCCGGAGCTGGCCTCCTCCCGCCCCGACCTGCCGACGCTCCCGCTCGGTGGCCTCTCCTGGGACGAATCCGCCCTGCTGGCCGCCGAGTTGACCGAGCTCAGCGCCCACCAGGACGCCGTCCCGGTCCGCCTGCTGGAACGCGCCGAGGGCAACCCGCTGCACCTGGAGGAGCTGCTGGCCGCCCTCGCGGAGGCCGACGAGCCCACCCTCGACGACGAACTCCCGCCCACCGGCCGGGCGTTGCTGAGCGCCCGAATCGACGAGCTGGAGCGCGACGAGCGCGCCACCCTCGACCTGGCCGCCATCCTCGGCCGCGCCTTCAGCACCGCCGAGATCGCCGAACTGGCGCGCACCGGAGCCGAGAACGACGCCTTCGCCGACCCCGAGGACGATGTCTTCACCGGCCCGCTGGACGGCCTGCCGGCCGACGGCGAGGCGCCCGACGGCCCCGCCACCCCGCCGCGGCTGCACGCCGCCCTCGCCCAGCTCGCCCGCCGCTCCCTGGTCGAGGCGGCCGGCCCCGGCACCTACCGGTTCAGCAGCGCCCTCGTCCAGGAGAGCGCCTACCAGTCGATGTCCAAGCGGGCCCGCGCCGAGCGGCACGAGCGCGCCGCCGGCCTGCCCAGCGTGCGCGAGGGGGGTGACGCGGCCGTCGGCGGGCACCTGGAGCGCGCCCACCGCTACCGCCTCGAACTCGGCCTGCTCGACGGCCGGACGGAGGCGCTGCGCACCCGGGCCGCCACCGCCCTCGGCCTGGCCGGCGAACGCGCCCTGGCCCACACCGACCTGCCCGCGGCCGCCGAGCTGCTGGAGCGCGCCGCCGGGCTGCACTACCCGGGCGAACCGGGTGCCGGCCCCGCCCTGCGCCGGCTCGGCGAGGCCCGGATCGCGCTCGGCCGCACCGACGAGGGCCGCGCGGTGCTGATCCAGGTCCGCGACACGGCCGGCAGCCGGCTGGACGCCGCCCACGCCCGACTCGCCCTCGCCGCGCTGGGCCTGCCGCCCGGCCCCGACCAGCCCGCCGCCACCGCCGAGGCCGTCCTTCCCTTCTTCGAGACCGCCGGGGACGACACCGGCCAGGCCCGCGCCCGGCTCCACCTCGCCGAGCGGCACCGCCTGGCCGGCCGGCACGGCGAGGCCGACCGCCTGCTCGACCACGCCCTCGCCCACGCGGTACGCGCCGACGGCGAGCCCGAACGCGCCGCCGTCCTCGGCGTACTGGGCGCCTCGCTGCTGCGCGGCCCCGAGCCGGTGGCGGCCGCCACCGCCCAGTGCCGCACGCTGCTGGCCCGGCACGGCGGCGGCCGACGCGCCGTCCGGATCGCCCTCAACGGCCCGCTCGCCGTGCTGCTCGCCCTCCAGGACCGGTCCGCCGAGGCCGAGATCCTGCTCGCCGAGGCGGGCGACCTCGCGGGCGAGCTCTCGCTCGCCGAGGCGCTGGTCTTCCTGCCGGCCTACGCCGCCCAGGTCGCCGCCCTCACCGACCGCACCGCGCAGGCCCTGGACCTGCTCGGCGAGGCCGCCGAGAACGGCCGCCGGCTCGGCGCGGGCACCCTGCTCACCGGCATCGGCCTGGACACCGCCCGGCTGCTGCTGGACACCGACAGCCCGGCGCTCGCCGCCCGCCGGCTGGACGGCCTCGGCGCCCCCGAGGACCTCCCGCCGATCGCGGCGATCGAACTGGACGGGCTGCGGGCCCGGCTGGCCGCCGCCCGCGGCGAGGCCGACCCGGCGCTCGTCCTGGCCGACGCCGCCGTGCACGCCGCGGCCGACACCGACTCCCCGCTGCTGCAGGCCCTCACCGCGCTCGACCGGGCGCACACCCTGCTGCTGCTCGGCCGGACGGCCGAGGCGGCCGCCTCGGCGGACACCGCCCGGGCCCGGTACGCCGCCAAGGGGCACCTGCCCGGCGTCCGCCGGGCCGAGCGGCTGGCCGCCGCCACCGGGGAGCCGCCGCGATGACCGCCCCGGCCGGCCTCACCTGGAGCCTGCGCGGCCGCGGCGCCGACGACGTCCCGGTGCTCGCCGACACCGGCACCCCCACCGGCGCCGACGAGGGCACCGGCCGCGGGGTGCGGGTCTGCGTGGTCGACTCCGGCATCGAGCGCGACCACCCGCTGGTCGGTCCGCTGCAGGGCTCCTGGGTGGTGGGCAAGGACCCGCACACCAAGGAGACCGTCGTCCGCCCCACCACCACCGGCGACACCTGCGGCCACGGCACCGCCTGCGCGGGCATCATCCGCCGCACCGCGCCGGACTGCGAGCTGTACAGCGTCCGGGTGCTCGGCGAGCGCTTCTCCGGCACCGGCGAGATGCTGCTCGCCGGGCTGCGCTGGGCGGTGGAGCAGCGCTTCGACGTGGTGAACCTCAGCCTCTCCACCACCCGGACCCGCTTCCTGGAGGAGCTGCACGCGCTCGCCGACGACGCGTACTTCGCCCGCACCGCGATCGTCGCCTCCGCCCACAACACGCCGGTGGAGAGCTTCCCCTGGCGGTTCTCCTCGGTGATCTCGGTCGGCAGCCACCAGGAGGACGACCCGGACCTGCACCTCTACAACCCCGAGCCGCCGGTGGAGTTCTTCGCGCCCGGCCAGAACGTCCGGGTGCCCTGGCTCGGCGGCTCCACGATCCGCACCACCGGCAACAGCTTCGCCACCCCGTACGTCGCCGGGCTCTGCGCCCGGATCCTGTCCCGGCACCCGAGGCTGACCACGTTCCAGCTGAAGGACGCGCTCTACCTCACCGCGGCCAACGTCCGGCTCGGCCCGCGCCCGTCCGCCCCCACCACGGAGTCGCCCGATGACCAGCAGTACTGAACCCGTGACCGCCACCGGCACCCCCGAGCCCCCCGACCCGCTCGCCCGTGAGCTGCTGCAGTCCGTGGTGGACGTCGCACGGGCCATCTTCGACGCCGAGGCGGGCTCGGTCTGCCTGCTCGACGAGGCGGCCGGCGAGCTGGTCTTCCAGGCGGTGTCCGGCCGGGGCGAGGAGTCCCTGGTCGGCCGGCGCTTCGCGGCCGGGAGCGGGATCGCCGGCTGGGTCGCGGCCTCCGGCGAGCCGATGGTGGTCGACGACCTCGCCGCCAACGCCACCTTCGACCGGGACTTCGCCGAGTCCACCGCCTACGTCCCGAACTCCCTGATGGCGGCGCCGCTGGTGCACGGCACCCGGGTCCTCGGCGTGCTGGAGGTCCTCGACCCGGCCCCGCAGGCCCGCTCCAGCCTTCCGGAGCTGGACCTGCTGGCGCTCTTCGCCCGGCAGGCCGCCGCCGCCCTGCGGGTGATCGCCGAGCGCACCCCCGCGCCCGTCGCCCCCGCCGACCGCAGCGCCGCGCTCAGCCTCCTCGCCGACCTGGAGGACCTGCTGCGCAGCCGGCCGTGACCGCCCGTCACGGCTCCACCGTCCGGGCCCGCGGCGATGCCGTGCGGCCCGGACGCCGGGGGCGGCCGGCTATTCCCCACTCGGGTCCGGCGCCTCGCCGCCCTTGCCCGCCCGGCGGGTGCGGCGGCGGGAGCGCCCGTCGGTGCCGCGCAGCACGGAGACGATGCCGACGCCCGCGGCCGAGAGCGGGACGGCCAGCAGGGCCCCGAGAATGCCGGCGACTCCGGCGCCGGCCACCACCGCCACCATGATGGTGGCCGGGTGGAGCTCCACCGTGCGGCTCTGGATCAGCGGCTGCAGGATGTTGCCCTCGATCGCCTGGACGGCGAGGACGATGCCCAGCGCCCAGAGCGCGATCGCGAGTCCGCCGTCGGCGAGCGCGACCAGCACGGCCACCGTGCCGCTGAGGAACGCCCCGACGAACGGGATGTAGGCGCCTATGAAGACCAGGGCGCCGAGCCCCGGGGCACCCGGGACGCCGAGGACCACCAGGCCGACGGTGATGAACACGGCGTCGATCAGGGCGATCAGGCTGGTGCCGCGCATGAAGCCGGCCATCGCGTCGAAGGCCTGGCGGCCGCAGGCGACGACCGTCTCGGCGTTGCGCGGGGAGAGGTGGGCGCGGACGGTCTCCTCGGCCCGGTGGCCGTCGCGGAGGAAGAAGAAGACCAGGGCGAGCGCCAGCACCGCCCCCGTCAGGACCTCGGTGGCGAAGCCCAGGCCGGAGAGCACCCCGCCGGCGAGCGCGGAGACCAGCGAACCGCCCTCGCCGGTGCTGCTGTCCAGCGCGTGCTGGATCTGCTCGCCGACCGGGCCGAGCCAGTCCGCCAGCCGGTCCCCCGCCTGCTTGAGCGCCTCGGTGATCTGCGGAGCGCTGTGCACCAGCGAGTTGACCAGCAGGGCGATCACCCCGCCGACGGCCAGGACCAGCACCGCACAGGTCAGCCCGGCGGCAAGCCCCCGGCCGACGCCGCGCCGCACCATCCAGGGCATCACCGGGTAGAGCAGCGAGGTGCCCAGCAGGGCGAGCAGGACGGGGATGGTGGCGGCGCGCAGTTCGACGACGGCGAAGACCACCAGCGAGGCGACGGTGATGAGCAGGATGACCGCCACCGACCAGGAGGCCGCCGCCCGCAGCGCCGGCGGCAGCATCAGGTACGGCCTGCGGTCGTCCACCGGACGCTCCTGCGGTGCACCGTTGGGCGGAGGCTCCCCCGGCATGCCCACCTCCGCCTGGGTCGATTGGTCCGGATTCACCAATCTCAACAGATGATCTGATCACCTGCTCGCCACGCCTTGCCTCGGAACGGCACCCGCCGGGAGGGACCGTCAGTAGCCTGAGCCCCGGCGGTCGGACGCCCGACTACTCCACCGCCTCGATCCGGACGGCCTCTCCCCCGCCGGCGAAGGCCAGCACCCGCTCGCCCTCCGCCTCCACCGCACTACGGTCGGCCCGGCTCACTGAGCCGTACGGGTGAACGACGAGCGTGCGCCCGCCGCCCCGGCCCTCCGTCAGCTCCCACCTCCCGGCGACCAGGCCGTCCAGCAGCACGCTGCCGTGCACGATGCCGTTCTGCGTCATCACCCGGCCGCGGTACTCCTCCGGCAGCACCCGGGTGCGGTCGGCGTGCGAGAGCAGCAGGTTGTCGAAGGGGGCGACCAGCCGGACCGGCGCCGGGGTGTCGGCGTCCGGCCGGGGCGCGTCGGGCAGGTCGTACAGCAGGCGCCCCTGCTCGTCGCGGAAGGTCACCAGCTGCGGCGCGAGCCGCTTCAGCACGGCGGCCAGCCCGGTGAGGCCGCACCACTTCTGCAGGTCGGCGGCGCGGGCCGGACCGAACGCGGCGAGGTAGCGCAGGGCCAGCGCGTCGATCGAGGGCGCCGGGTCGAGCGGGCGGCCGAGCCAGGCCTCGGCGGTGGTGTGCGCGGCGGCCCCGCCCCGGCCCCACAGGCCGCGGGGCGGCACCTGGACGAGCGGCAGCAGGCAGCGCGCGGCCTGGGCCAGGGCGGCCGAATCGCGATCCGGCCGGGTTGCGGCGAGCAGCGGCCCGAGCTCCTGGAAGGTGCGCGGGCGCTCCTCCAGCAGCACCCGGGCTTCGGCGATCAGGGCGTCGAGGTCCAGGCCGGCCAGCAGCTTGCCGTAGCTGCTGAGCAGGCCCTTCGCCAGGACGGGCTGGACGAGCGGGCGCAGCGTCAGGCAGTCCGCCGCGGTGACCAGGTGGATGGTGCTGCGCTGGAGCGCGATCCGGACCACCTCGCGCCGCTCGATCAGCCCGCTGAGCTGCTCGGGGGTGAACCCGTCCAGGCGGGCCAGCAGCCCGAGGTAGGGCGGCTGCGGCGCGGCCTGGGCCTGCAGCCCGCCGAGGTGTTCGATCATCGCGGCCGGGGCCGTCGTGGTGCGGGCGAGCAGGTGCTGACGGGCCAGCAGGGCGCGGCCGAGCGCGCGGGTGCTCAGCACGGCGGGGTCGGCGGGGCTCATCGGCGGCCGTCCAGGACGCTGCGCAGCACACCGATCCGGTTGCTGGTGATGGAGTCGACGCCGGCGGACCGCAGTCGGCGCATGGTGCGGCGCAGGTCGGCGGTCCAGGTGGAGACGCCGAGGCCGGCGTCCCGGGCGGCCGCGGTGAAGTCGGTGGTGACCAGTCCGAACGGCGGGTTCAGGAAGCGCGGCCGCAGGTCGGCGAGCAGCTCGGCGGCGGGCAGCCGGGGCTGCTTCCAGGTGAGCGCGATCTCGGCCTCGGGGGCGAGGGCGCGGACGGCGAGCATGGCGGTGGCGGGGCCGCAGAAGGCGACCCGCCGCTCGGCGCCGAGGCCGGTGACGGCGGCCCAGGTCGCGGCGGCGGGGCGTGGGTCGTCCAGGTCGATGAGCAGCCGGGCGGCCGGGGTCGCGGTGACGGCCTTGACCGCCTCGGTGAGGGTGGGGACGGCGAGGTGGCCGTCGCGCAGCTCGTCCAGCTGGTCGAGGGTGACCCGGCGGATGGGCCGCGGATCGCCCCAGAGGCGTTCCAGCGTCTCGTCGTGCAGCAGGACGGGCACGCCGTCGCGGGTGAGCTGGACGTCGACCTCGACGGCGTCGGCGCCGGCGGCGAGCGCGGACTCGACGGAGGGCAGGGTGTTCTCCCGGTACCGGTAGGGGTCGCCGCGGTGGGCGACGGCGAGTACCGGGTGGCGGTCGGCGGGGGCGCTCATCGGATCAGCCCCGCGAGCCAGGGGGTGAGGTCATGGACGCCGATGTGCTCGCGGTAGGCGTCCTCGCCGGGCACGGTGACGACCAGGGTGGTGGACGGCGGGAAGGTGCGCGTCCTGACCTGGACCAGGCCGCTCCACACCGCGTGCAGGAAGGCGGGCACGCTGTCGCGCGGCACGTCGAAGTCGATGCCCTCGACGCGGACCACGGCGTCCTCGTGGGCGAAGAGCCGGACGGTGAGCGCCGGGCGGCCGCCGAGCTCCAGCAGGGCCTCGTGCGGTATCGCGTCCGGTTCGCCGCCGCCGTCGCCGACCAGTCCGGCGAAGGTCTGGTCGCGGCCGATGTCGTGGACGGCGCGGACCTCCCGGCCGTGCCGGGCGGCCATCGCCTCGACCGCGAAGACGGCGCTCTGGGTGGACGGCAGCGGCGGACGGGGCATCGATACCTGGCCTCTCACGGGGCGGTTCGGAGGAATCGGGCGGGACCGGCGGGACTGCGGCGCGTCTGACGAGGCTGGACCGCGTCTGACAGGCCCTAGCGCAGCTCGATCATCACATTGGTCGACTTGATGACCGCCGTCGCGGGTGCGCCGGGCACCAGCCGGAGCTCCTCGGCGGACTCCCGGCTGATCAGCGAGACCACCCGGAACGGGCCGGCCTGGATCTCCACCTGTGCGGCGACGTCCCCGAGCAGCACATCGGTGACGATGCCGGGGAAGCGGTTGCGGGCGGAGGACGGCCGGCCCTCGGCCTCGGCGTTCTCCGGGCGGGCCAGCTCCCGGGCGAAGGCCGCCAGCTGGGCGCCGGGGATGATCCGGTGGCCGTGCTCGTCGCGCTCGGCGGCGACCCGGCCGGCGTCCACCCAGCGCCGCATGGTGTCGGCGCTGACGCCGAGCATCGCCGCGGCCTCGCCGATGCGGTACGGGTTGACCGGCACCTCGGGCTGGCCCATGTGCGACTCCTGACGGTGGTTCGGGAACAGGGGTTCGGGAACAGCGGTTCGGAGACGGCGCTTCGGGGGCGGCGCTTCGAAACGGGGCGCGGCCGGTGTGCGCCGGCCCGCCGCCGCCATCCTGCCGTACCGGGCGCCGGCTCCGCGAAGCGGAGCACCGCGACGGGGGCCAAGGCATGGTCGGACCGGGTCTACGGCTCCCCGAAGAGGTCCCGCCGGACGGCGTCGCCCGCGGTGAGGACCGCGCCGCCGAGCACCGCGCCGCCGCCCGCCGTACCGGCCCGGACCTCGGTGCGCAGCGGGGAGAGGACGGCGAGCCGGCGTTCGACCCGCCCGGCGAGCTCGGCACCGCCGGCCCGGCCGGTCTCGCCGCCGAGGACGACGCAGCCCGGGTCCAGGACGACGCAGACGGAGGCGGCCCCGATGGCTATCCGCTCGGCGAGCTCGTCCAGGAAGGGCCCGCCGGGCTCGCCCTCGCCGAGCGCGCCGAGTGCGGCGTGGACGGCGGCCTCGGCGGCGGAGGCGTCGTCGGCCGGGTCGGCGGGCAGGCCGTGGGCGCGGGCCAGCCCGCAGACGGCGGCGCTGCCGACCAGGTCGTGGAAGCCGCCCTCGCAGCTGGTGGCGTCCGGCAGGCCGACCGTGCCGGGGACGGGCAGGAAGCAGATCTCGCCGGTGCCGCCGGAGGCGCCGCGGCGCAGCTTCCCGTCCAGGATCACGGCGGCGCCGACGCTGTGGCCGAGCCACATCAGGACGAAGGTGTCGCGGTCCCGGGCGGCGCCGATCCGGTACTCGGCGCGGCCGGCCAGGTTGACCTCGTTCTCCAGGATGACCTCGGTGCCGGGCAGCTCCCGCAGCGCGGCGAGCAGTTCGGCGTGCCACGCGGGCAGCGCGCCGGTGCTGTGCAGCCGCCCGGTGGCCGGGTCGACCAGTCCGGGGGCGCCGACGGCGACGGTGTGCAGCTGCTCCACGCCGGCCTCCCGCGCGGTGTCGAGCAGGGTGCGGACGATCCGCGCGGCGGTGCCGTCGTCGCCGAGGCCCTCGACCGGTACCTCGGCGGCGCCCAGGGTGTGTCCGGTGAGGTCGGCGACGACCAGGCTGGCGCCGCCCTCGCGGACGTCGACGGCGGCGAGGTGGGCCCGGGAGGCGACCAGGGCGTAGAGCCGGGCGTTGGGGCCGCGCCGCTGCTCCCCGCGCTCGCCGACGACGGCGATCAGGCCGCCGCGCTGCAGGCGTTCCAGCAGGTCGGCGACGGTGGGCCGGGACAGCCCGGTGAGCTCGCGCAGCTCGGTCGCGGTGAGGGGGCCCTGTTCGAGCAGCAGGTCCAGTGCCAGCCGGTCGTTGATCGCCCGGGCCGTGCTCGGCGTGGCCGTACGCGCGGTGGTCATGGAAGAGCATCCTTCCAGAGTGTTTCTATCAGGGTCCCTTCCTGATAATTTATCGAATGGGCCCGGGGTGCGCGAACCGCACCACACGGGCACATATCAACGGCAACCACCAGGGCACCGTCGCGCCGGACGCGCGACCGGGAGGGACGCACGGATGACCGACAGCCTGACCACACGACCACCGCTCGACTCCCTGGCATCCCCGAGCCGGGCGAGGATCGGCATCGCCCTCGTGTTCGCCGTGCACGGCGCCGTGAGCGGCAGCTTCGTCACCCGCATCCCCTGGATCCAGGACCGCCTGGACCTCTCCACCGGCCAGCTCGGCCTGGCACTGGTGATGCCGGCGATCGGCTCGTCCCTCGCGATGCCGCTCGCCGGGCGGTTCGTCCACCGCTACGGCGGCCGGGCGGCGGTGCGCGGACTGCTCTCGCTCTGGTGCCTCGCGCTCGCGCTGCCCGCACTCGCCCCCTCGCTGCCCGTCCTCTGCCTGGCACTGCTGGCGTTCGGGGCGACGGCCGGCATGGCGGACGTGGCGATGAACGCGCAGGGCGTGGAGATCGAGCAGCGGCTGGGCCGCTCGATCATGTCCGGCCTGCACGGGATGTGGAGTGCGGGCGGCCTGCTGGCCTCTGCCTTCGGCATCCTCGCCGCCCACCGGGACCTGGACGCCCGCCTCCAGCTGGCCGTCACCGCGCTGGTGCTGCTCGCGCTGGCGCAGTCGGTCTGCCGGGGGCTGCCGGATCTCCGGGCGGCGGAGGAGGAGCAGGCGCCGCCGCGGTTCGCGCTGCCGCCGCGCAGCTCGCTGGTGATCGGCCTGGTCGGCCTCTGCGCGGTGTTCGCCGAGGGTGCGTCGATGGACTGGAGCGGTGTCTACCTGCGGGACGTCACCGGCGCCTCCGCCACCCTGGCGGCCGTCTCCTACACCGCGTTCGCGCTCACCATGGCGGTCAGCCGGCTGGCGGGCGACGCGGTGATCCGCCGACTCGGCGCCGTCCGGGCGACCAGGCTGAGCGGGGCGATCGCCACCGCGGGCGGCCTCCTGGTGGTGGCCGCCGACACCCCGGCCCTGGCCATCCCGGGCTTCGCCCTGATCGGGGTCGGCATCGCGGTCGTCGTCCCGCTGGCCTTCGCGGCGGCCGGCCGGATCGGCTCCAACGCCAGCCAGTCCATCGCGGGCGTGGCGACCGTCACCTACACCGCGGGCCTGATCGCACCGGCGATCATCGGCACCCTCGCCCAGGCCACCTCGCTGACCGTCTCCTTCGGTCTGGTCACCGCGCTGACCCTCGCGCTCACCCTCAGCGCGGGCGCCCTGCGCCGGGCCGAACCGGGCGACGCCGACCTCGCCGCCACGGAAATGCAGGCCGCGGATTTCCCGACCGGCGGAAATGTGACCACACCGTCACCGGAAAAGGCTTCCAAAAGAAATCCCCCGGCGATATGATGCATGAATTCCGGGGAGTTTATCGCTAATATCGCCGACTGCCGGGCGCGCACCGCTGCGCGCCCGGCAGTCGTGCGACCCAGCGAAGGGATTCCCAGCCGTGTGCTACGAGGCAACCGCCACCCCGCCCGTGTTCGGCCCCGCCACCACCGCCGTGGCCGAAGCCGGGGCACTCACCCTGGTAGCGGGGGACGGCACCGCGGTGGCCTCCTTCCTCGCCCTTCCGGAGCGCCCCGCGGGCCCGGGCGTGCTGGTGCTGCCGGACAACAGGGGCCTTTCCGGTTTCTACCGGCAGACCGCGCTTCGGCTGGCCGGGCAGGGGCACCCGGCGATCGCCGTCGACTATTTCGGCCGAACCGCCGGCGCCGACCCGGAAACCCGTTCACCGGAATTCGGGGAAATGCCGCAGCTGCTACCGCATCTGCTCGCCCTCACCCCGGACGGCCTGGACGGCGACATCGCCGCCGCCACCGACCGGCTGCGGGAGGAGGGCGCCGGCGAGGTGGTGGCCCTCGGCTTCTGCTTCGGCGGCCGCCAGGCGTTCCGCACCGCGGCACCCCGGTTCGGCCTGGCGGGCGCGGTCGGCTTCTACGGCTACCCCGACGCCCTCAACGGCTCCCCCGGCCCCACCCAGCTCGCCCCGGGCCTCAGCGCGCCGGTCCTCGCCTTCTGGGGCGGCGCGGACGAGGCGATCCCGGCCGCCACGGTCACCGCCTTCGAGGCCGCCCTCACCGCGGCCGGCTGCCCGCACGAGTTCGTCACCTACCCCGGCGCCCCGCACAACTTCTTCGAGCTGGCCGCCACCGGCCACGCCCCCGCCGCGTCCGACGCCTGGC
The DNA here is from genome assembly GCF_044547105.1 of Kitasatospora sp. NPDC052868. NCBI lineage: Bacteria > Bacillati > Actinomycetota > Actinomycetes > Kitasatosporales > Streptomycetaceae > Kitasatospora > Kitasatospora sp. NPDC052868. The sequence continues at coordinate 291,414 of NZ_JBITZW010000007.1, read as the reverse complement.
ACCGCCTGCTCGGCTTCCTCGCCGCCGCGGGCCGCCCGGCCCGCTGAGCTCGACCGACCGGCCCGTCGGCCGCCGCGGCTCCCCCGCCGGGCACCGATTAGGCTCGGCCCATGCCCGACGCCACGCCGCCCGCGCCTCCGCAGCCCGCCGCCCCGGCCCGGCGTGCCCCCGGCTCACCGTGGCTGCGGTTCGCCCTGCTGGTCGCCGTCCTCGGCGCGGCGGCCGGCTCGCTGCTGCTCTGGAGCCCGACCGCCCTGCTGACCGGCGGGCTGCCGGACGGGGTGCCGGGGTACTGGCGGCTCCCGCTGCTCACCGCGGTGTACGCGGTGGGCACGCTCGCCTTCGTGCCGCGCCCGGCGCTGAACGCGGCGGCCGGGCTGCTGCTCGGCATCCAGCAGGGCCTGCTCATGGCCGTGCTCGGCACCACCCTCGGGGCTGCGGCGGCCTTCGCGCTCGGCCGGCTGCTCGGCCGCGAGGCGCTGCGGCCGTACCTGCGCGGGCGGATGCTGACCGCGCTGGACCGGCGCTTCACCGAGCAGGGCTTTCGCAGCGTGCTGCTGCTGCGACTGTTCCCCGGGATGCCCTTCCAGGCGGCCAACTACGGCGCGGCGTTCTCGGGCGTGCGCTTCACGCCGTTCCTGACCGCCACCGCGCTCGGCGTGGTGCCGACCACCGCCGTCTACGTCACGGCGGCGGCCAGCGCGAGCGAGCCAGGCTCGGCGGCGTTCCTGGTGTCGGCCGGCGTGATAGCGGCCTTCACCCTGGGCAGCGTGGTCACGCTCTGGCGCGCCGCCCGCCGGCGCACGGCGGCCGCCTGAAGCCGGGGGAACAGCCCGATGCCGGGAGACCGACTATTCGGTCGCCTCCGGTGCGCGGCTGCGCCAGGATGTCCGCCATGACGACCACCACCCCTCGGATCGATCCCCCCTTCGCCGCGGACGAGACGGCCATGCTGACCGCGTGGCTCGACTTCCACCGCGCCACCCTCGCCGTCAAGTGCGAGGGCCTGACGCCCGAGCAGCTGCGGCTGCGCTCCGTCCCGCCGTCCGGCCTCTCGCTGCTCGGCCTGGTCCGGCACATGGCGGAGGTCGAGCGCCACTGGTTCCAGGGCATCCTGCTCGGCGGGTCCTTCGAGACCGGCCACTACTGGACGGAGGCGGACCCGGACGGCGACTTCGACAACGTCGACACCGCCGACGCCGAGCAGGACTTCGCCACCTGGCGGGCCGAGATCGACGCCGCCCGCCGGGCCGCCGAGGGCCTTCCGCTGGAGACCGTCGGCAAGCGGCTGCGCCGGGGCGAGGAAGTGACGCTGCGATGGATCCTGGTCCACATGATCGAGGAGTACGCGCGGCACAACGGACACGCCGATCTGCTCCGCGAGCTCGTGGACGGCGTCACCGGCGAGTGAAATCGTTTCCGCATTGTTGACAGAAGGTCAATTAAGCGGTGACCGCGACCGATATGGTCTACGCGCGCAACCGTACGGCGAGCTGCTGCGTCGCAACAGTTGCCCGGGTTCGCCCGGGTTTCCGGCGCGGCACGACTCGGACGGGGGTCGCGAGCGGGCACGGGACCGGTGATCAGTGCGATACTCGGACAGTTCCGACGAGTGGATGACGTGTCAAAAGGACACGCGCACCGGGGACGCGTACGGGACGAGGCAGGGAGGCGCGGCATGGGAGCACTTCGCGACGAGCACCACAACGGGTGGCTGATGCCCTCCGGTAACTACCCGGCCGCGGTGTACGACGACGAGTGGATCGAGCAGGAGACGGTGTCCGCCGCCCCCGCCCCCACGAAGATCGTCTCCCTGCGGCCGACCGGCTTCGAGGCCGCTCGGGCGGTCGGCGAGCACATCCGCGCCAGCACGCCGGTGGTCATGGACCTCACCGAGATGGACGAGGCCGAGGCCAAGCGCATGGTCGACTTCGCCTCCGGGCTGATCTTCGGCACCCGCGGCGGGATCGAGCGGATCGCCCGGCGGGTGTTCCTGCTCACCCCGGCCGACGTCGAGGTCATGGTCATCGACCGGCCGCTGGACGAGACCGGGTTCTACAACCAGAGCTGAGGCACCACGGCCCGCGACCGGGGACGGCAACCGCCGTCCCCGGTTTTTTGCTGCCCGGCCCAGGGCCGCACCGGCCCCGACCTCGGCCTTTGGCGACTGAAGCCTCCACCACAGAGGCCTCATCTGCATCACCTGAGAAAATATTGAGACATCCATGTCTCATTTGACCTACACTTGCCGTATGGCCACCGATCGCGATGCCGTTCTCGAAGCCGCCGTCGGCGTGCTCTCCCGCCGCCCGACCGCCCACCTGGACGAGATCGCCCGCGCCGCGGGCATCAGCCGCGCCACCCTGCACCGGCTCTTCCCGGGGCGCGAGGCGCTGATCCGCGAGGTCGGCCTGCTCGGCCTGCGGAAGTTCGCCGCCGCGCTGGACACCGCCGCCGTCGAGGACGGCGACGCGCAGCTCGCACTGCGCCGCCTGGTGGACGCGGTGGTCCCGGACGCCGCGCTCTGCGCCTTCCTGGCCGGCGAGAACCAGCTCTACGACGACGAGGGCATCAACGAGCTCTGGGAGTCGCAGATCACCCGGCTGCAGGCGCTCTTCCTGCGCGGCCAACAGCAGGGGGTGTTCCGCATCGAGCTCGCCGCCGGCTGGCTCAGCGAGGCCTTCTTCGACCTGGTGGCCGGCATCGGCTGGGCCGTCCAGGACGGCCGGCTGGCCCCCCGCGACGGCGCCTTCTCCCTGACCGAGCTCTTCCTCGGCGGCGCCCTGCGGACACCCCCGGCCACGGCTCCAGCCCGGGCCCCGGCCCCCGACACCACACCCCACAGCACCTCGGACCGGAAACCGGACACCGATACACCATGAGCAGCACCGTCCACACCCGCCACCACCAGCGCTGGACCGGCCTCGCCGTCCTCGTCCTGGCCGTCACCCTGGTCGCCGTCGACGCGACCGTGCTCTCCCTCGCCATCCCCTCGATCAGCGAGACCCTGCGCCCCAGCGGCACCCAGCTGCTCTGGATCGGCGACGTCTACTCCTTCGTGCTGGCCGGCCTGCTGGTCAGCATGGGCTCGCTGAGCGACCGGATCGGCCGCAAGAAGCTGCTGCTCACCGGCTCCGCGGCCTTCGGCGCCGCCTCGCTGCTCGCGGCCTACGCACCCGGCCCCGGCTGGCTGATCGTGGCCCGCGCGCTGCTCGGCGTGGCCGGGGCGACGATCATGCCCTCCACCCTGTCGCTGATCCGCGGCCTCTTCCCGGACGACCGCGAGCGGGCCACCGCGATCGGGATCTGGGGCGCGGCGGCCACCGCCGGCGCCGCTCTCGGCCCGGTGGTCGGCGGGGTCCTGCTGGAGCACTTCTGGTGGGGCTCGGTGTTCCTGCTGAACCTGCCGGTCGTCCTGCTGCTGCTGGTCCTCGGCGGCTGGCTGCTGCCCGAGTCCAAGGACCCGGAGCCCGGCCGCTGGGACGTCCTGAGCGTGCTGCTCTCGCTGGCCGGGGTGATCGGCGTGGTCTACGCGATCAAGGAGGCCGCCGCCCACGGCCTGGTGCGCTGGGACGTCCCCGTCACCGCCCTGCTGGGCGCCGCCGCGCTGACCGTCTTCGTCCGGCGCCAGCTGCGTCTGGACACCCCGCTGCTGGACGTCCGGCTCTTCGCCGACCGGCGCTTCACCGGCGCCGTGCTGGCCTCGCTCACCGCCCTGGTCGGACTCTCCGGCGTGGTCTTCGTGACCTCGCAGTACCTGCAGCTGGTACGCGGCTGGGAGCCGCTGAAGGCGGGCCTGGCCGAGCTGCCGGCCTTCGCCGGCGCGGTGGTCGGCGGTCTGCTGACCGCCCGGCTGGCCCGGCGCACCGGCGCCCGGCTGGCGCTGACCCTCGGCCTGCTGGGCATGGGCACCGGCATCGGCCTGCTCGGCTTCGTCCAGCAGGACACCATCTACCTGCTGCTGGCGGTCGCCTTCCTGATCGTCGGCACCGCCGAGGGCGTGGTCTACACGCTCGGGGCCGACCTGGTGCTGGGCGCCGCACCCGCCGAGAAGGCCGGCGCCGCCTCGGCGGTCTCGGAGACGGCGTACGAGCTGGGCACCGCGCTCGGCATCGCACTGGTCGGCTCGGTGGTCGCCTCGCTCTACGCCGGTTCGCTGGCCGTCCCGGCGGGAGCGGATCCGGCGGCGGCCGCCCAGGCGGGCGAGTCGCTGGGCGGCGCGGTCGAGGCCGCGCACGGCCTGGCGCCGGAGCTGGCCGGCCCGCTGCTGGCCAGCGCCCGCGACTCCTTCCTGCACGGCATGAACATCGCGGCGTTCCTGGCCGGCGCCCTGCTGCTGGCCGCCTCCGCCGCGGCCTGGCGGCTGCTGCGCGGCCTGCCCGGCCCGGCCTCGCAGCAGGAGCCGCAGGAGCGACCGGCCCTGGAGAAGACCGGCGTCTAGGCCCCCTGTCAGGACCTGGGTGTTCCGGCCCGTGAGGTTGGCGACGGGCCGGAACACCCGGGGCCCGGAGTGCCCCGCCGCCGTACCAGCCCCGACTCCGCACCCTCGCCCGCGGGGACGGGGCGGCTGCGATGGCGGTGGCGGGTGAGGGGCGAGTGACCCCCGGTCAGGAGGCCAGGGCGGTCACGTGGTCGGGGTGGTGGGCGGCGACGTCGTGGGCGGCCTGGACGAAGGCGGCGACGGCCGTGGATCGCGAGGTCTCCGGCCAGGCGACCATCACCGCGCTGGGGCTGAGGCCGGCGACCGGCCGGTAGACGACGTCCGGGCGCTGGTGCTGCCTGGTGGTGGACAGCGACAGGAACGCCACCGCCTGGCCCAGCGCGACCACCTCCAGGAGTTGCTCGACGCTGGCCACGAGCGGCCCCTCGGGAGTGTCGGCCGGCGCCGGGCCCGTGCGGCCGTCGCCTGCCTCCGCTCCGTCGCATCCCGTGTAGTAGGCGGTGTTGGAGGGGGAGGCCCCCTTCCAGCGCGGGATCGGTTCGCCCTGGAGGTCGGCCGGCCGCAGTCGCCGGCGTCCGGCCAGCCGGTGCCCGGCGGGGAGGACGGCCAGCCGCGGTTCGACCACCAGCGTCTCGGAATCCAGCCCCTGACCGTCGAACGGGCTGCGCAGCAGCGCCACATCGGCACGGCCGTCCCGCAGCATGGCGATCGGCTCTCCGCTGCCGCCGACGACGACCTCCGGCGGCGGCAGATGCGCACCCGCTTCCCGGTAGGCGGCGAGGATCCCCCGCAGCAGCCCGGCGTCGCCTCCCGGCTTGACCGCCACGACGAGCTGGGGTGTCGGCTGACCGGCCCGGCGAGCACGCCGGCCCGCCGCGTGCACCGCGTCGACCGCGATCCGGGCCTGGCCGAGCAGCACCTGACCGGCCGTGGTCAGACTCACCTGACGGGTGGTGCGCTCCAGCAGGCGCACCCCGAGCCGGGACTCCACCTGGGCGATCGCCTTCGACAGCGGGGGCTGCGCCATCCCCAGGCGTTGCGCGGCCCGACTGAAGTTCAGTTCCTCGGCGACCGCGATGAAGTACCTCAGCTCCCGCACCTCTAGCTCACTCATACCTGTGGACTATAGATCCAGAGCCTCCCGGTCTTTCCCTGCCGACCATGCGGGAGGGGAGGCTGGCTGCCATGACGACTTCACAGAAGACCGCCCTGATCACCGGAGCGAACAAGGGCATCGGCAAGGAAACGGCGCGCGGGCTCGCAGCCCTCGGCATCACCGTCCTGATCGGCGCCCGCAACGCCGAGCGCGGCGAGGCGGCGGCCGAGGAGCTCCGTGCCGACGGCGCCGACGTGCGGTTCGTACCGCTGGACGTCACCGACGAGATGTCGGTCCAGGCCGCCGCCAAGCACATCGACGCCACGTTCGGCCGCCTCGACATCCTCGTCAACAACGCCGCGATCGCCGCCGCACCGCAGAAGCCGAGCGAGACCCCGGCCGCCACCCTCCGGCAGGTCTACGAGACCAACGTGTTCGGCGTCATCGCGGTGACCCACGCCATGCTGCCGCTGCTCCGCCGCTCCGGCGCCGCACGCATCGTCAACATGTCCAGCGAACTCGGCTCCCTCACCCACTTCGCCGACCCGGGCAGCCCGTGGTCCGCCTACTACTCGATCCTCCTCCCCTACTGCACCTCGAAGAGCGCGCTGAACGCGATCACCGTGCTCTACGCCAACGAACTGCGCGCCGAAGGGATCCTGGTCAACGCGGTGAGCCCCGGCTACTGCGCGACCGACCTCAACCGCCACACCGGGATGCGCACGCCGGAGCAGGGCGCGGCCGTGGCGGTCGACCTGGCGACCGTGGGCGCGGACGGCCCGACGGGCACCTTCGTGGCCGAGGACGGGCCGATTCCCTGGTAGGGCCGTGCATGCGGCGCAGGCGCAGCGGCGTCAGCTCGTGCCGAAGGGCAGCTCCAGCTCCGCCCAGACCACCTTGCCGTCCCTGGTCAGCCGGCTGCCCCAGCGCTGGGCCAGCTCGCTGACCAGGAACATGCCGCGCCCGCCCTCGTCCTGCTCGGCGAACGGGCGCAGCTGGGGGGCCTGGCCGCCCGAGTCGGCGACCTCGACGGTGAGCACCCGGTCACGGAACAGCCGCAGCCGGCGCGGGGCGTCGGCGTGCAGCAGGGCGTTCGTGACCAGCTCGCTGACCAGCAGTTCGGCGTAGTCGGCAAGCGCGGACAGGCCCCAGTCGGCGAGGGTCGCGCGGGTGAAGCGGCGGGCCTTGCCGGGCAGGCGGCCGCCGCCGGTGAGCGGGAGGGTGGCGACCCGGTCGGCGGGCAGCGGCAGCACCCGGCCCATGATCATCGCGATGTCGTCGTCGGTGCCGTCGGTGACCAGGGCACCGAGGACGGCGTCGCAGTTCTCCTCCAGGGTCCGGCCGGGCCCCGAGAGGGTGCGGGCGAGCAGGTCGATGCCGTTGTCGATGTCCTGGCCGCGCCGCTCGACCAGGCCGTCGGTGTAGAGGGCGACCATGGCGCCCTCGGGGAGCGTGAACTCGATGCTCTCGAAGGCGACGCCGCCGACGCCGAGCGGGACGCCGGGCGGTATCTCCACGGTGCTGGCGGTGCCGTCGGGGGCGACCCAGACCGGTGGCAGGTGGCCGGCCGAGGCGACCTGCACGGTGCGTTCCAGCGGGTCGTAGACGGCGCAGATACAGGTGGCGAACTGGCCCTCGCCGATGCCGGAGGCCGTCTCGTCGAGCCGGGTGAGCACCTGCTCGGGCGGCATGTCCAGGGTGGCCAGGGTGCGGGCGACGGTCCGCAGCTGGCCCATCGTGGCGGCGGCCCGGATGCCGTGGCCCATCACGTCGCCGACCACCAGGGCGACCCGGCCGCAGGAGAGCGGGACGACGTCGAACCAGTCGCCGCCGACCTCGCTGACCACGCTGCTGGGCAGGTAGCGGTAGGCGATCTCCAGGCCGAGGGTGCGGTGGATCTCCTGCGGCAGCAGGCTGCGCTGCAGGGTGAGCGCGGTCTCGCGCTCGCGCCGGTAGAGCCGGGCGTTGTCGATGGCGAGGGCGGTCCGGGCGACGAGCTCCTCGGCGAGGGCGACGTCGGCGGCGGTGAACGGCTCGGGGTTGCGCATCCGGATGAACTCGGAGCCGCCGAGGACCATGCCCCGGGCGGTGAGCGGCACCATCAGGTACGAGTGGATGCCGGCCTCCATGCCCGGGGCGACCCGCTCCTCGGTGGCGACCAGCCCGCGCAGCACGTCCTCGTCGACGTGCGAGCGCAGCAGCGGGCGGCCGCTGCGCAGGCACTGGGTGTAACTGCGGTCGGGGGCGTACTCGGAAACCTCGCCGACGGTGTCGACGGCGAGCGTGAGGCCCGACTCGTAGGACTCGCCGACGGCCACGGCGCGCAGCTTGATCGGGCGGTCCAGCGGGATGGTGGTGGGCTCGGCGCCGCGCAGGACCGGCTCCAGCAGGTCCACCGTGGCGAAGTCGGCGAACCGCGGGACGACCGCCTCGATCAGCTCCTCGGCGGTGCGCTGGAGGTCCAGGGTGGTGCCGATCCGGGCGGTGGCCTCGGCGATGGTGGCGAGACGTTCCTGCGCGCGGGAGGCGCGGGCCTCGGCCTGGAACCGCTCGGTGACGTCGATGATGGAGGAGCAGACACCGAAGACCCGGCCGGTGGAGTCCTCCAGCCGGAAGTAGGAGGCGGACCAGGCGCGGTCGCGGCGCGGGTCGCCGGGGACCCTGCCGTGCGAGCGGGCGTCGACCACGGGCCGGCCGGTGGTCAGCACCTGTCTCATGGTCTGCTCGATCTCGGCGCTGTTGATGCCGGGCAGGACGACGCTGATCCGGCGGCCGACGTGCTCGGCGATCGGGACGCCGTTCATCCGGGCGAGTGCCTCGTTCAGCCGCACGTACCGCAGGTCGGTGTCGTAGACGGCCATGCCGATCGGGGACTGGCCGAAGATGCCGTCCAGGACGGCGAGGTCGGCCTCGACCTGGTGCAGGGCCTGTACGTCGGAGGCGGTGGCGAGCAGCAGCAGGCTGCCGCCGGGGCCGGCGATCGGGTAGGTGCGCAGCTCCAGCTCGACCAGGTGCCCGTCCCGGTGGCGGACGGGGAAGACGCCGGACCAGCCCTTGCCGCTCATGATCCGCTCGAACAGGGCGAGCACCTCGGGGCGCCCGGAGTCGTCGACCAGCAGCCGGGCGGCGTAGCTGCCGACGACCTCGTCGGCGGGGTAGCCGAGCAACGCCTCGGCGTCCTCGCTCCAGTGCAGGATCAGTCCGTCGTCCTGGAGCAGGGCGGTGGCGAGCGGGACGAGCCGATGGCCGTCGAGGCGTGCGGGGGTGGCACCCGGTGCAGGGCCGGTGGCGTCGGTCGCATCCCGCTCGTGTCCGTGCATGATCAGGCAGCACCCCGGTTCGGCTCGTTCCCGGCCGGGGCGTTTGCGGTCCGTACCGGCCGGGGTTCTTCTCCAGACTGCACGGACATCGGCCGCCCGGCGACCCCTTGGTCAGGAGTGGGCCGGGCGCCCTGGGTGCCCGGGCGTCATGGGCGTACCGGGCGCAGCGTACCCTCCAGAACGCTCGCCCACTGCCGGATCACGCCAGCTCGTCTGGCGCTGTCGTCGGTGAGCAGGTTGGCCAGGCCCAGGCCGCGGGCGAGGTCCAGGGTGGCCTGCACGGATTCGCGCACGCCGGGGGTGGTCTCGTCGGCGTCGAGGAACTCCACGGCGGCCCGGTGGGCCTCCCGGCCGACGTGCCCCTCCAGGGCGATGATCCGCTCGCGCAGCGGGTCCTCGGTGGCGGCGGCGGTCCACAGGTGCAGGGCCGCGCGGAACAGCGGGCCGGTGTAGAGGCGGACGATCATGTCGACCACCGCCTCGGTACGGTCCGGGCCGGCGGCCGGCAGCTCGTCCGCGTGGGCGCGGACGGCTGCCAGCCGCTCGGTGGTCACGTGCTCGACGGCCGCGGTGAAGAGGTCCTCGCGGGTCGGGAAGTGGTGCTGGGCCGCGCCCCGGGAGACGCCGGCCCGCTCGGCGACCGCGGCGACGGTGCTGCCGTTCCAGCCCACCTCGGCGAGGCAGTCCACGGCCGCCGCCAGCAGCCGCCGGCGGGTGGCGCGGCTGCGGTCCTGCTGGGGGGTGCGGGCGGCGGCGTGGGCGGTCATCGGCGGGGGCTGGTCCTGTTCGTACGGGTGTTCCGGCTGGGTCGCGGGTCGATCCTCGCAGATCCGCGGGGACGGCTCAGCGGGCGGCCTCGCGGGCCCGCAGCTCCCGGCGGAGAATCTTGCCGGCGGCCGACTTGGGGACGGCCTCCAGGAACTCCACCGCCCGCACCTTCTTGTAGGGGGCGACCTGGCCGGCCACGAAGGCGGTCACCTCCTGCTCGGTGAGCGTCGAGTCGGGCGCCCGGACCACGAAGGCCTTGGGGCACTCGGTGCCCTCGGCGTCCAGCACGCCGATCACGGCGGCGTCGGCGATCTGCGGGTGGCTGAGCAGCAGGGCCTCCAGCTCGGCGGGGGCCACCTGGTAGCCCTTGTACTTGATCAGCTCCTTCACCCGGTCGACGACGTGCAGGTAGCCGCGGTCGTCCACGAACCCGATGTCGCCGGTGTGCAGCCAGCCGTCCTCGTCGATGGTGGCGGCGGTGTCGGAGGGGCGGCCGAAGTAGCCCTTCATCACCTGCGGGCCGCGGATCAGCAGCTCCCCGGGCTCCCCGGGGCCGAGGTCCGCGCCGGAGCCGTCCAGCGCGGCGACCCGCAGCTCGGTGGAGGGGACCATCCGGCCGACCGAGCCGGGCGAGGGGTCGCTCTCCTCGGGCGACACGATGTGGGAGACCGGCGACAGCTCCGTCATCCCGTAGCCCTGGAGCAGGTGCGGCAGGCCCAGCCGGCGCGCGCAGGCCTCGGAGAGCTCGCTGTCCAGCGGGGCGGCGGCGCACAGCAGGTACTCCACCGAGGACAGGTCGAAGCGGTCCACCACCGGGTGCTTGGCCAGTGCGAGCGCGATCGGCGGGGCCACGATCAGGGCCTGGACGCGCTGCTCCTCGATGGTGCGGCAGAACTGCTCCAGGTCGAAGCGGGGCAGCACCACGATCGTCGCACCGCAGCGCAGCGGCTGGTTGAGCAGCGCGGCGAGGCCGTAGATGTGGAAGAACGGCAGGACGGCGAGGATCCGCTCGCCGACCTTGGGCCGGTACAGGGCGTCCGTCTGGGCGAGGTTGGTGGCGATCGAGCGGTGGGTCAGCATGACGCCCTTGGGCAGGCCGGTGGTGCCGCTGGAGTAGGGCAGCACGGCGATGTCCTCGCCCGGGTCGATGGCCACCTCGGGCTCGGGCCCGGTGGAGGCCAGCAGGTCGGCCAGCGAGCGGTGGCCCTCGGCGCCGTCCAGCACGATGATCTCGGCGAGCGGGCGGCCGTCGGCGGCGAGCTTCTCGGCGGCCTGGCGGGCGGTGGGCAGGAACGGCGAGACGGTGAGCAGCCAGCGGGTGCCGCTGTCGGACAGCTGGGCGGCCAGCTCGGGCGGGGTGGCCAGGGAGGACACGGTGGTGACGGTGGCACCGGCCCGGGTGGCGCCGAAGAACGCCATCGGGTAGCCGATCGTGTTGGGGCTGAACAGCGCCACCACGTCGCCGGGGCGCACGCCCGCCTCGGCCAGCCCGGCGGCGACCCGGCGCACCGCCGTGGCCAGCCGGGCGTGGCTGACCGTCTCCCCCGTGATGCCGTCGACCAGTGCCGGCAGGTCCCCGAAGCGCTCCGCGGCGCCCAGCACCGCGTCGTGGATGGGCAGATCGACGATGTCGACGTCCGGGAACTCGCTGTGGAACACCAAGGCATGCCTCCAGTTGGATATGTGACGGTCAGTCGGATCCGTCGGCCGGACCAAGACTGCCGGGTCGTCCGGGCGCACGGCCAGGGGGCATTCGGACGGGGTGAGTGCGCCGCGCCCCTGTGACGAACGAGCGGGGCGGGCGCGCGGCACGCCCGGGTCAGTACGACTTGGGCAGGCCGAGAGTGTGCTGGGCGACGTAGTTGAGCACCATCTCCCGGCTGACCGGGGCGACCCGGCCGACCCTGGTGGCGGTGAGCAGGGCGCCGAGCCCGTACTCCTGGGTGAGGCCGTTGCCGCCGAGGGTCTGCACCGCCTGGTCGACCGTCCGGGCGGCGGCCTCGCCGGCCGCGTACTTGGCCATGTTGGCGGCCTCGCCGGCCGCGAGGTCCTCGCCCGCGTCGTAGAGCAGTCCGGCCTTCTGGGTCATCAGCCGGGCGAGCTCGATCTCCACCGCGCACTGGGCGAGCGGGTGGGCGAGGCCCTGGTGCGCGCCGATCGGGGTGTCCCACACCGTCCGGGTGCGGGCGTACTCGACGGCCTTGCCCAGTGCCTGGCGGGCGAGGCCGAGCGAGAAGGCGGCGGTCATGATGCGCTCGGGGTTGAGGCCGGCGAACAACTGCAGCAGTCCGGCGTTCTCGTCGCCGACCAGGGCCTCGGCGGGCAGCCGGACGTCGTCCAGGAAGACCTGGAACTGCTTCTCGGGGGCGATCAGTTCCATCGGGATCGGGCGGTACTCGAAGCCGGGGGTGTCGCGCGGGACGATGAACAGTGCGGGCTTCAGCTTGCCGGTCCTGGCGTCCTCGGTGCGGGCGACGAACAGCACGGCGTCCGCGTGGTCGATGCCGGAGATGAAGACCTTGCGGCCGGTCAGCAGCCAGTCCTCGCCGTCACGGCGGGCGACGGTGGTGATCCGGTGCGAGTTGGAGCCCGCGTCCGGCTCGGTGATGCCGAAGGCCATCCTCCGGGTGCCGTCGGAGAGTCCGGGCAGCCACTGGCGCTTCTGCTGCTCGGTGCCGTAGCGGGCGATCACCGTGCCGCAGATCGCCGGGGAGACGATCAGCAGCAGCAACGGGCAGCCGGCGGTGCCGAGTTCCTCCAGCACGATGGCGAGGTCGGTGATGCCGCCGCCCCCGCCGCCGTACTCGGCGGGCAGGTTGACGCCGAGGTAGCCGGACTTGCCCGCCTCGGACCAGAGTTCGTCGGCGGGCCGGCCCGCGCGGGCCTTGGCGAGGTAGTAGTCGGAGCCGTAGCGGCGGCCGAGGTCGGCCACCGCGCGGCGCAGGGCCTGGCGTTCGGGGGTCTCGATCAGCGGGCTGCCGGGGGCGGTGGTGCGCGGTGCGGACATCCTGGGGTCCTTCCGGGCGGGGGTTTCGGGCGTCGGGTGGACGGCCGGGTGGTGGTGTCAGGCGGGTGCCGGTCGTCAGGTGGTGGGCCGGGCGGCCGGCTGGATGACGGCGAGCAGGGTGCCGAGCTCGACCTGCTGGCCGGGGGCCACCCGCAGTTCGGCGAGGACGCCGTCGGCGGGTGCGGTGACGCGGTGCTCCATCTTCATCGCCTCCAGCCAGAGCAGCGGCTGGCCCGCGGTGACGACGTCCCCGGCGGCGGCCGCGGTGCGCACGACGGTGCCGGGCATCGGGGCGAGCAGCGCGCCGGGGTCGGTGTGGGCGGCGGGATCGGGGAAGCGGTCCAGTGCGGTGAGCACGGTGGCCCCGGTGGGACTGTCGATGTGCACCTGGGCGCCGTGGACCGCGAGGCGGTACCCGAGCCGCCGTCCGTCGACGTCCAGGACGACCTGCTCGGGCGTGGCGAGGACCAGGGCGGTGCCGGGGTGCGCCTCGGCCGCCAGGCCGTCCCGGGTGAGCCGGTAGCGGACTTCGTACTCGGTGCCGTGCAGGTCGGTGTACCGCTTGACCTGCGGCTGGGACGGCAGGTTGCGCCAGCCGGAGGGGAGCGGCAGGCCGGCGCGGCGGGCGGCGGCGTCGGCCAGTGCGGCGGCGAGGGCGGGCAGCGGATCGGGCTTGGGGGCGGGCAGCAGGTCGGCGGCGTGTTCGGAGAGGAAGGCGGTGTGCACCCGGCCGGAGAGGAAGGCCGGGTGGCGCAGCGCGGCGGTGAGCAACTCCCGGTTGGTGACCGGCCCGTGGATCCGCGCGCGGGTCAGGGCATCGGCCAGGCGGCGGGCGGCGGCGGCCCGGGTGGGCGCCCAGGCGATGACCTTGGCGAGCATCGGGTCGTAGTGGATGCCGATGGTGCTGCCGGGCTCGACGCCGGAGTCCAGCCGGAGCCCGGTGTCGCCCGGGGCGGTACCGAACTCGACAGTGGTGTCCGGCAGTTCGAGGCGGTGCAGGGTGCCGGTCTGGGGCTGCCAGCCGTGCGCCGGGTCCTCGGCGTACAGCCGAGCCTCGATGGCGTGGCCGCGCGGGGCGGGCGGCTGCGGGGCGGGCAGCGGTTCGCCCTCGGCGACGCGCAGTTGGAGGGCGACCAGGTCGAGGCCGGTGACGCACTCGGTGACGGGGTGCTCGACCTGGAGCCGGGTGTTCATCTCCAGGAAGTGGAAGCGGCCGTCGGGGCCGAGCAGGAACTCGGCGGTGCCGGCGCCGGTGTAGCCGATCGCGCGTGCGGCGGCGACGGCGGCCGCGTGCAGCGCGGTGCGCAGCGCCTCGTCCAAGCCGGGGGCGGGGGCCTCCTCGATCACCTTCTGGTGGCGGCGCTGGAGCGAGCAGTCGCGCTCGCCGACCGCCCACACCGTGCCGTGGGTGTCGGCGAGCAGCTGGACCTCGATGTGCCGGCCGGTCGGGAGGTAGCGCTCGCAGAACACCTCGTCGGAGCCGAAGGCCTTGGCGGCCTCCGCACGGGCCGCGTCGAGTTCCTGCGCCAGGTCCGCGAGGCGGTGGACCACCCGCATGCCGCGCCCGCCGCCGCCGGCCGCCGCCTTGACCAGCAGGGGCAGGTCGGCCTCGGTGGGTGCGGTGACGGCGGCCAGGACGGGGACGCCGGCGGCGGCCATCCGGCGTTTGGCCTCGGTCTTGGAGCCCATCGCGGCGATGGCCGCCGGCGGCGGGCCGACCCAGAGCAGGCCGGCGTCCAGGACGGCCTGGGCGAACTCCGCGTTCTCGGAGAGGAAGCCGTAGCCCGGGTGGACGGCGTCGGCGCCGGCGGCGAGCGCGGCCCGGATGAGCAGGTCGCCGCGCAGGTAGGTGTCGGCGGGTGCGGCGCCGGGGAGGCGGACGGCGGAGTCGGCCTCCCGGGTGTGCGGGGCGTCGGCGTCCGGGTCGGAGTAGACGGCGGTGGTGGCGATGCCGAGCCGCCGGCAGGTGCGGAAGACCCGGCGGGCGATCTCGCCGCGGTTGGCGACCAGCAGGTTGGTGATCAGCGGGCCGGTGGTCGGCGCGGCTGCGGTGGCGGTAGCGGTAGCGGCCCGGGTGGTCGAGGCGTGGGTGGTAGCGGTCTCGGTGGTCGAGGCCGCGGTAATCGAGGCCGCGGTGGTCGGCAGGTTGGTGGTCAGCACGGTGGTACCCCTCACATCCGGAAGACGCCGTAGCCGCGCGCGCCTTCGACGGGCGCGTTGTGGATCGCGGAGAGGCAGAGGCCGAGTACCGTCCGGGTGTCGCGCGGGTCGATCACCCCGTCGTCGTAGAGCCGCCCGGAGAGGAAGACCGGCAGCGACTCCGCCTCGATCTGCTGCTCCACCATCGCCCGGACCGCCGCGTCGGCGTCCTCGTCGTACGGCTGCCCCTTCGCCGCCGCCGACTGCCGGGCGACGATCGACAGCACGCCCGCGAGCTGTTGCGGCCCCATCACCGCCGACTTGGCGCTGGGCCAGGAGAACAGGAAGCGCGGCTCGTACGCCCGGCCGCACATGCCGTAGTGCCCGGCCCCGTAGGAGGCGCCCATCAGCACGGACAGGTGCGGGACCCGGGAGTTGGACACCGCGTTGATCATCATCGCGCCGTGCTTGATGATGCCGCCCTGCTCGTAGGCCCGGCCGACCATGTAGCCGGTGGTGTTGTGCAGGAACAGCAGCGGGATGTCGCGCTGGTTGGCGAGTTGGATGAACTGCGCGGCCTTCTGCGACTCCGCGCTGAACAGCACGCCCTGCGCGTTGGCGAGGATGCCGACCGGGTAGCCGTGCAGCCGGGCCCAGCCGGTGGCGAGGCTGGTCCCGTACAGCGGCTTGAACTCGTCGAAGTCCGAGCCGTCGACGATCCGGGCGATCACCTCGCGCGGGTCGAAGGGCACCTTGAGGTCGCCGGGGACGATCCCGAGCAGCTCCTCCTCGGCGTACTTCGGCGGCTCGGCGTCCGGGTCCGGCGCGGGGCCGTGGCGGCGGTGGTCCAGACGGGCGACGATCCGGCGGGCCAGGCGCAGCGCGTCGGGCTCGTCCACGGCGAAGTGGTCGGCGAGGCCGGAGGTGCGGGCGTGCATCTCGGCGCCGCCCAGCGACTCGTCGTCGGACTCCTCGCCGGTGGCCATCTTCACCAGCGGCGGGCCCCCGAGGAAGACCTTGGCGCGCTCCTTGACCATGACCACGTGGTCGGACATCCCCGGCACATAGGCGCCGCCGGCCGTCGAGTTGCCGAACACCACGGCCACGGTGGGGATCCCGGCCGCCGAGAGCCGGGTGAGGTCGCGGAACAGCGCCCCGCCGGGGATGAAGATCTCCTTCTGGCTGGGCAGGTCGGCTCCGCCGGACTCGACCAGGTTGACCAGCGGGAGGCGGTTGTTCAGGGCGATCTCGTTGGCGCGCAGGGCCTTGCGCAGGGTCCAGGGGTTGCTGGCGCCGCCGCGCACGGTGGCGTCGTTGGCGGTGATGACGCACTCGACGCCCTCGATCACGCCGATGCCGGTGACCAGGGCCGCGCCGACCGGGTAGTCGCTGCCCCAGGCGGCGAGCGGGGAGAGTTCGAGGAACGGCGAGTCCGGGTCGACCAGCAGCTCGATCCGCTCGCGCGGCAGCAACTTGCCCCGGGAGCGGTGGCGTTCGACGTACTTGGGGCCGCCGCCGGCCAGCGCCTTGGCGTGCTCGGCGGCCAGGTCGGCGAGTTTGCCGAGCATCGCGGCGCGGTGTTCGGCGTGGTCGGCGCCGGCCGGGTCGAGGCGGGTGGGCAGGACGGTCACAGCAGCGCCTCCGGGATGTCGAGGTGGCGGGAGCGCAGCCACTCCCCCAGGGCCTTGGCCTGCGGGTCGAACCGCTCCTGGGCGGCGACGCCCTCGCCGAGCAGGCCGGTGACGGTGAAGTTGACCGCGCGGAGGTTGGGGAGCAGATGCCGGGTGATCTCCAACTCCGATGCCTCGGGGAGGAGTTCGCGGAGCTTTGGGATGGTGAGGGTGTGGGCGAGCCAGCGCCAGGCGTCCTCGGTCCGGGCCCAGACGCCGAGGTTGGCATCGCCGCCCTTGTCCCCGCTGCGGGCCCCGGCCACCAGGCCGAGCGGGGCGCGCCGGGTCGGGCCCGGCGGCAGCGGCTCGGGCAGCGCGGGCGCGGGGACGTCCTCCACCGCACGGGTGACGGGCGCGGGCGGGACGGCGACCCGGCGGCCGTCCGGGACGACGGCCGTGTGCTCGACCGCCTTGGGGTCGACGTAGGCGGCGGTGAACACCCCGTACGGCGCACCCGCGCCGGGCACCGCGGTGAGGTGGAAGCCCGGGTAGCCGGCGAGGCCCAGCTCCACGGCGGCGCGGCCGAGTTCGCGGCCGACCCGGGCCGGGTCGCGGTCGCGGGCGGTGAGCCGCAGCAGCGCGGAGGCCGCCTCCTCGGTGTCCGCGTCGGGGTGGTCGGTGCGGGCGAGGGTCCAGCGGAGTTCGGCCGGGCGGTCCCGCGGGGCGAGCGACTCCTCCAACTGTCGCCGCACGAGGGCGGCCTTGGCCTCGATGTCGAGCCCGGTGAGGACGAACACCACCTCGTTGCGGTGGCCGCCGAGCCGGCTCAACCCGGCCTTCAGGGTCGGCGGCGGCGCCTCGCCGCGGACGCCGTCGATCCGCACCCGGTCCGGGCCGTCCTGGGTGAGCCGGACGGTGTCCAGCCGGGCGGTCACGTCCGGGCCGAGGTAGCGCGCTCCGCCCGTCTCGTACAGCAGTTGGGCGGTGACGGTACCGGTGGTGACGGCACCTCCGGTGCCCGGGTGCTTGGTGATGACGCTGGAGCCGTCGGCGTGCAGCTCGGCGAGCGGGAAGCCGGGGCGGGTGACGTCGTGCTCCCGGAAGAACGCGTAGTTGCCGCCGGTGGCCTGCGCTCCGCACTCCAGCACGTGCCCGGCGACCACCGCCCCGGCAAGCTCGTCGAAGTCCCCCGCGCCCCAACCGAAGTGGGCGATGGCGGGCCCGGCGACCAGGGCCGCGTCGGTGACCCGCCCGGTGACCACCAGGTCGGCTCCGGCGGCCAGGCACTCGGCGATGCCGAAGGCCCCGAGGTAGGCATTGGCCGCCAACAATCCATCCGGCAGCCCGAGTTCGGCCCGGCGGGGCAGCAGGTCGTCCCCCTCGACGTGGGCGACCGCCGGTTCCAGTCCCTGACTCTTCGCCAGTTCCCTGATTTGGTTAGCGAGTCGGGCCGGATTGAGGCCGCCCGCGTTGACCACGATCCGCACCCCGCGCTCCAGCGCCAGGCCGAGGCACTCCTCCAACTGCCGCAGGAAGGTCCTGGCATAGCCGAGCGAAGGATCCTTCAGCCGGTCCCTGGCCAGGATGAGCATGGTCAACTCGGCGAGGTAGTCACCGGTCAGGACATCCAGCGGCCCGCCCGTCAGCATCTCCCGGACGGCCGCGAAGCGGTCACCGTAGAAACCCGAGGCATTGCCGATCCGCAGTACCGAACGCGACCCCACAGGAGCGCCTCCCCAACCGGTGGCCCAACGCTTGCCGTCGGGCAGCAGCGTGGCACCGGCCCGGGAAAAAAGCAATCATGCCTGCTTGTTTCAACCCGAGCCCCGTAGCCGGAGTTGGCCACAGCCACAGGTGAAGCGGGCCCGACCGGCCGTGCAGCCCGGACTGTTACCGGACCTGGCCGGCCAGCGTCTCGATCGGGCCCAGGTCCGGATCGGGCTTGCGGGTGAGGCTCGCCAGCTCCTCGGGCGGTTCACTCCCGTCCCTGACGATCGCCACGTAGGCCCTGGCCTCCCGCAGGCCCATCCGCGGGGCCTGCCTGCGCAGGTGCTGCATGGCGGCGGCGGTCCCGACGGAGTCCGCGAGGTGGCGGACGGCCGCGGCGAGGGGGTCGGGCGCCCTGATGCCCTTGACCTGCCAGAGGTAGTCCTCCTCCCAGTCGTCGGTCCAGCGGCTGCCGGGAACGAAGTGGATGCTCCCGTCCTCCCGGTCGACCAGGTAAGGGCCACCGAGGAGGTTCCCGCGCAGAGCGGGGTCACGGGCCCCCTCCGCCGAGGTCCAGTAGCAGAGCCACCCGACCGACCGCTCCTCGACGGCGTAGACCGCCAGCGCCGGGATCAGCCTCGCCCACCCCCAGGTCGGCCGGTCCCGCGCCAGCAGGGACTCGACCAGCTCGACCGCTCGTTCCTTGGAGATCACGGTCTCATCCTTCACCCCCGGGTCAACCGGATTCCGCGCACCCGGTCGTCGAGCCGGTGCCGTCCCGTGCGCGGCGCGGGAGGCCGACCCCCGGTTCCGGTCACATCGGCGCTTGACCCTCACGTGGCGTCAGGCTGCATAGTCGGTGCCGTGAACGATCACTGGACCGTGGGGCGCGTGGCAGAGCTTGCCGATGTGAGCGTACGCACGCTGCATCACTACGACGGGATCGGGCTCGTGTGTCCGTCGGCGCGAACCGCGGGCGGGTACCGGGCCTACTCGGCGGACGACGTGGAGCGGCTGCGGGAGGTGCTGGCCTACCGGCGTCTGGGCTTCGGCCTGCGGGAGGTCGCGGAACTGGTCGGCGACCCGGCCACCGACGCGGTCGCACACCTGGGTCGGCTGCGCGCCCTGTTGCTGGAACGGCGTGATCGGGCCGACGCCATGGTGGCGGCCATCGACAGGGAACTCAAGGCACGGGCGAAGGGACTGAAGGTGACACCGGAGGAACAGCTGGAGATGCTCGGTGCACGGCTGTACGACACGATCGGCGGCGCCTACACCGCGACACGGCGTACCGAGCCGCGGATCGCCGCGCAGATCTGGGACGCGATCGGGGACGCCCGGACGGTGCTGAACGTCGGGGCCGGTACCGGCTCCTACGAGCCTGCCGATCGCGACGTGACCGCTGTGGAGCCATCGGCGGTCATGCGGGGACAGCGGCCTGCCGGCGCCGCGCCGTGCATGGCCGCCGCCGCGGAGAGCCTGCCGTTCGAGGACCACTCCTTCGACGTCGCGATGGCGGTCTCCACCGTCCACCACTGGGGGGACCCGATAGCGGGGCTGCGCGAGATGCGGCGCGTGGCCCGCCGCGTGGTGGTGCTCACGTTCGACACCGACGAGCCCGGATGGCAGGACCGGTTCTGGCTGACCCGCGACTACCTGCCCGAGTTCGCCACCGTCCTCACGGAGTTCCCCTCGCTTGCCGCAATGGCCGACGCGATCGGCGCCCGCGCTGAGCCTGTCCCCATCCCGTGGGACTGCGCCGACGGCCTGTTCGAGGCGTACTGGCGCCGACCGGGGGCGTATCTGGAGGAGCACGTGCGCCGTGCGATGTCCGTGTGGACGAGGGTCGGGCCGGAGGCCGAGCAGCGGGCGGTACGAAGCCTCGGCGACGACCTCGACTCCGGCCGCTGGGCCGAGCGCAACAGCGACCTCGCCGACCTCGACGCGGCGGATCTCGGCCTCCGCCTGCTCATAGCCTGAACCGCGTCGCGGGGATGGACGCGGTTCAGGCTGCCGCCTACCGGGTCCCGTCCCGGCCCGGCAGTGCACCGTTCGCCTGGCGCAGCGCGGGGATGCCCTGTTCGGGCGGGCGCCCGTAGGCCTCGGGGTGCAGGAGGCGGCCGCGCTCCCCGGGTGCCTTCTCCACCTCGACGACCAGCGGGTTGGCCTTCGCCCAGGCGTCCTCGCGCACACCGGTGACCAGCCAGCAGACCTCCCCCTGCGGCACGCCGCCCCGGATGGTGAAACCGTCGCCGCCGGGGTGGCGGACCACGTGCAGGTTCGGAGCCGGGCCGTCCAGCGGCGTCAACTGGTAGCAGAGCCCGCTGTTCAGCGCCGCGAACCAGTCCGGCAGGGTGACGGTCGCCTCGCCCTTGTCGTCCAGGGTCGCCGTGCCGTCGTAGAGGTTCTTCCGCTCCGGCGACTCGACCAGCGAATGCGCGAGGAACCGCTCCTCCGGATGGGTCGGATGGTCGATCCGGAAACCCCCGCCGGTCGTGGTCATGGTGCCGTTCACCTGGACGTCGCCGTTGAACTCCCCGGCTGTCTGGTCCCCCTGGGCGACGATTCCGATGGCCCCCCTGGCGACGATCCCGACTCCGGTCAGGCTGGCGCCCGCCGCGCCCACCCCCGAGCCCGAGGTGCCCAGTACCCCGTGGGCGGCTCCCCTGCCCTGACCGAACACCGCGAGGACGTCAGCCTCCGTGAGCCAGCTACCCACCTCGCCGCTCCCGGCGACACCCCGCACGCCGAAGGAGGAGTCGCTCACCCCCTCCACTCCCACGCCGTTCCGGCTCGCGCCGGACACCCCGGGACCGGTCACCCCCGTCCCCGACACCCCCGGCCCCCGCGCGCTACGCCCCGACACCCCGGGCCCCCGGTCGGCCGTGCCGGACACCCCGGCCCCGTCGGCGCCGCCCTCGCCCAGGACGCCGGTGCCGTTCTGGCAGACGCCCTCGACGCCGACGCCCTGCACCGCGATGTTCACCCCCAGGACGCCCGCACCGCTTCGGGTCTCCCCGTCACCGGCCGTCCGACCGCTGCACCCCAGCACCCCCGGACCGACGTTGCTGTCCCCGAACACCCCGAACCTGATCGGCGGGTTCTCCAGCACCGGATCGAAACCGCTGGGCACGTCCTGCGACGCCGGCGGTTTGATCACCACCGCCCTCACCTCCAACTCACCTGGCGCAGCGGCACCTGCCGACGCGCCGCGACGATCCCCCGCTCGGGCGGCTCCCCGTGCTCACCGGGATGCAGGAAGTAGCCCTGCTCGGCCGGCGGCTTCTCCTCCTCCGTGACCAGCGGGTGGCCCCGCGCCCAGGCGTCGGCCCGGACGCCGGTCACCTGCCAGCTCACCCGCTGCCCCGGGCCGCCGCCCGCCACCGCGAAGCTGTGGTCGCCGACCTCGCGACTCACGTGCAGCTCCGGCGCCGGAGCCCCCAGCGCGGTCAACTGGTAGCGGAAGTCCTCGTTCAACGCCTCGAACCAGTCCGGCAGTTCGACCGTCGCCCGGCCCTGCGCGTCAAGGGTCACCGTGCCGTCGTAGACGTTCTTCCGCTCCGAGGACTCGACGGAGCAGTGCGAGAGGACGCGGTGCGCCGGGTCGAGGGGGTGGTCGATCCGGAAGCTGCACGCGGACTTGTTGATGCTGCCGGAGACGTTGACATCGCCCATGAAGTCGGCCGCCCGGGTGACCCCGCTGGCGACCAGGCCCACGTCTCCCACCGCGGCCACCCCGATGGCCCCGAAGGGAATCCCGAGACTGAGCTCGAAGCCGTCGTCGCCGCTCTCGCCCCACACCCCGACACGCGTCCTGCTGGTCCCGCTCACGCCCGGTCCATCGACGGAGAAGCCCGACACGCCTTGCCCCTCGACGGAGGTCCCGGCCACGCCGGTGCCCACCTCGACGCTGCCGAGGACCCCGGTACCGATCCCGGTCGCCCCCTCCGCATCGGGGGTCGTCTCGTCGCTCGTCCCCACCACCCCGGCCTGGGTCGGGCCGCCCCTGCCCTCGACACCGATGCCCTGGGTGCTCGCGCCGGACACCCCCGTCCCGATCGCCGACGACCCGGACACCCCGGTCCCGCCGGTCGAGGTGCCGGACACCCCGTCGCCGGCCTCCGCCACGCCCTGCACGCCGGTGTTCCGGCTGCTGACGCCCTTCACCCCTGGTCCGTCCCCGGCCTCACCGAGCACCGCGGGGCCGGACCCGCGCCCCTGCCCCAGCACGCCCGCGCCCTGGTGACCGGTACCGGCCACCCCGGCGCCCTTCTCGCTCTCGCCGAACACCCCGGGAGCGTTGACCCCCGTCCCGGCCACTCCCGCGCCGTTGGCGCCACCCGTCCCGCTGACCCCGACGCCCTGCGCACTCGTGCCGGATACACCCGCCTCCGCGCCGTTGCTCAGTCCTGTCACGCCGACACCGAGGGCGCTGGTGCCGGACACCCCCGGGCCTGCGCCCGCCTCGCCCTCGACGCCGGCGCCCGAGCCGCCGCCCTTCCCGGAGACCCCCGTGCCGAGGCGGCAGACACCGCGCACCCCCACGCCCTGCGTGGCGATGTTCAGGCCCAGGACGCCGGCCCCGCTCCGGAGCACGCCGTCGCCACCGGCCTGTCCGCTGCACCCGAGCACTCCCGGGCCGACGTTGCTGTCCCCGAACACCCCGAACCTGATCGGCGGATCCTCCTGCGCCGGGTCGAAACTACTGGGCACGTCCTGTGATTCGGGCGGTCTGATGGGCATGGCCTCTTCCCTTCTCGGTCCCTTCTCGGTCCCTTCTCGGTCCCTTCCCGGTCCCTTCCCGGCCCCTTCTCGGTCTCCCGGGTTCACTCCTACCGGTCGCCCTCCGTCCGGTGCGTGCGCTGCATCGACGCCTCCCGGATCGCGGCGATCCTCCGTGGACGCCGATGCCCCGGACGGCGATGTTGATGCCGAGGACACCCGCCCCGCTTTCGATTGCGCTCTCGGCGGCGTCGGAAGCGGTGGTGGCCGAAGTGCTGCTGCTTCCGACGACCCCCGGACCGGACCCGTTGTCCCCGTGCACGCCGAAGCTGATCGGCGGATCCTCCTGTCCCGGGTCGAAGGAACTGGGGATCCCTCCCTGCGTCTGCGGCGGTCCGAGCGGCATCCCGCCACCTCCTTCCGATGGTCGGCCCCGGTCACTGGTAGGAGATCTGGAAGCAGGACAGCTTCACCGAGTCCGCACCGACCGCGGTGGCCGCCTTGGTGAGGTCCGCCGTGATGAAGTACCGGTGCGTCCGGTTGGTGACAGTCGCCCCCGGGACCAGTGGGTCGGCTGCCGTGCCGAGCGTGCCGACCCTGAAGAGAGGGTCTGCCCCCGCGCCGGAGAAGTCCTTCCGGAAGAGGGTCACCGTGATGATGCTGGTGTCGCTCGGCCTCGTGCCGCGCACCAGGAACGACTTGAGTTCGGCGCCCTCCGGCAGGACGACGTTCATCAGGCCGTGCGCCTCCTCGGCCCCCGGCGCCTTCTGCGCCACGTCGGTCGCCAGCAGCCAGGGCAGCGGCGGCTGCGTGCCGGAGTCGGGCACCTTGGTCGGGGTGAGGATCGGCACGAGCGAGAGGAACGACTCCTCCCGGACCGTCGCCCTGATCAGCGGGTTGAGGTGCTTGTCCGCGAGGGACTTGAACTCGTCCTCCAGGTCGTGGAACCGGATGTTGATGCCCTTCTCCCCGCCTGCCTGCACCCGGTCCTCGTTGTCGATCCAGTCGGTGTGGGAGAACTTCGGGACGTATTCGTTGATCATGGCTGGTCGTCCTTGTCCGGGCGGGGGAATCGGGCGGGGAATCGGGCGGGGGAACGGGACGGGAGCTCGTCCGAGCGGTGGTAGGTGGGGAAGGTGTAGGCCGGCAGCAGGTCGGTGTCGGCCGCGTCCCCCGACAGCTCCCGTACGTGGGCGCGCAGGCGGTCGGTGCGGAACTCGACGCCGATCGGGTGGAACCAGTTGAGGATGTTGAGCACCAGGTCGTAGCGGTCCTTGCTGATCAGGACGTCGCGGTCGCCGTCGAGGTCCGCCGCGAGCCGGACCTCGCACTGGTAGGGCCGCAGCCCCCCGCTCGGCAGGTAGCTCGCCCGGACCGGGACGACGCCGGGGGCCCTGCCCTCGATCCGGTTGACCGGTGCGGTCTGCGAGTCGGGCACCACCCGGCCGTAGGAGGACGGGGTGACCGACCAGGAGAGCTCCCGGGCGCCCCCGGGGCCCAGCACCCGGCGGGAGACCGGCCGCGGCGGCCGGGGCGGGGATTCGCCGAGCGGCGCCGGGTCGGCGAGCAGCACCTCGGCCGTGCCCTCGGGTGCGGCCAGCAGGCACGGCGGGTACGGGGCCGCCGCCGGGCTGACGGCGAGGGCCCGGCAGTCGCCGCCGAGTGCGGCGGCGCGCGGCAGCAGGGTGTCACCGGCCGTGTCGATCACGTGCAGCCGCCCGGCCACCGGGCCGGAGCCCGCGGTCGCCGCGTACAGGTGCCGCCCGTCCGGCGCGGGCCGCAGCAGCAGCAGCGCGGTGGAGCCGGGGAAGCCTCCGATGGTCACGGCCGCCGTCGTGGCGCCCGCCGGGTAGACCAGCACGGAGGCGGCGGCCCGGCCGGCCGGGCCCCTGGTCAGACGGGCCACGTACAGCTTGGCCCCGTCCGGGGTGAACGCGGCGGCGAGGGCGGTGTCGGTGGTGCCGGGGTCGGTTCCCGTGCCCGTACCGACGGGGGCGCCCTGGACCTTCAGGGTGGATCTGACCACCCGGCAGAACCGGCCGCCGTCCAGCAGAACGACCAGGGCGGGGCTGTTCGCGCTGACGGCGAGACCGAGCGGAACGCCCGGGAGGGGCAGGGCTGCTCCGGCCTGCTGCTGGGTCTGCGGATCGTAGGCGCGCAGGCTCGGCTCCCCCGCGTACGCGACGAAGAGCCGGTTGCCGTCGGTGCCCACGGCGACCGGGCGGGGGCCGGTGATGGCGGGGGCGACGGCGGCCAGGGTGACCGGGTCGAGCACCGAGACGGAGCCGGCGAGCTCGTGCGCCACGTACAGCCGGCCGCCCGCCAGGGCGAGCGGGCCGGGGAAGGGCGCGACCGGTGCCGCCCGGTCGAACCGGAGCCGGGGAAAGGCGTCGGCCTCGTCCGCGGCCACCGTGAAGGCGGCCACCCGGTGGCTGCCCCGGTCGGCGAGGAGTGCCCGGGCCCCGTCCGGGGTGAAGCAGGCGTCGACCGGCGCGGCGTGCGGTTCCACGGTCACCTTCGCCTGTTCGCCGACGGCGAGCTCGGACGGGCCGCGCACCTCGATCCGCTCACCCGCGGCCACCGCGGCCTCGACCTGCGGCGGGTCCGCCGACGCGGGCGGCCGGGCGACCTTGACGAAGTCGAAGCCGGCGTCGAAGGCCAGCGCGGCCAGCGCGCCGGCGGCCAGCGCGGAGTGGCGCAGTACCAGCGCCCGGCCCTGGGCGCGCAGCCCGGGCGCGGCCGGGTCGAAGGCCCCGGACACGGACAGGGTGCCGGCCGCGGGCAGCAGGGCGAGCAGCCGGTCCAGGGCGCGGGAGGTGACGCACTGCATCCGGCGGTCGGCCGGGTCGGTGCCGTAGTCGACGGCGGGGCCCGGGCCGCCGGTCAGATCGTCGGTGCGGGTCAGCAGGTAGTCCGGGTGGAAGTCCGCGGAGCGCGGGCCGGCGGCCTGCTCCTCGGTGGCCCCGGCCAGTCCGGCTCGGCTGATCGACTCCCCGACGGCCGGCCCGCCGACGGCCGGGGAGATCCGCACCACGAGGCTGCCGCCGCGGACGTGTCCGGCCCGGGCGACCTCCACCTGGACGGTCACCTCCCCGGCGGCCTCGGCGGTCAGGGTGGCGGGGACGCCCTGGCCGACGGTGGCCCGGCCCGGCCCGCAGCGGGTGACCGACCAGCGGATGTCGGCTCCGGCCGACCGGGCCGGGCTCGGCTCCAGCCCGAGGGACACCGACTCGCCCGCCCGCACCCGGTGGCCGGGCGGGTCGACCAGGATGCGGAAGGCCGGGCCGCGCGGTTGGGCGACGTGGACCAGGCCCTCGCCGGTGTGCTGGACCCAGCCGAAGCCGACGGCGTGGGCGTGGACGGCGAGTTCGCCGGGCGGGACGGCGTCGTGGCGCAGCAGCAGGGCCCGTCCGACCTTGTGCAGGTCGGTGGCGGCCGGGTCGTGGGCCCGCAGGACGTGCAGCGCCCCGGGCTGCGCCGCGAGCCGGTCCAGCAGCGCCTCCAGGGCCACTTTGACGCCGAGTTGCATCAGGACCGGGCCGCCCGCGGCCCCGCCCGGGTCGGGGCCGCGGGCGTCCTTCCCCTCGTACGCGCAGAGCCAGCCCGGGTCGAAGTCGGGTTCGTCGTCCGGGGAGCCGACCGTGTCGGCCTCCCCCGCGCGCTGGTCGCCGTCGGCCGTGATGCTCTGGCCCCGGACGAGCGGGCCGGGCAGGACCCGCAGGTGCAGCGTGCCGGTCGCCGGTGTCTCGGCCGCCTCGACGATCTCGATCGGGGCCTGGGCGGTCCCGTCCGGGCCCGGGCCGTTGAGCGCCCGGCGCAGCGCGTCCACGGTGGGCACCAGCCAGCTCTGGAAGAGCGCCAGCCGCATCCGGTAGTGCGCGTCGCCCTCTCCGGTCACCGGTTCGAAGCCGGTCCGGGCGGCACGCGAGATCCGGACCTCCTGCATCAGGCCGGAGTACTGGGCGTCGACCGGGCCGTCGGCGGTCTGCTCCCGGCCCAGGCCGAGCACGATCCCCTCCGGGCCGGCGAGCGAGCCCAGGTGCTCCAGCCAGCCGCGGGCCGCCTCGGCGCCGTCGAGGTGGAGCCGGACGGCGGCGGGCCGCAGCCCGGAGGGCTCGCCGGGGGCACGGGGCAGGCGTTCGACCACCAGGGCGACGTGGTGGAAGAGGCCGTCGCCGAGGTCCCGGTCCGCGAAGAGGTCAATCGAGTGGCCGCGGTCGTCGGCGAGTGACAGCCGCAGGTTGCGTTCGAGTCCGCGGAACGGTCCGACGGTCAGTGACCAGCCCGGTGAGTCGGCGGAGTTCAGCAGCGCGCGCTTGGCGACGACCGCCCCCGGCGGCGTGGCGGCCCCGACCGGGGCGTCCGCGCGGGCCGGCCGGACGACGGCCTCGACGGTGAGCGGGGCGTCCGGCCCGGTGTCGAGGACCGGATCCGGGTCGATGGTGATACTTCCGGTGCCGGCGAACTCGAAGGCGGCCGAGAACCGGCCGGTGCGCCCGCTGAGCGCGCCCGCGTTGTGGCCCGGATGGTCGGTGGCGCCGAACAGGGCCGCGGCGTCGGCGACGTCCGCGGGCTCGCCGCCGGGCCCGGCCCGGTCGTCCAGGTGGTACAGCGCCAGCGTCTGCTCGTCCCAGGCGTAGGGCCTGGGCGGGAAGCGCGGGGCGCCGAGGTCCTCACCGAGCAGGTCGAGGCTGATGCCGCGGGCGGTGGAGGCGTGGCGCTGGGCGGAGACCTCGGCGAGCCGGCCGGTCAGCTCCTCGTAGTCCCGGCCGATCACCCAGAGGAGTTTGGCGAGGTTGCCGAGCAGCGCGGTGACCTCCCAGTCCGCCGCCGTCCGGGGGGCCGGGGCGAGCGGCTCGACCCGGGTCAACCGGACGCGGTGGGTCAGCCCGGCCGCGGTGCCGGGCAGTTCCACCGCCTGGTCCCGGCCGGCCGGCCAGCCGGCGGGGAAGCGCACCTCGACGGACTCCTCGGCCGGCCCGGCGGTCCGGGCGAACCAGACCCTGACGACGAGCGGTCCGGTGGTCCGGGCGCGCGGCGCGAGCAGGTAGCGCGGGGAGTCCGGGAGCCGTCCGTAGCGGTCCAGATAGGCCTGGAAGCCGGCGTCGTGAACGGCGTGCAGCGTCTGGTCCGGGTCCGGCGCCAGGCCGATGGGGAGCCGCTCCATGCCCCGGTCGTAGGCCGCGGTGAGCCCGCCCCGCATGACGTCCAGGAAGTCGGCGCTCATCGGACCGACACCTGGACGTCGATCAGCGGGCCGTCGATGGCGAAGCGGGCGATCTCGTCGGGCGCGAGCCGGAGGTTCTCGCCGACGGACAGCTCCTCGGCGCTGCCGTAGCCGGCGCCGCCGAAGCCGACCTCGCCGAAGGCGGGGGCGCAGCGGCGCAGGCGCAGGTTCTGCACGTCGGCCACCCCGGCGATCGACCGGGCGGTCAGCACGAGGTCCGAGTGCAGGACGCCGCGGCCCATCCGCAGGCCGTCCACCCCGGAGTGGACGGCGGCGAGGATCTCGCCGCGGATGGCGTCCGGGTCGTGGCCGGCCTGGACCACCAGGGTGGCCCGGAATCCGACGTCGACCTGGTTGGCCGGTTTGATGTCGGGGAAGACGGAGACCGGCCGCCACTGCCGGACGACCTCCACCACGGCGTCGTGGACGGGCGGGATGTCGCCGTCCGCCGTGTCCCAGGGCCAGCCCGGTTCGACCGCCACGACCACGTCGAAGTAGTACGGCGAGCCGGTCGGCGGCTCGGCGGAGAAGGGCCGCTGGCCGAACCGGTAGGTGGTGAAGCGGCTGCGGGAGGCGTCCACGCCGCCGAGCGGGTCGAAGATCGCCGCGTCCCGCACCCCGGGGAGGTCGAGGATCCTGGCCAGGACGGCGTCCTGGGTCCACAGGGTGCGGGGCACGCCCAGCAGCCGGGCCCGGTAGACGTCGTCGGGTTCGGCGAGCCTGCCGCCGAGGACCGCCTCGCGGTTGGCCACCGCGACGGTCGCGGGGCCGAGGTTGAGGTGGACGCGGGCCCAGGTGGGCTCCAGCCGAAGCTGCGCACCGGCCGGCACGTCGCCGTCGGGGCCGCGCAGGACCGCCTGGACGCCGACCGCCACGGGGGGCGCGTCGACCTGGAGGCGGACGGCGGCGGTGGTCCGCAGGCTGGTCCTGGGCGGGTCGACGGTCTCGATGACGGTGCCCTGCGGCAGCACGAACGGGCGCTCGGCCTCGAAGCCGGTCAGGGTCAGGGCGACCTCTCCGGTGGCCTGGAGCAGCCGCCGCTCCACCCCGAGGTCGGTGCCGAGCAGGTCCAGGCTCGGGCCCTGCGCGGTGGTGGCGTAGTTGGCGTAGTACTGGTCCTCCAGGCCGCGCCAGAGCTCGTGCACGTGGAGGGCGGCGGCGTCCAGCACCTTGCGCAGGGCGCTTCCGGAGGTGAGGTCGACGTCGCTGCCGAACATGGCCCTGGCGCGGGCGTGCTGGTCGGCGATGACGCGGTCGATGCCCTTGATGACGAAGCCGTCCGCGGTCACGCCGTACTGGTCGTGGCCGTCCGGCGCCTGGTCGGGCAGGGCGCGGTCGGTCGGGGCGTGCTCACTCAAGGCGTCCTCCTGACTCGAGGGTCAGCGTGGAGCCGGCGACGGTTTCGATGATCGCGTAGGCGGTGTAGCCGCGGCGGGCCCGGGCCGACCCGACGATCCGCTCGCGGGCGGCCTCGTCGAGCCCCGGCCGGAGTTCGAAGTACCGGGGGTCGTCCTCGAAGAAGACCTCCCGGACGTCGGCGACCCGGCGGTCGGCGCCGAGGCAGCGGACCAGCTGCATCCGGATGTACTCCTTGCGCGCGTGGACGCCGAGTGCGTAGCGGCCGACGGCGAGGCGGTCGAAGCCGAAGCCGGTGTTGATCCGGTCGCTGCCCAGCTGGGTCTCGATGGTCAGGACCAGCGCCTGGGCGAGTGCGTCCAGGCCTTCGACCAGCGCCGGGCCGCCGGTCCGGGTGTCGACGACCAGGTCGCCGGCGTCGACCGCGAGGCTGCGGCCGAGGCTGGGCGCGCCCGGACCGGCGGCGTCCGGTCCCTCGGGCAGCCGGAAGTCGGGGATGCCGGGCAGGTCGGTGCCGAGGTCGGTCATCAGCTCGCCTCCAGGACGGTCTGCCCGGGGTCGGCGACGCTCCAGGTGCCGGGCACCGGGACGCTGACGGTGGGCCCGCCGGCGGCGGCCAGCAGGACGGGTGTGCCGCCGACCGTGAGTGTCCGGGCGAGGCCGGGCGGCGCCGCCGGGACGGCGATCGTGCAGGGCACCGCCTTGCTGCCGTCGGGCGTCCTGATCGGACAGGGGGTGACCATGTTCGGTGGCGGCGGGGGGTCGGTGCCGCCGAACACGAAGCCGGTCTCCGCGCCGCCCGTGAGCACGCCGAGGCCGCGGACGGTGACCCGCTGGTCGCCCCCGAGCAGTCTGCTCTGCCCGCCGTGCGAGCAGCGGAGGAGCGCGCCCTCCACGAGTACGAGGGGCATCACTTGATCGCCACCTTTCCGTCCCCGACGACCAGGGTGACCAGGCCGTCGGTGAGCGTCGCCTTGCCGTCCCCGACGGTGACGCCGGCCTGGCCGGCGCCGACGGTCACCGCCTTGCCGGGGGCGGCCTTGACCGTGACGTTCCCGCCGTCGTCGATCCGCACCAGGGCGCCCGAGGCGTGGCTCAGCAGGAACTCCTCCGCGGGACCCTCCCGGGGTCGTGCGCCGACCTCGGAGCACCCGGACCTGCCGACCGACAGCTTCAGTCCGATCGCCTCCACCACCCGGCGGCCGTCGGCGCCGGTGAGGTCGTTGACGCCCTTGCCGGTCGGGCGCGGGTCGGCGCCCGGCGACAGCCCGGTCGGCAGGCAGAGCCACCAGTCGCCGGCCTCCGCCTCGGGGCGGTCCATCGCCGCGTCGTCGGCCCACAGGAACCCGGTGACCACGGCGTCCTCGCGGGCGTCGCGGACCTGGTTGAGCAGTGCCCGCATGCCCTCGTAGACGGGGACGGACAGGCCGACGCGGTGCCAGGCGAACGGCGAGGCCAGCGGCTTGTCGCCGAGGACCGGGCCGCCGGCCGTGATCGGCAGGCCGGTACTCGGCGAGGCCACCGTCTCCGTCTGGGCCTGCCCGTAGCCCAGGCTCGCCAGCCGCTCGGCGGGCTTGGCACCGCGCACCTGGCCCACGTCCACCGAGGGGGCGAGCCTGCGCTCGTCGCGGATCCTCCCGGCGATCGCGTCGGCGATCGCCGGCGGACCGGCCTTGCGGGCGGCCTCGGTGTCGGGCCGGTTGCCGCCGCCCTCCTTGAAGGCGGCGGCCCGCCCGGTGCAGACGTAGCCGGTGGTGGGCGAGAAGGAGTGGGTGAGCTGCAGGATCCGGAAGCCCTCCAGCGGGTTCTGGTAGCCGTCCACGCTCGCCGCCACCCGCTCGCCGGCCCGCAGTTCGGGCAGGCCGAGCACGGTGAAGTCGAAGGCGGACACCGAGCTCTGCGTCGGCAGGTCGGTGACCACCCGCTGCTTCCCGGTGGCGCCGACCTGGATCGGCTGGAACTCCGCCAGCCGGGTACTGGTCATGCGCCGGGGCACGATCAGGCTGTCCTCGCCGCTGAGCAGGGCGAGCACGGCGGCCGGGTCGGGCAGCGCGGGGAGCCCGGTCGTCGGCGGGTAGGTGACGGCGGTGCCGAACTGCACGGCGTCCTCCTGGACCAGCAGCTCGGCGCCGTACCGGCGCGCGATCTCCTCCAGCAGTCCGAAGGCGTTCTGCGCGTCGGCGTTGATGCCGGCGTGCTCCGGGCTGGTCGGGGTCGCCTCGCCGGCCAGCGCGACGCCGGCCTTCTCCAGGATGTGCTCGGCCATCGCCGCGGGCGTGGTGTCCTTCCCCGCGGCCCTGGCCATCTCCGGCCGGGCGCCCTCGTCGTCGACCTTCCGGGTGGTCAGCAGTTTGAACGCGGCCTCCTCGTAGCCGCTCAGGCGCACGCCCAGCGGCGGGAACCGCCGGGAGGCGGTCATCGAGTCGACCCGGCCGCGCAGGACGGTCCGGTGGGAGGCCCGCGACTCCAGGTAGCCGAGGCCGATCTCCACCGCGACACCGCCCT
The DNA here is from genome assembly GCF_044547105.1 of Kitasatospora sp. NPDC052868. Classification (NCBI taxonomy): domain Bacteria; kingdom Bacillati; phylum Actinomycetota; class Actinomycetes; order Kitasatosporales; family Streptomycetaceae; genus Kitasatospora; species Kitasatospora sp. NPDC052868. The sequence goes on along the minus strand of NZ_JBITZW010000007.1, from coordinate 259,516 downwards.
GCTGGTCGCCGCGCTCACCCTTGAGCGCGCTGCCGAGCTTCCGGTGCGCCGCCAACGGCAGGGCCGCCAGGTGGAGTTGGAACTCCCCCGGCTGCCCGAAGCCGTAGCCGACGGTGATCTCCGCGTCACTGAGCACCACCTCGTTCGAGGCGTCGTTGGAGACCTTCAGCCCGAGCTCGGGGAAGTCGACCTGGTACCAGAGGATCACGCCCATCGCAGCGCCACCCCGATCACGATGCTGCTGCCGAAGTGGCCGCCGCCGTTGAGGTTGCCGCGGGCCAGTCTCGCCTCCAGCAGCCGGATCGCCAGCCGGTCCGCGTAGTGGACGAGGTCCGGTTCGGCGACCAGCTTGCGCAGGAACACCACCCGGGGGCCCTGCGGTCCGGGGCCGACCACCCGCAGGACCAGGTAGCCCGGCGGTCCGCTCTCCCCGCCGGGCCGGGCGGGTGCGGCGAGGTCGTAGAGGGTCTGCGGCGGATCGTCGGCGCCGGTGCGGACTGCGGCGTACAGGCCGAAGTCGTAACCGATGCCGCCGATCGGGCAGTTGAACGCCTGCGGAAGGCCCTCGTCCGGCTCCACCGGCAGCCGGCGGAATTCGAGCGTACTCACAGCTTGCCTCCCAACTGGCGCGAGACCGGCACCATCTCGCTGACGCTCGGCGTCGCCGCCAGGCCGGCGGCCAGCAGCAGGTCCATGGCCTCCCCGAGGACGGCGGTGACGCTGGAGCGCGGGACGTACTCCAGCGTGATGCTGACGTCGATGGCGTCGCGCTTCTGGTTGGACTGGGTGAACTTCAGGCTGGTGATCTGCATGTCGAGGCTGATGGTCATCCCGCAGACCACCGGGAGCCCGGCGAAGTTCATCGCGGGGGCGGCCGCCGGCGCCAGCATCCGCGAGGTCAGGGCCATCGCCTCCAGGCCCTTCTTGTAGATCAGCCTGGTCCGCCCGACCAGCACCGCCTCGACCGAGATCGTCCGGGCGGTCGGCGAGACCAGCTGGGCCAGCCGGCTGCCGGCGATCCGCGCCACCTGGTAACCCTCGTTCAGGGTCAGGCTGGTGACGGTGAACAGCGGCACCGCGCCGATCAGGACGGGGACGTTGTATCCGGCGGCCATGGCGGGGCCCTACCCTTCCGTCCCCGGCGCGGCGGGCGCGGCAGGCGTCGCGGGCGCAGCGGGCGCGCGGGGCCGGCGGCGCAGCGACTCCACCATCTCGTCGAACTCGTCGTCCGGGACGAAGTCGAACTCCTCCCGGTTGCGCAGCAGCCAGTCCACCATGCTCTCCCGCCGGTCCGCGGCGGACTCGATGTGGAAGAACCGTCCCTCGGAGATCTCCCGCTTGAACCGCGCGAGTTCGGTGTCGACCATGCCGTTGCGCCGGGCCTCGACCAGCCGGCGGACCTGCTCCTTGCGGTAGCCCTTGGTGTGCAGCGGCGGGTGGCGGGTCAGCGCCTCGGGGACGGTGGCCGGATCCATCGTGGTCTGCGGCAGGTAGATGCCGTTCGCCGCGGCCTCGCGGGCGTCGATCCCGGCCTCGTCCAGGATCTGCCGGACCAGCGCCGAGCGCGGGTCGCCGGCCTCGATGATGTGGTGGAGCGGGTGGCCGGGCGGGCGGGCCCCCGGCATCCCGCGCTCCATCGCCTCGGTGGGGCGGGCACGGCCGAGCCGCCGGTGCGGTGTCTCGACCACCACCAGGGCGTCCGGGGGGATCTCGCCCGGCAGGGAGAGCAGCAGCCGGTCGTCGCGGCCGGCCCAGAGCCCGGCCTCCTCGAAGGCCTCGGCGAGCTCCTGTTCCATGCTGAGTGCGCCGGCCCGGTCGGGGCGGCGGCCCTCGAACAGCTCCAGGGCCTGCATCGCGCGGTCCGGGTCCGTCCTGGAGAGGTCGCGGAGGCGGTCCAGCTGCCGGTTCATCGCGTCCCGTCGCACCGACAGCGGCCCGTAGCGACTGCGGATCGCCGCGATCCGCTCCAGGACGGCCGTCCGCTCGACCGCGGCCAGCGCCTTGCCGCCGGAGACCACGTTCCAGGCCAGGTTGTCACCGTTCTCCAGCCGCTCCAGCAGGGTGGCGAAGTCGGCGTACCTGTCGGTCTGCCGGGCCATGTCCTCCGCGCGGGTGATGTCCAGCAGGAGTGCCTCGAACAGCGCGGCGTCGCCGCCGGAGCGGCGGAACGCCGCCCGCACCACCCGCACGCCGACCACCCGTACGCCGTCCATCGCCCGGGGGCTCGCGGCGAGCGCGGTGAGGAACACCGCGCCGGCCTCCGCCCCCGGGCCGATCCGGTGCCAGCCGATCCGCTCCAGGGTGGCCAGGAAGGCCCCGCCCTCGCCGGGCGCGAGCGCCTGCGCCATCGCGAACACCTCCTGCTCCTCGAAGCCGCCCGGTCCGATCAGCCGCCGGAACGCGGGCCCCAACTCCTCGATCAGGCCCCCGGACTTCGCGGCGAAGGTCTGCAGGATCTCCGCGCGGCGCACCGCACGCCCGACCACCGGGCCGAGCTCCGGGTGCGCGGCCAGCTCGGCCAGCGTGCTGCCCTCGGCGACCTCGACGCGCCTCACCACCGCGGCGAGCGCCGCGCCGTCCTCGGCCGGGAGGTGGTCCAGCAGTCTCAGTACCTCGGTCTCGCCGGCGACCTCGCGGAGCACGGCGCTGCCGGCGTGCATCGCCCGGACCACCCGGCTCAGCCGGGCGAGCGCCGCCTCGCCCTCGGCCGCCTTCGCGACCTCGCCGGCCAGGCCGAGCAGGCGGGCCAGCAGTGCCAGCTTCTCGGTCAGGCCGAGGGCCTCGGCGGCCGCCTTGATCTCGCCGAAGCCGACGAACCAGGACGCCACCTCGACCGCGACGGCCCACCTGATCTTGGAGACGGCCCGCTCGCCGATGTTCAGGATGGCCGCGCCGCGCAGACCGTCCGCCAGCTTCGGGCCGATCTGCCGGACCACCAGCTCGCACTCCTCCTGCGCGGGGGCGTAGCCCCAGCCGGCGAGTTCGAACGCCACCAGCATCCGCGCGAGTTCGCCGAGGCCCGCGATCACCTGCTCGGGCCGTGTCAGCATCAGCTTCACGCCGTCGAGCATCCCTTCGACCAGGCCCGCCAGTGCGCCGGCGGCCGCGGTGGCCTCCACCCACACCTCGTCGGCCAGGAGTCCGGCCGTCCCCGCGAGCACGCTCCTTCGGATGGCCTCCCGGGTCTTCGGCGGCAGTGCGACGGACTCCTCGATCAGCCTCCTGACGGCGGCGGCGGTCAGCTCCTCCTTCGTGCCGAAGCGGGCTCCCACCGTGACGGCCAGGTCCCAGAGGTTGTCCCCGATGTCCTCGAACAGCCGGGTGGCGACCCCGGCGTCGGCCAGCCTCGCCCGGACCAGTCGCAGCTGGGCCAGGCTCTCCAGCGAGCACATGATCTCGACGATCGCGCGTTCCTGCTCCGCCCAGGTCCAGGCCCTGATCAGAACCTCCAGGTAGCAGGCCTTGGTCGGCCAGTCGACGAGGCGGAACGCCTCCGCGCTCAGCTCCGCCAGCCGGTCCGCGGCCTGCTGGAGCCGGTCCTCGTCGCCCGCGAGGGCGAGGGCGACCAGCCGGTCGAGCTCGTCGAAGACCAGCGCGCGGACCTCCTCCTGCGGCAGCTGCGTCCCGCCGTCCTGGACCCGTTCGGAGAACCGGCGGGCGGCCTCGCGGTCCGCGGTGAGCGGGTTCCGCTCCTTCGAGAGCACCGCGAGGATGTCGTAGCGGTGCCCGGCCGGATCGGTGACGGCCCGCGGGAAGAAGCCCTGGACGCCACGGGTCTCCTGGCCCGTGGGCAGGCGGCCGCCGGCCACGTCCAGGTCCTGGTTGGCGACGGGGGGATCCGTGCCGACCACCCGGATCCGGCTGTCCTGCGACCCCACCGGGCCCTCCAGGAGCGCGAACGACGTGGTGCCGAACACCGCCCGGCCCAGTTGGAGGGCCCGGGTGAGGTTGGCCGCCAGGACGTACCGGGCCGGGCCGCCGACGACGACGATCCTGGTGCCGGGCAGGATCAGCACCGCCCGGCCCTCCAGGCCGCTGAGGCCCTCGACCACCTCGTCGACCGGCTCCTCGGGGTACTCGGGGGGCTCCGGCTGCTGCTGGTCCGACGGCTCCGGGTGTGCCGCGGGGGCGGGTGCGGGTGCGGGAGCGGGTATGGCAGCAGGTGCAGCGACGGATGCGGGTGCCGGCGGGCCGGCCGGGGCGGGTGCGGCCGACGCATCCGCCGTATCGGCGAAGCCGGTGAGGTCGGTGGGGCCGGTGACGTCGGTCAGGCCGGTGACCTCGCAGGTGTCCCCACCGTCCGCAGAATCCGGAGCGTTCGCGGCGTCCGCGGCGTCCGCGGCGTCCGCGAGGTCCGCCGACAGGAAGGCCGACCGGGCACCGCCCCCGAGCCCGCCCCCGTCCACCGCCCGCGCCGCGCTCCGCGCGGGACCGGCCGGCGGCAGGGCGCCGAGCGCCTGCAGATCGGCGGGCTGCAGCCCCTCCACCGCCCGGGCGACCGCGCGGAGCAGCACCTGCGCCAGCTCCCGCTGCCGGTCCTGCCCGGCCTCCCCGACGGGCGTCCCCTCGAACGTCACCGAGTCGGCGTCCGGCAGGTGCGGCCGGATGTTGAGGAGGTCTCCGGCCGGGCTCATGACGTCCCCAACCCGGCCAGCTGACGCAGCAGCCGGTCCCGTCGGCGCTGCGAGTCGAGCAGTTGCTCCGCACTGATCGAGCTCTCGGCCGTCCACGCCTCCTCGGCGCCGATCCGCGCGTGCAGGACGGCCGCGAGCTCCGCCTTGTCGAAGGGTTCGAGCTCGACCGCGTAGGTCGTCCGGGTCAGGTCGTGCTGCCACTCCCCGCTCCACCAGCGGCTGCCGCCGGTCACCCGCGACTCCTCGACCCGCTCGACCCGCTCCGCCGAGACGGTCACCGAGGTCAGCTCGACCGAGGCGTCCATCAGCGCCTGGCCCCCGCCGCGGCGGTAGACCGTGGTGAGCAGGCCCACGACGGCGTACAGCGGTGTGCCCGGCCGGGCCAGCTGAAGGTCCACCAGCTCCTCGATCCGGTCCTCGATCCGGGCCTGGATCTCCGGTTCCATCGCCGCCAGCTTCGGCTCGGTCCACTCCCGGATCTTCCGGGTCTCGTACTCCTGACGGATCCTGGCCGCGACGGTCGCCCAGATCAGCGCCCCGACGAGCTTCGCCAGGCCGATCCCGCCGCTGCGCAGCCCCCGCGCGATCCGCACCCTGACCGGTACCTTCAACGGCTGCCGGGACATCGCCCCGCCGACCCGGCGGCGCATGGCCTCCGTCCTGGCGTGGTCGGCCGGGCGCCCGGTGGCCGCTCCGGCCGCCTCGGCCTTGGCGACGTCCGCCTCCCGGGCGGCCCGGACGCCCGGACCGACCAGGTCCTCGAACTCCACCCCCGGCGGCAGCCTCGCCGCATCGGGCGCGAAGCCGCCGGCGTTGGTCACCTTCAGCTTGACGTCGAGCGCGGCCGGGATCCCGTGGCCCGCGCGGACGGACGCCAGCGCGGCCTCCATCCGACTCAGCACCTGGGCCTTGTCCTCGAAGGCGGGCATGGCGCGGATCTTCTCGACGGCCTCCTCCAGGCTGGGGCGCAGGTTGACGCCCAGTGCCGTCGCCGACTCCCCCTTGGCCGCACCAAGGGATCCGGAGGCCTTGTTGTCGATCAGCCAGATCACGCGGGTCTTGGGGTGGACGGCGATCGCGTCGATGCCGCGGCCGGTGAGCCGGTGCGCGCCGGGGCCGGAGGCCGTGACCACGAGGCGGAAGCCGCGTTCGCCGAGCAGGAAGGCCAGGTCGTGCTCGCCGTAGGCGCCGCCGGCGTGCGCGGCGGTGATCCGGCGGGCCCGGTCGTTCGGTGGCGGCGGCGGTGGCGGTCCCGCGGCCCGCACGGCCGACGACACCCCCAGCGGCGCCTTCGGCGGGGCGGTCACGGTGGCGGCGGGCGGAGCCTTCCCGGCGGGGGTGCCGCCCTTGGGCGGCGCGGCGGCCGCCGCCCGGCGCCCCAGTTCCTCCTCCAGGGCCTCCAGGTACGCCTTGGTGCCGGCGTAGGCCGGGTCCGTCGCGGGGTGGCCGAGCAGCCAGTCGCGGGCGTGTCCGTGCTCGGCCTCCAGCTCGGCGTCCGAGAGGAGGGCCGGGTCGCCCGGTTGCGGCTGCGCGGTCTCCAGCCTGACGGGGCTGAGCGCGCCGCCGCCGTCGTACGAGGGCACCCGGTAGACCCGTCCGGTGGCGCCGAGCCGGTCGGGGCGCAGGGGTTCCGCGGCCTCGACGGGGTGGGCCGGCTCCTGGCCGGCGACCGCCTCCAGCCGGCGCCGGGCCAGTCTGAACCGATCGGCGAGCGCCTCCTCGACGACTCGTCCGAGCTCCTCCAGATCCGCTGCCGACGGCTGTCCGACGACCGACACCGTGATCGGGAAGTGGCACGATATCCGCGGCATTCCCGTTCCTCGGATTCCTCGGGGGCGACGCGTCCCCCGGGCGGTACAGGCCCGGTGGGACGCCCACGCGGCGGGCCGCCCGTTCAGCGGAACGCCTGGTACAGCTGCTCCCAGATCCCTTCCTCGATGGCCTGTCTGGCCTCCGGTCCGATGTCCCCGGTCAGCACCACGTGGATCGGGAAGTAGTAGTGGACCTCGGCGCCGGAGCGGGCCGACACGGCCGCCTCCGATCCCGGCGCCGGGACGATCCGGTCGCCCTCGTGCACCGCGATCAGTCCGGGGCCCTCGACGGACTGCGGGACCTCCTGGTCCGGTTGCGACACGGCTCCTCCGTCCATCGGGTCAGCCACCGCCCTTGCCCTCCGGGAGGACCTCCAGGCAGATGCAGTTGAAGGTCGTGGTGGGCACGCCGTCGATCACGATGGTGCTGGCGACGGACGTGATGTAGCAGCTGTTGAAGGCGATGCCCTGGAACGCCCAGTCCGTGCCCTTCGCCTGCTGGACCGCGATGGTGAAGCTGGTGTGGGCGATCGCCAGCGCGGTCAGGGTGGCCACCGTCGCGCCGATCGCCTTGACCGCCATGGTGAAGGTGAACGCCTTGGGCTGGACGATGTAGGCGACGTTGTCGGCCTCCAGCGAGTGCAGCGGCTGGACCGGGACGTTGAAGGTCGGATTGAACGAGTCGATGGGCGTCACCGGGGCGCCGTTCAGCATCACCGTCAGTCGGGTGTCCCATTTCAGGGCCTCGGGCATGGTCTCTCACTCCCTCTGACTCGGCTTCGGTCAGCCCGTGAAGACGAGGTCGATCTTCAGCCGGTGGATGGCTCCGGCGTAGACCACCTGGACCGTCATGTCGACCGAGCGCGCGGCGCGGGCGGCCGCGATCTGGTGGTCCTCCGACGGAAGCCGGTCCGTCTTGTCGAGCAGGGTCAGCAGCGGGATCACGATGGTGAAGTCCTCGAGCACCTCCTGCGCCACCAGCGGCGAGAGCACGGACTGCACCAGGGTCGCGACCGAGCGCAGCCCCACCCGGGAGATCCGGAGCGTGCCGATCGCCTCGATCAGCACGGCCTTGATACGGAAGTCGACGTCGTCGAGCGTCCGCACGATGTCGATGTACTTCTTCCCGCCGCCGGCGTCCGCCGTGTAGCCCTCGCCCAGGTACAGCGCCTGTCCGGGCAGCAGGACCGGGCTGGTGATCCAGTTGACCAGGTGGCGGTCGTACACGTCGATCTCCGAGTCGGAGAACGCCTCGGTCATGGCGATGCTGATCGGTTTGAGCAGCATCGAGATGTGCGGGCGGTACCCGGCGATGACCCCGGCGGTCGCCGCCGCCACGTCCTCGTCGGACTTGTGGGCGACCAGCACCATCCGGTCGCTCCTGATCGGCCCGGTGATCAGCTGCACCGCGGCGGCCGCGCCGAGGGTGCGGTCGAACATGGCGACGCCGATGCGCTCCTTGCCGTCGCCGAGATCGCCGGCGACGTGGCCCGCGAGGGCGCCGATCACCGCGCTGTTGGCGGTGTTGAGCGGAGTGTCGGCCAGCACCACGAGCTGCACGTCGAGCTTGCCCACCTCGTCCAGCGCCGTCTGCCACTGCGGGCTCTCCCGGTCCACCGGGACACCCCAGACCTTCGTCGGGGGCGGCGACTGGCGGAAGGCGATCCGCACCGCCCGGACGAGCTCGTCGTCCCCGCCGGGGACCTCCCGGACGTCCGTCCCGGCCGGGTGCTCCGCCCCCAGGGGGTGGTCCAGGGTGAGCTGGAAGTCGCCTCCGCCCGCCCCCGTGGCCGTCACGGTGCGGACCTCCGCGGAGTCGTCCGTGCCGATGCTCAGGACGGTGCCCGGGTGCACCTGCGCGTCGACCCTGACCGTGCCGGCGGCCGCGGTGTCGGCCGAGGGCGCGGTCAGCACCGTCGCACCGGGCGGGAAGGCCGTGGCGGTGCCCGCCGGGCTGCTGAGATCCTTGGGCCGCGCGTCGGTGACCGCGAAGCCGCCGCCCCTGCCGATGATCGCGATGTCCCCGTACGCCCGGACGGCTGGGGCGAACAGGTCGCTGGTGGCGGTGACATCGATGTACTTGACCGCCATCGACCGCTCCTTACGTGATACGGGATGACCCGCGGGGCGGATGCGCCGCGGCGCGACTGTGATGGGGTGTGACTGTGGTGGGCTGTGACGGCCGGTCGGCGCGGGCCGTTCGGCCGGACGCTGCGTCAGCTCCTTCCGATGCCCGGGCCCCGGCTCATATCGGGTCCTCGAACGCGGTCGTGAAGCCCTCGGCGGCCAGCAGGTCGGACACCTGCCGGGCGGTTCCGGGGGCGGAGGGGGACACCAGCGCGGCGGCGGGGAAGACCGCCAGCCACGCACTGGCGGCGAGCAGGTCCCCGCCGTCGTACTCGTCGGGCCGCGGGCACGAGTCGTCCAGCGCCCGCCGGCACCGGACCAGCCGGCGCAGTGCGGCGCCGAGGTCCAGTTCGGGGAAGGCCAGCACCGAGACGCGCAGCCGGTAGGCGCGCCCGGGCGCGGCCGGGTCGAACGGGGGCGGCTGCGCGTAGTGCAGCCGGTACAGCCGGGGGAACTGCTCCTGCAGCTCCCGGAGGTCGGCGACCCCGGTCCGGCGCTTCAGCTCCGCGAGGTCGAGGAAGGCGAAACGGGCGGCGAACTCCTCCTCGGAGAGGCGGGGGAGGTCCTCGGAGGCGAAGGCGTCGAGGGCGCCCTCGGTGAGCGCGACCCGCGCCGTGACGACGGTCTCCAGGGACAGGTCGATCCACTGCGGCGGCGCGAGGGCCGGGACGTCCACGACGGCCCTGGCCTGGGCGGTGTCCGGCAGCAGCTTCTCCCAGCTGCCCCTGGCGGTCAGCGGCGCGCTCACCGGGACCTGGAAGTGGGTCGCGGTGACGGCGACCGAGTCCACGGACCGGACCTCCAGCAGGCGCGGTTCGTAGACGGCCGCCAGTAAGGACCGCAGCCGGGTGCGGTCCGGATCGTCCTCGGGTTCCAGCAGTCGGGCGACCCGGGCGGGGTCCAGATAGCGGATCATCAGCTGATCGGAGAAACCGGTCATGTCGCTTCCAGCGCACGTCACGGACTCTCGCGAGGGCGTACCGCCCCGAGCCGACGAACCGCGTCCCGGATCGGGCCGGGGCGTGGGTCGGGCCGGCGCGACGGGGTGCGCCACTCACACGGGGTACCAAGATCCGGAGGGCACGAATGGGCGACGCTCCGGACGAAGTGTTCTGCCTCCACACTACGCCGTTCGGGTGCGGAGGGCACCCTCCTACCGAAGGCCGTCCGGTGCCGACACCCGCTGTTGACGCGACGTCAACGCCCGGTCGGCGCCGGTGCGCGATGGCGGCGCTGGAGCCGCCCGGGTGTGGAAGACCGGCTGGGCCCCGCCACCCCGGGGGAGGAGGTGGCGGGGCCTGCCTGGTCTGTGGGGCGCCGGACCGGCGGGCGGCTGCCGGCCGGGCACTGGAGGCGGCGGTTCCGGCGGAACGGGCTCTTCCGCAGGACTCCCCTTCCGCAAGACTCCCGGCCCGGCTGACCCGCGGTCAACATCCACGCCCGGTAAGCGCCCGGGCGTCCGGCACAGCGCTGCCTCAAAGGGCAGGTCGGACGGGTCGGCGCCGCGCCTCAGGGGCCGGTGGGCAGCGGCCGGTGGCAGGCCGCCGTCCGGCCCGGGGCGACCTCCCGCAGGGCGGGGGTCTCGGTGGCGCAGCGGGCGTCGGCGAGCGGGCAGCGGGTGCGGAAGCGGCAGCCGGAGGGCGGGTCGAGCGGGGACGGCGGGTCGGCGGGCAGCAGGCCGGTGTCGCCGAGCGGGCGGCCTGGCTCGGGGACGGCGGCGAGCAGGGCGGCGGTGTACGGGTGGGCGGGGGCGGCCAGCACCTCCTCGGTGGGGCCCTGCTCGCAGAGCCGGCCGAGCTGCAGGACGGCGACGTCGTCGCTGACGGCCCGGACCACGCCCAGGTCGTGCGAGATGAACAGGCTCGCCAGGCCGCGCTCCTCGGTGAGCCGGCGGAGCAGGTTGAGCACGGTGGCCTGGGCGGAGACGTCCAGTGCGGAGACGGCCTCGTCGGCGATCAGCACCCGGGGTTCGGCGGCGAGCGCCCGGGCGATGGCGACCCGCTGGGCCTGGCCGCCGGAGAGCTGGCCGGGCCGCCGGTCGGCGAACAGGGCGGGCGGCAGGCCGACGGCGTCCAGCTGCTCGGCCGCGAAGGCCTCGCGGTCGCGCGCCGGGTCGGGGTGGGCGTCGAGCGCTTCGGCGACCAGGTCGCGGACCCGGCGGCGCGGGTTGAGCGAGGAGAGCGGGTCCTGGAAGACCATCTGCATCCGCGGCCGGAGCGCCCGCAGCGCGCGGGGGGTGAGCGCGGCGAGGTCGGTGCCGTCCAGGGTGACGGTACCGGCGGTGGGCGGGGGCAGCCGGAGCAGGGCCTTGGCGATGCTGCTCTTGCCGGAGCCGGACTCGCCGACCAGGGCGAGGGTGCGGCCCGCGCGCAGGGTCAGGTCGACGTCGCTGACGGCGTGCAGCGGCCCGGAGCGGGTGCGGTGGACCACCGAGAGCCCGGTGGCGTGCAGGACGGCGGTCATGCGGGGTGCTCCGACGGGGTGAGGGAGGGGCCTGGAGACGGGGTGGGGGCGGCGGTGAGCGGGAGGTGGCAGGCGGCCGTGTGCCCGGGGCCGGCCCGGTGGACGGGCGGGGCCGTCGTGCCGCAGACCGACTCGGCGCGTTCGCAGCGCGGCGCGAACGGGCAGCCGGCGGTCGGGCGGGAGAGGTCGGGCGCCGAGCCGGGGATGGCCGGCAGGGTGCGCCGCAGCGGACCGGTGACCCGCGGCACCGAGCGCAGCAGCGCGGCGGTGTAGGGGTGGGCGGGCCGTTCGGTGACGGCCTCGGTGGGGCCGGTCTCGACGACCCGGCCGCCGTACATGACGGCGATCCGCCGGGCCCGCCCGTACAGCAGGCCGATGTCGTGGGTGATCAGCAGGGTGGCCAGGCCGCGGGTCTCGCGGTGGCGGTCGAGCAGGTCGAGGACGGTGCGCTGGACGGTGACGTCGAGGGCGGTGGTGGGTTCGTCGGCGAGCAGCAGGGCGGGGCTGCCGGCGAGGGCGGCGGCGATTCCGACGCGCTGGCGCAGTCCGCCGGAGAGCTCGTGCGGGTAGGCGCGGGCGCGCCGGGCGGGGTCGGGGACGTCGACGGCGGCGAGCAGTTCGGCGGCGGTCTCCAGCCGGGCCCGGCGGCCGAGCCGGCGGCGGTTGGTGAGCGACTCGGTGACCTGGTCGGCGATCCGGACCACCGGGTTGAGCGAGGTCATCGGGTCCTGGTGGACCATGGCGATGCCGGTGCCGAGCAGTTCGGTGCGCCGGGCGGGGGTGGCGCCGAGCAGGTCCTCGCCGTGCAGCAGCACCTGCCCGGTGGACCGCGCCCGGGTGGTGCGGGGGTGCACCCCGAGGACGGTGCGGGCGAGCACGGACTTGCCGGAGCCGGACTCGCCGACCACGCCGAGGCACTCGCCGGCGCCGATCGAGAGGTCGATGTCGTGCAGGATCTGCACGGCCCGGCCGTCGGGGGCGACCAGGGCGGTGTTCAGCGAGCGGATCTCCAGGACCGGGGTGGTCACTTCGACGCTCCCTTCGGTGCGGACGCGGGGGACGGCGAACGCAGGTGTTCGCCGAGGTAGTTGAGGGCGAGGACGGTCGCGCACAGCACGGCGGCGGGGGCCAGCGAGATCCACGGCGCGCTGCCGAGGGTGGTGCGGCCCTCGGCGATGATGCCGCCCCAGGACGGCTCCGGCGGGCGGAGGCCGAAGCCGAGGAAGCTGAGCGAGCCCTCGGCGACGATGGCGACGGTGGTGGCGGTGAAGGCGAAGGTCAGCGCGATCGGCGCGACGTGCGGGACGATCTCGCGGCGCAGGATGCGCAGCGGCGCGGTGCCGATCATCCGGGCGGCCAGGACGAAGCCGCGTTCGGTGAGCGAGAGCACCACCGCCCGTACCACCCGGGTGAAGTGCGGGACGGTGAACAGGCCGATCAGGGCGCCGATCACGGGCAGGCTCGGGCCGCGCAGGGCGACCACGATCATCACCAGGATCAGGGTGGGTACGGACATCAGCAGGTCGGTGACGAAGCCGATGGCCTTGTCGACCGGTCCGCGGAACCACCCGGCGGCGACGCCGAGCGCGCCCCCGCCGAGCAGGCCGACCGCGATGGTCAGGGCGGCCACCGCGAAGGAGGCCCGGGCGCCGGCGACGGTCCGCTGCAGGACGTCCCGCCCGGAGGCGTCGGTGCCCAGCCAGTGGCCGGGGCCGGGGGCCGCGGAGGGGTGGGCGAAGTCGCCGTGCAGCGGGTCGAAGCCGGGCAGCAGCGGGAGCAGCAGCGCCGCGAGGGCGACCACGGCCAGCCAACCGGTCGCGGCGAGCACGCCGGACGGGGGCCGGCGCCGGCTCGCGCGGGCGGGGGCGGCCGGCTTGGCCAGGGCGGTGTCAACGGTGTCAACGGTGGTCATGGGCGATCCTCGGGTCGATCGTGCGGTACAGCAGGTCCACCGCGAGGGTGGCCGCGACGACTCCGACGGCGCTGACCACCACGACGGCCTGCACCACGGGGAAGTCACGGCCGGCGATGGCGGTGGAGGCCAGGTTGCCGACGCCGGGCACCGCGAAGAGGGTCTCGACCAGGACCGAGCCGCCGAGCGAGGTGCCCACTCCGATGCCGATCAGGGTGACCAGCGGCAGCGAGGACGGCCGCAGGGCGCGCCGCAGCAGGAGCCGGGCGGCGCCCATGCCGCGGCTGCGGGCGGCGGCGACGTAGGTCTGGTCGAGGGTCTCCAGCAACTGGCCGCGCAGGGTGCGGGTGAAGACCGCGGCCTCGGTGAGGCCGAGGGTGAGCGCGGGCAGCACGAGGTGGCGCAGGTTCTCCACCGGGTCCTCGGTGAACGGCACCCAGCCGGTGGCGGGCAGCACCTTCAGCTGGACGGCGGCGATCCAGATCAGCAGCAGTCCGAGCACGAAGCCGGGGACGGCGAGCCAGACGAAGGCGCCGGCGGTGGCGATCCGGTCCACCGCGCCGCCCGGGCGCCAGGCCGAGAGCAGGGCGACCGGGACGGCGATGCAGAGCGCCACCAGCTGGGCGGCGACGAAGAGTTCGAGGGTGACGGGGATCCGGTGGGCGAGTTCGGTGGTGACGGCCGCGCCGTTGGCGAGCGAGTGCCCGAGGTCGCCGTGCAGGGCGGCGGCCAGCCACCGCCAGGTGGCCGTGAGCACGTTGTCGTCCAGGCCGAGTCCGGCCTCGTAGGCGGCGATCTGCTCGGGGGTGGCGGTGGCGCCGAGGGCGGCGGCCGCCGGGGAGCCGGGCATCAGGTGCGGCAGGGCGAGCGCGGCGACGGTGACCAGCAGCAGGACGGCGGCGGCGCGGCCGGCCCGTCCGGCGAGGTCGGTGATCCGCGGTGTCACGGTTTCACCCACAGCGCGGCCGGGGAGACGTTGATGACGGTCCGCTTGGAGAGGTCGGGCAGGCCGCCGACCTTGGCGGAGGCGATGAAGCCGGCCGGGTTCTCGGTGAGGAACAGCATCGGGGCCTGCTCGACGACGGCCTTGGCGGCCTCGTTGTAGGCGGCGGCCCGCTGGGCGGTGTCCACCGAGGCCCGCCCGGCGGCGATCGCCTGGTCGGCCTTCGGGCTGCTCCAACCGGTGAAGTTGTACGGGGCGTTGGTGCTGTACAGGTTGCTCAGCGCGGTGTCGGTGTCGCCGAACATGCTGGTGACGAAGTCCATCACCTGGAACTTGCGCTGGATCAGGGCGGTGCCCAGGCCGGCCGGGTCGAGCGGCTTGACGGTCATCCTGACGCCGGCCTCGCCGAGCATCTGCTGGAGGACGGTGGCGCGCTGCTGGCCTTCGGGGCGGTTGTCGACCTGGTACTCGAAGGCGAGGTCCGGGTGCCCGGCCTCGGCGAGCAGGGCGCGGGCCCTGGCCGGGTCGTGCGCCGGGTAGCCGTTCGCGCCTGCGGCGCGGTACGGGGAGGCGGAGTTGACCGGGCCGTCCGAGACCTTGCCCTGGCCGAGGTAGACGACCTTCTCGACGGCCTCCCGGTCGATCGCGTACTGGAGGGCCTGGCGGACCCGGGGGTCGTCGAAGGGCGCGGCCTTTGTGTTGAACAGGACGGTGGAGGTGGAGCCGGGGCCGGTGGCGGTGCGCAGCCCGTCCGCGGCGGCCTGCTTCAGCTGGGAGGGGGTCTCGCCCCAGACCACGTCGGCGTCGCCGGAGCGCAGCGACTGGTAGCGGCTGTCGGCGTCCGGCAGCACCCGGTAGACGACCTTGTCGGCGTGGCCCTTGGCCCCCCAGTAGGAGGCGTTGCGGGTGACGGTCACCGAGACGCCCGGCTGGACGCTCTCCACGGTGTACGGGCCGGAGCCGACCGCCGGGGCGTCACCGACCGGGGCCTCGGAGACGTAGCCGAGGGAGCGGGTGAACAGGTTGGGGAACGCCGCGTTCGGCGCCTTGAGGGTGAAGGCGACGGAGGTGGGGCCGTTCACCGTGACGCCGCCGATGGCGGCCGCGTCGGCGGCGCAGGAGCACTTGCTCTCCGGCTTGGCGAGGCGGGCGACGTGGTCGGCGACGGCCTGCCCGTCCAGCGGCTTGCCGTCGCTGAAGGTCACGCCCTCGCGCAGTTCGAGGGTCCAGGCGGTGGCGTCGGCGTTCGGGGTGAACGCCTTGGCCAGGTAGGGCTGGACGGTCCCGTTGTCACCGTTGACCATCAGCGGGTCGTACAGCGCGTTGGCCAGGATCATCATCGGCATCGCGGTCAGCCCGGTGTCGGCCGGGTCGAGCTTGGCGAACGGGCGGTCCAGTCCGACCTTCAGCGTGCCGCCGTCGGCCGCCGGGCCGTCCTTCGCGGCGGAGGCCGCGGCGGCGCCGCCGGACACGGCGTCGTCGGAGGCCGAGCAGGAGGTGAGGGTGATGGCCGCAGTACAGACGGCCGCTGCCAGAACGTGCTTGTGCCGCTTCATGGTTCCTCGGGGTTCCTCGGATCGGGGGGTGGGACGGCGGTGCTCGGCCGCCGTCGTGGAACACCTTTGGGAAGTGGCACAGCTGCCAAAAGGCAGTTGTGCAAACTTCGAATGACGAGCTGTCGAAGAATCGGCACTCGCCTTGAGCGCGCCTCGCCAACCGTGATTCCTTAAGGGTGCGGACAGTTGGGCGACCTCGCCCGACCTGGTCCGACCCGGAACGGCCGGCGTTCCGGCGACGACCGACAGTGGCAGACAGCAGCAGACAGCGGCAGAAGGAGCGACCACGCATGCAGGGGCAGGGGACGGACAGCGCGGCGGAGACCGGGCTGCGCGACCGCAAGAAGGCACGGACCCGGGAGACGATCCGCACGGCCGCACTCGACCTCTTCGAGGAGCAGGGCTTCGAGGGCACCACGGTGGACCAGATCTGCCGCCGCGCCGACGTCGCCCACCGCACCTTCTTCCGCTACTACGCCAACAAGGAGTCCCTCCTCTTCGGCCTGGACTTCGGCAACGTCATCCTCGACGCCTTCGCCGCCGCCCCCGCCGGCCTCACCCCCTGGGCCGCGCTCGAACACGCCCTCACCGCCACCGGCGGGCGGATGGAGGAACCCGCCGAGCACACCGCCCGCCGGCGCGCGCTGCGCCTGCGCTTCCTCGGCATCCGCACCGTCCACGACCACGCCCTGATCCTGGTGGACACCTTCGCCCAGCGCGCCGCGGTGATCGCCGGCCGGCGGCTGGGCGTGGACCCGGCGACCGACCTGCGGCCGCAGGTGCTCGGCACCGCACTCGGCGGGCTGATCCGCCGGCACATCATGGTCGGCAGCGAGGAGGGGCTGCTGGCCGCCTGGACGGCGGCGCTCCGCGAGCTGACCGCGCCGTAGCCCTGCGCCCCCGGCTCCACCAGGGCACCTCGCACCACCCCACCGGGCGGCAGCCTGTTTCGCCCGGTGAACGGCCTGATAAATGAACGCCGCAGCCGTTGACGGCCCCCGGCCTGCGGCCAGAACACTGGGCACCGGATGACCTTCGCCCTCGTCGCCGAACCGCGAGGCGGCGATCCGGCCTGCCCGGAACGCCCGGTGGACGCCCGGCCCGCCGGTGGACTCCCGGGTCGACCAGGACGCCCGGGTCGACCGGCCGGAGCACCCGCTCCCCCGCTCTTGAGCACCGACAGCCGGAGGCGAACGCCACGCCGGCTGGAGAGGAGAACGCCCGATGAAGGCGATCATGGTCATGTTCGACAGCCTCAACCGGCACATGCTGCCGCCGTACGGAGGGGACTGGACGCACGCCCCGAACTTCGCCCGTCTCGCCGAGCGGTCCGTCACCTTCGACAACGCCTACGCGGGCTCGATGCCCTGCATGCCGGCCCGCCGCGAGATCCACACCGGCCGGTACAACTTCCTGCACCGCAGCTGGGGCCCGCTGGAGCCGTTCGACGACTCCATGCCCGAACTGCTCAAGCAGAACGGCGTGTACACCCACCTGGTCAGCGACCACCCGCACTACTGGGAGGACGGCGGCGCCACGTACCACGGCCGCTACAACACCTGGGAGTTCTTCCGCGGCCAGGAGGGCGACGCCTGGAAGGGGCACGTGGCCGATCCCGAAGTCCCCGAGGACCTGAAGAAGCTGCGCCACGAGGTCTACCGGCAGGACTGGGTGAACCGCTCGTACCTGACCACGGAGGACCGGCACCCGCAGACGCTGACCTTCGACGCCGGCCTGGAGTTCATCCGCACCAACCGGGACGCGGACCGGTGGTTCGTCCAGATCGAGACCTTCGACCCCCACGAGCCGTTCTTCAGCCACCAGCGCTACAAGGACCTCTACCCGCACGACTACGACGGGCCGCACTTCGACTGGCCCGACTACAAGCGCGTGGTGGAGACCCCCGGCCAGGTCGAACACGCCCGCCTGGAGTACGCGGCGCTGCTGTCGATGTGCGACCGGTCACTGGGCCGGGTCCTCGACCTGATGGACGAGCAGGGCCTCTGGGACGACACGCTGCTGATCGTCAACACCGACCACGGCCTGCTGCTCGGCGAGAAGGGCTGGTGGGGCAAGAACGTCCAGCCCTGGTACAACGAACTCGTCCATCTCCCGCTGTTCGTCTGGGACCCGCGGGCCGGTGCCGCCGGCGAGCGCCGGAAGGCCCTGGTCCAGACGATCGACCTCGCGCCGACGCTCCTGGAGTACTTCGGCGTCGACCGGCCGGCGGACGTCCAGGGGAGCCCGCTGCCGGTCGCCGCCGACACCGCGGTGCGCGAGGCGGCGCTGTTCGGCGTCCACGGCGGCCACGTCAACGCCACCGACGGGCGGTACGTCTACATGCGTGCCCCGGCCTCCCCGGACAACGCGCCGCTGCTGGAGCACACCCTGATGCCCACCCACATGCGCGGCCGCTTCACCCCCGCCGAGCTGGCGGACCTGGAGCTCGCCGAGCCGTTCACCTTCACCAAGGGCGTGCGCACACTGCGGCTGAAGGGCCGCACGTTCATCAACCCCCACCAGCACGGCACGCTCCTGTTCGACCTGGAGACCGACCCCGAGCAGCGCACCCCGATCGCCGACGACGCGGTCGAGTTGCGGATGGCGACCCTGCTGGTGGAGCTGCTGCGGGCGGGCGACGCCCCGCCGAGCCAGTACGAGCGGCTCGGCCTGCCGCCCGAGGGACCGGTCGGCGAGCAGCACCTGCTGGTACGCGCCCAGCAGGAGCAGGCCCGCAAGGCCGCCGAACCGCTGCCCAGCCCCGAGGACTACCCCGCCGGGCGCCTCTCGCTGCGGACCCCGCTGTTCGCCCTGCTCTCCGACCCGGCCGCCGTCGAGGTGATGCGCAGGCACCTGCCCGGCATCGCCGACTCCGAGTTCCTCCAGTTCCTCGGCCCGACGCCGCTGATCGACGTCGCCGCAATGGCCGGCGGCCTGACGGACGTGTCCGCGCTGCGCCTGGTGGCCGAGGAGCTCGCCGCGCTCTGATCCAGGGCCGCCCCGCCCGCACCCGCCCCGCCCGCCCCGATCCCGGCCGGCCGTACCGCGGCCGGCCGGGCCGACCTCCGGAGTAGCCCATGCCTTCGTCCCCGCTCCCGGCGTCCTGCTGCACGCCCTCGCGAGGCGGCGGTCCGATCCGCCTGCTCGACGTCGCCCCCGTCCGCACCGGGGGCTCCCCGGACGGCATGGTCCTGCTGCCCGGCGGCGAGTTCCTGATGGGCACCGACGACCGCGAGGGCTTCCCGGACGACGGCGAGGGCCCCGTGCGCCGCGTCCGGCTGGACCCGTTCCTGATCGACACCTGCGCGGTCACCAACGACCGGTTCGCCGCGTTCGTCGCCGACACCGGCTACCGGACCGAGACCGAACAGATCGGCTGGTCCTACGTCTTCGCCGGCTTCCTCCCCGCCGCGCACCGCCGCGCGGCAGCGCGGGTGGAGCGCACCCCCTGGTGGTGCGCGGTGAACGGCGCCGCCTGGGACCGGCCGGAGGGGCCGGGGAGCTCCGTGGCGGACCGCGGCGACCACCCGGTCGTCCACGTCTCCTGGAACGACGCCCACGCCTACGCCTCCTGGGCCGGCAAGCGCCTGCCCACCGAGGCGGAGTGGGAGTACGCGGCGCGCGGCGGCCTCGAACAGGCCCGCTACCCGTGGGGCGACGAACTGAACCCGGACGACACCTACCGCTGCAACATCTGGCGCGGCACCTTCCCCACCAGGAACACCGCCGCGGACGGCTACCGCGGCACCGCCCCCGTCGACGCGTTCGAGCCGAACGGCTTCGGCCTGTACAACGTGTCCGGCAACGTCTGGGAGTGGTGCGCCGACTGGTGGACCACCGAGCACCCGGCGCAGCGGCCGCTGCCCGGCCCCACCGGCCCGGCGACCGGTTCGGCCAAGGTCATCCGCGGCGGCTCGCACATGTGCCACAAGTCCTACTGCAACCGGTACCGGGTCGCCGCCCGCAGCGCCAACACTCCCGACAGCTCCAGCGGCCACACCGGCTTCCGCTGCGCCCGGGACGCTGCCGGGCCCGCCTGACAAGCCGTAGGACCCACCGCCGCACCGGCGCCCGACGGGCGGTCTGCACCGGTGCGGCGGTGGCGTTTTCGCACCTGCGGCCGACCGTTTCGTCCCCTGGTCGCAGCCTCGCTCCAGAAGTGGCAGTACTGCCAAAAGGCAGTTGTGCAAACTTCGGGTGACGGGCCATCGAAGACTTGGCACGCGGCTTGAACGGCCCTGACCGGGCGTGATTCGCTGCCAACGGCGGCGAAAACCGCCCCGGGCCCCGCCGGCCCGTCCGGGCCGTGCGTCCCTGCTCACCGGCCCCCGCTGCGCCGGTCGCCCACTGCGCCGGTCCCCCGTTGGCCGCCCCCCATTCGTCGGCCGCCACACCGCGAGTGAACCGGCCCCGCCCCGCGACGCGAGAACCGCTCGCCCGCGCCCGCTCCACCGAGAGGTCCCGCATGTCCCTGGTCAACTTCCGCGACCCCGCCGTCCTCACCGACCCCGACGGCCTGCGGATCCGCCCCGGTGCGCTCTACCGCTCCGCCCAGCCCTTCCCGGCCGCGGACGAGGCCGTCGTCGAGCAGCTGCACACCGCCGGCATCCGCACCATCGTGGACCTGCGCGGCGCCGCCGAGTGCGAGACCGCCGATTGGGCCGCCGCCGAGGCCGCCGGCCTCACCGTCGTCGCCGCCCGGGTCGAGCCGACCAACGACGCCCTCGACGCCGCCATGCGCGGCATGACCACCGCCGCCGACCTCGGCGCCTTCTACCTGCTGCTGGCCGAGTCCGCCCCCGCGTCCCTCGCCGCCGCCGTCGAGGCGGCCGCCCGCCCCGGCGGGGTCCTGCTGCACTGCGCCGCCGGCAAGGACCGCACCGGCCTGCTCACCGCCCTGCTGCTCGACCTCCTCGACGTGCCCGCCGAGCGGATCGTCGCCGACTACGCCCGCACCGCCGAGGCGCTGCCGCAGATCTTCGCGGGCCTGGCCGCGCGCCACCGGGCCGCCCTCAACGACGGCCGGGAGTTCCACGTGCCCGCCCCGCTGCTGGAGGCCCCCGCCGAGGCGATGGCCGTCTTCCTCGACCTCGTCCGCACCCGGCACGGCGGCTCCGCCGCCTTCCTCGCCGCCTGCGGGGTCGCCCCCGCCACCCTGGACGCCTTCCGTGCCAAGGCCGCCGCGGAGGCCGTCGCATGCTGACCACCCTGCGCCACCACGACGGCACCCCGTTCCGCGACCTCAACCACAACGGCACCATGGAGCCCTACGAGGACCACCGGCTGCCCGTCGAGGAGCGCGTCGACGACCTGCTCGGCCGGATGACCCTCGCCGAGAAGGCCGCCCTGATGTGCCACGCCCGGATGCTCCCCGGCGATCAGGGCCCGTTCCCCTCCGGCTCCGCCCTGATCGGCGACCGAGGCCTCACCGCCTTCGCCATGATGGCCGTCCCCGACGCCCGCACCATGGCCGACTGGAACAACCACGTCCAGGACCTCGCCGCCGCCGAGCGCCTGGGCATCCCGGTCACGCTCGCCTCCGACCCCCGGCACGGCTTCACCACCAACCCCGCCACCGCCTTCACCGGCGGCGGTTTCAGCGCCGGGCCGGAGCCGATCGGCCTCGCCGCCACCGACGACCCCGCCCTGGTCGAGGAGTACGCCGCCCTGATCGGCCGCGAGCTGCGCGCCGTCGGCATCCGGCTCGCCATCCACCCGATGGCCGACCTCGCCACCGAACCGCGCTGGGCCCGGATCAGCGGCACCTTCGGCGAGGACGCCGACCGGGCCTCCCGCATGATCGCCGCCTACATCCGCGGCCTCCAGGGCGAGCGGATCGGCCCGGACAGCATCGCCTGCATGACCAAGCACTTCCCCGGCGGCGGCCCGCAGGAGGGCGGCGAGGACTCGCACTTCGCCGTCGGCCGCCGACTCGTCTACCCGGGCGGCGCGTTCGAGCACCACCTGCGCTCCTTCGAGGCGGCCTTCGCGGCCGGCACCGCCCAGATCATGCCCGCCTACGCGATCCCGTCCAGGACCGGTATGGCCGAGGTCGGCGCCAACTTCAACCGGGACGTCATCACCGGTCTGCTGCGCGGTCGCTACGGCTTCGACGGCGTGGTCTGCACCGACTTCAACGCCATCACCGGCATGGAGGTCCCCGGCATCGTCACGCTGCCCCCGCGCCACTGGGGCGTCGAGCAGCTCTCGGTGGCCGAGCAGGTGGTCCTCACCCTGGACGCCGGCGCCGACCAGCTCGGCGGGGAGACCGACCCGGAGCTGATCCTGGCCGCCGTCCGCTCCGGCGCGGTGGGCGAGGACCGGATCGACCGGTCCGCCCGGCGCATCCTGCGCGACAAGTTCCGCCTCGGCCTCTTCGACGACCCGTACGTCGACCCGGACGCCGCCGCCGAGACGGTCGGCACCCCGGCCGGACGCGCCCTCGGCCGCCGGATGCAGCAGCGCTCCCTGGTCCACCTCGCCGGAGCGCCGGTGACCGGACCGCGCCTCTACGTCGAGGGGGTCGACGCCGCGACCGCCGCGGCCTACGGCACCCTCGTCGACCGGCCCGAGGACGCCGACGCCGCCGTCGTCCGGATCGCCGCACCCTACGAGCCGCGCGAGGGCTTCCTGGAGCCCTACTTCCACAGCGGCTCGCTGGAGTACCCGCCCGCGGAGGCCGAGCGGCTGCTCGCGATCGCCGCCGCCGTCCCCACCGCGTTCGTCGTCCACCTCGACCGGCCGGCCGTGCTGACCCCGCTGGCGCCCCACGCCGCCCTGCTCGTCGGGGAGTTCGGGGCCTCGGACGAGGTGGTACTGGACGCCGCGCTCGGCCGCGCCGGCCTCCCCGGCGTGCTCCCCTTCGACCTGCCGTCCTCGATGGCCGCCGTCGAGGCCGCCCGCGAGGACGTCCCCTTCGACACCCGCGAGCCGCTGTTCCGCTGTGGCCACGGAGCGCCCCGCTGAGGCCCTGAGCCGATGGGGTCGCCCCGAAGTCCCCCCGCAATCGCCCCGGGGTCGCCTCGGAGTCGTTCCCGAGGCGACCCCGAGGGCCCTTGCGGTCAGATCCGGGTGTCCTCCACCACCGGGACGCCGTTCGCCGCGCCCGCGCCGTCCTGCTGCGCACCCGACCCGGGCGCGGTCAGGGCGCTGCGGGGCGCGGCGGCGGCCGGCTTCTTTCCGCAGAAGGCGGGCTCCAGCGCGCCCATCAGCCCCTGCGTCACCGCGCCGTTGTTGGAGGCGTTGGCGAACACGACGACGCTGCGCCTGCCGTCCGGGGTGGCGAAGCTCTGGGTCTGGTAGCCCTGGACGATGCCGCCGTGGCCGAAGACCGTGCCGCAGGAGAGCGTGATCCGGCGCAGGCCGAGCCCGTAGCCGATCGTCGCCGTGGGCGTGGGGAGCGCGCTGGTCATCTGCTGCAGCGACGCGTCCGTGACGAGCCCGCCGGCGCTGCCGGCCAGCAGCGCGGTCAGGAACCGGTCCATGTCGCCCGCGGAGGAGATGACCGCACCGGCGCTCCACAGCCAGGACGCGGTCTGCTCGGTGGAGTCCAGCAGCGGCTTGGCGCGGTCGTCGTTGGTGAGGTAGCCGGTGATGTGCGAGCCGGAGATGCCCTTGTCCGGGACGACGAAGGACGTCCGGCGCAGGTTCAGCGGCTCGATCACCTCGTCGCGCAGCACGTCGGCGTAGGGGCGGCCGGTGAGGTGCTCGACCGCGATGCCCAGCAGCACGAAGTCGGTGTTCGAGTACGAGTACCGGCTGCCCGGCGTGTACTGGACCCCGTGCCGGACCGAGTCGGCCACCAGCTCCTGGGGCGTGTAGACGTTGTTGCGGATGCGCGCCTCGAAGGCGCTGGTGGTCTCCTCGCCGGACTGCTCGAGGAGGTCGTTGGTGTGGTCGTAGATCCCCGCGCGGTGCTGCATGACCTGGCGGACGGTCATCGTCCAGTCGGCCGGCAGCGTGCCCTCCGGGAGGTAGTCGCGCAGCGGCTTGTCCAGGTCGATCCGGCCCTGCTCGACGAGCCGCATCACCAGGACCGCGCCGAACATCTTGCTGTTGCTGCCGACCCGGAACCGCCAGTCGGCGTTCATCGGCGTCCCGTCGAGGTCGGCCTTGCCGAGGCTGAGCGACCAGCCGAGCTCGGGGTTGCCGTGGTCCCGGACCACGGCGAACGCGCCCGGCGCGCCCGCGTTCAGGGTGTTCTGCAGCGCCGCACGCACCGCGGTCCGGTCCGGCGTGGGCGCCGCGGCCGTCACCTGCTCGGCGGCGGCGCTCCCCGCCCCGGCGCCGGCCACCAGCAGTGCGCCGACCACCGCGACCGCCGCCGAACGCACAAACCCGGTCTTCACCATGCCGCTGGACCCCTGTTCCTGTTACCTCGTCACCTCACGCGGCGACCCCGCGCGGACCAGGATCCTATCTCCCGAATGTGACGAATTCTGACGGTTGGTCACCCGGGGCAACCTCCACGGCACCTTCGGGCAGAACTTCCGGCCCGAGCCTCCCCACCACCTCCGACCTGCGGGTAACCGGTGTCGCGGGCCCGCCACGACCGGTCCGCCCGGGGCCGCTGCCGGGCCTGCGGTCGGTAACGGCGCCCGCCGGGTGCGGACGGCGTGGACCGCCCTCGTCGGCGCGACGGCCGGGCGCCGGTGTGAGACGTTGGACGGGGGGCGTAGCAGGGAGGAGTGGCCATGTCGTCGAAGCGACGCAGGAAGAAGAAGGGCCGCCGGAAGCACGCAGCCAACCACGGCAGGCGGCCGCAGTGCTGAACCCTCGGCGCCGGACCCCCGGCGCCGAACCGATCCGGCCCGGCGGCGGACGCGGAGTCCGCCGCCCGGCCGGTCTGCGGGCCTGGCTCTAGGCCGTCTTCGGGGTGCCCAGGAAGCGGTGGAGCGAGGCCGTCAGGGCGATGACGAAGGCGTCGCGGACCGGCTCGGGGACGCGGTCCAGGGACAGGTAGGGGTTGAGGTCCTCCAGCTCGACCAGGAGGAGTTCGCCCTCCCGGCTACGGCAGGCGTCCACCCGCTGGATGCCGTGGTCGAGGGTGTTCCACTCGACGAAGCGGCGGGCGAAGACGAGGTCCGCCTCGCTGGGCTCGTAGGGTTCGAGGACCCAGCGCCGGTCCGGGTCGGGGGCGTGCAGGGCGTACTGGAAGGCGTCGTCGACGAAGTAGAACGACACCTCGTAGCGGAAGTCGACGTGCGGCTGGACCAGCACGTCGCCGTACGCGAGGGCGGCCAGCTCGTCCTCCCCGACGAAGCGCAGGCCGATGGAGTCCGCCCCCGCCTTCGGCTTCACCACGTACCGGCCCGTCCCGGCGAGAAGCCCGAGGTCCTCGGGCCGGTCGACGGTGGGGATGACCGGGTACCCGGCGGCGGTCAGGTCCAGCAGGTACTGCTTGCCCGCCATGTCGCCCCGGCCGGACAGCGGGTTGTAGACCCGGGTGCCGCGCGCCGCGGCCTGCTCGCGGAAGGCCTCGTACTGCTCCTGGTAGTGCAGCACCGGACCGCTGTTGCGGACCACCACGGCGTCGAAGGCGTCCATCAGCGCGGCCGCCTCCAGCGGGTGGCACAGGGCGATGTCGAAGTCCGCGCGGAGGCGGGAGGACAGCTCGATGTCCTCGTCGCAGTACCGCCGGCCGCGGGCCTGGTAGGCGAGATCGGTCACGAACAGCACGCTGGGGCGGGTGGGCACGGCGGGTCTCCTCGGTCGATGGCCACCAACCTACCCACCGCCCTCCGGCGGCCCGCATCCGGAGCAGACTGTTCCGGATCGGCGCAGGTGAGGGCCGGTCGGAGCAGGTCAGGGCCGGTCGGAGCAGGTCAGGGCAGGTCAGGGCAGGTCCGCGGACGGGCGGCGGATAGGGTCGGGTACGGGCGGGGCCCCCGGCCGCCGCCCACCGCAGCTCTCGAAGGGACCTCCGCCATGCCGACCGCACCCGCCACCGGACCCGCCACCGACCCGACGCTCGCGCGGTTCGGCCTGGGCACGGCCGCGGTCGGGCGACCCGGGTACATCACGCTCGGGCGGGACCTCGACCTGCCGGCCGAGCGCACCGTCGAGGCGATGCAGGCCCGCACCCACGCCCTGCTCGACGCCGCCTACGCGGCGGGGGTGCGGTACTTCGACACCGCCCGGTCGTACGGCCGGGCCGAGGAGTTCCTCGGCGCGTGGCTCGCCGCCCGGCCGGAGTGCGCGGCCGACGTGGTGGTCGGCAGCAAGTGGGGCTACACCTACACCGCCGACTGGCGCGCCTCCGGGGTGCCCGTGCACGAGGTCAAGGAGCACTCGACGGCGGTGTTCGACCGCCAGATCAAGGAGACCAGGGCGCTGCTGGGCCCGCGGCTGCACGTGTACCTGGTGCACTCCGTCACCCCGGACAGCCCGGCGCTGACCGACCCGGCGCTGCACGCCCGGCTGGCGGAGCTGGCCGCCGAGGGCGTCCGGGTCGGCCTGTCCACCAGCGGTCCGGCGCAGGCGGCCACCGTCCGGGCGGCGCTGGAGGTGACGGTGGCGGGCCGACCGCTTTTCACCGCCGTCCAGTCCACCTGGAACCTGCTGGAGCCGTCCGCCGGACCGGCGCTGGCCGAGGCGCACGCGGCGGGGTGGCTGGTGGTGGTGAAGGAGGGCATGGCCAACGGCCGGCTCGCCGACCGCAACGCCACCGGTCCCGACACGGCCGCGCTGCGCGCCGCCGCCGACCGGGCCGACACCTCCTGCGACGCGCTGGCCCTGGCCGCGGCCGCCGCCCAGCCCTGGGCGGACGTCGTGCTCTCCGGCGCGGCCACCTCCGCGCAGCTGGCCTCCAACCTCACCGCCGCGGGCCTCCACCCCTCCCCCGCGGACCTGGCCGCGCTCGCCCCGCTCGCCGGGCCCGCCGAGGCCTACTGGCGCACCCGGGCCGCGCTGCCCTGGGCCTGAGCGCTGCCCTCCGCCCGAGCGCGGCCAGTGCCCTGCGCCCCGGGCCCGAGCGCGTGCCCGCAGACGCGTCACCGCAGGTGGGGGGGCGATCGCAGCCGTCGGAAGGGCCTCGCGATAATCGTTGTGCCCGCGCTCCTGGCGGGCCGACCCGCCCGACCGGGCCCCGCCCGCCGGGTCGACCCCCTGTCCCCACCCCGAAGGACCGCACCGTGCGTCCCCATCGCGCCAAGGGCCTGCTCGCCGCAGGCCTCGTCACCGTGCTCGGCGGCCTCCCCACCGCCACCACGGCTTCCGCCACCACCACCGGCCCCACCGACGAGGCGAGCGGGGTGTTGCGGGTCGACGGCTGGGACCCGGCGTGCTCGGACTCCGGGACTGGCACGGCCGCGAAGCCGTTCTGCTCCGTCAACGCGGCCACCGCGGCGGCCCTGCCGGGTCAGACCGTCGAGGTGGCCCGGGGCGCGTTCGGCTCCGACACCGTGATCACGAAGTCGGGCGAGCCCGGCCGGCCCCTCACCATCCGGGGCGCGGCCGGCACCGCGGCCGGCACCGCGGTCGGCGGCGATGTGCGGCTGTCCGGTGTGCACGACGTCGTCGTGGAGTCGATGGACGCACGGGAGGTGCAGATCACCGGCTCCAGCCGGGTCACCGTGGTGCGCACCGAGGCCTCGGGGATCAAGGTCACCGACTCCCCGGGCACGACCCTCACCAACAACACGGTGACCGACGGCTGCACCGCCGGCATCGAGCTGGCCGGCGACTCCTCGGGTTCGAACATCTTCAACAACGTGGTGGGCAACCACTTCTCGCCCACCGCGCCGTACTCCTGCCCCGACCCCGCGGGCGCGGAGATCGCGGTCTCCACCCTCTCGGCGAAGGACACCCGGGCCGGCTCGAACACCGTCGCGCCGTACTGGACGAACTTCAGCAACGGTACGCCGTACCTCTGGGCCGGTACCCGGCACGAGACGCCCGGGTCACTGGCGGCCGCGACGGACGGCCGGGCGGGCGGGCACGACTACGTGGTGGCGCGCTGGGTGCCCGGCAACGCGGCGAACAGCGAGGTCGTCGACTCCGCCGACGAGACCGCGCCGGGCTTCGTGCCTGCCGCGCATCCGGCCGACGACCCGTCGCGGCCCAACCTCGGCACCGGTCTGGGCTACCACGACCGTGGGGCGAGCGAGCGCCAGGAGCCGATAACGGTGGCCCAGCTGACGGTCGACCACCAGCAGGCCCCGTACGGCACCGAGGTCACGATGACGGCGACCACCGGCTCCGATTCGGCGCACTGGCCGACCTCCGTGATGTCCTACCGCTACGACTTCGGCGACGGCACCCCGCAGGTCACGTCCGGTTCCCGGGTCGTCAAGCACACCTACGCCAAGGCGGGCACCTTCTACGCGAACGTCACCGTGGACACCGGCGGCGGCCAGCCGTTCACCGGCCGGTACGCGGTGCAGGTGCAGAGCACGACCCCGGGGCCGCTGACCGCCCGCGCCACCGTCCAGCAGGTCGTCCCGGACCAGTTCGACACGGCCGACGCCCCGCCGCTGGGTGTGAAGCTCGACCCGTCGGCGACCTCCTCTCCGTGGCCGGTCTCCACCGTCGTGGTGGACTACGGCGACGGCTCCCCCGCCGTCACCCGGAACACCCTGGACGCGACCGTCCACGGGTACGCCTCGCCGGGCGACTACACCGTCACGGTGACCGTCACCGACACCGCCGGCCGCACCAGCACCGCCGCGTACCCCTTCCGGGCCGCGTACGCCCCGACCGGGTTCCTGCGCACGGAGCCGTACCGGCTCGCCGACACCCGGGAGGACCCGAACCTGGACCTCGCGGGCGGGCGCGAGGTGCCCTTCACGCTCCCGACCGGCACCGCGCCCGGGGCGAACGGCGTGCCGGGGAACGTCACCACGGTCGTCCTGAACGTGACCGTCACCGGCGCCACCGAGGACACCCACCTCACCGTCTGGCCGACCGGCCAGGCCCGCCCGATCACCTCGAACGTGAACGTGGCCGCCGGCCACACCTCGTCCAACCTGGTCACCGTGCCGATCGGCGACGCCAAGCGGATCAGCACCCTGCTCAACGCCGGCCGCGCCGAGGTCATCGTCGACGTCGTCGGCTTCTACCGGCCCAACGGCGGCCACCTCTTCACCCCGCTGTCGCCGAGCCGACTGGCGGACACCCGCGACAGCGGCAAGCTCGGGTCGGGCGAGACCCGTGCGGTGAAGGTCGCGGGCGTCGGCGGCGTCCCGGCGGACGCGACCTCCGTGGTGCTCAACCTGACCAGTACCGAGACCGCCGTGGACACCCACCTGAAGGTGTACGCGGGCGGCGGGACCAAGCCGGTCAGCTCCAACCTGAACCCGGAGCCCGGCAAGGACAAGTCCAACCAGGTCGTCGTCCCGGTCGGCCCGGACGGCACCGTCAACGTGTACAACCACAACGGTTCCACCCACGTGATCCTCGACGTCTTCGGGTACTACTCCCCCAACGGACAGGCCAAGTACACGCCCACCGTGCCGGT
This sequence comes from Kitasatospora sp. NPDC052868, assembly GCF_044547105.1. Classification (NCBI taxonomy): domain Bacteria; kingdom Bacillati; phylum Actinomycetota; class Actinomycetes; order Kitasatosporales; family Streptomycetaceae; genus Kitasatospora; species Kitasatospora sp. NPDC052868. The sequence continues at coordinate 230,614 of NZ_JBITZW010000007.1, read as the reverse complement.
GCGTCTGACCGACACCCGCACCACCCCGTTCGCCAAGCCCGGCCCGGACAGCACCACCACCGTCACCGGCATCCCCGCCGGCGCCCGGGCGGCCGTCCTCAACGTGACGTCCACCAACACCACCGAGGACAGCTACCTCACCGTCCACGCCCACGGCGCCCCGCGTCCCGGCACCAGCAACCTCAACCTGCTGGCCGGCCAGACCGTGCCCAACCACGTCACCACCCCGGTCGGCGCGAACGGCAGCGTCGACATCTACAACCACGTCGGCAGCACCGACGTCATCGCCGACCTGTTCGGCTACTACACCGACGCCTGGCCGAAGCCCTGACCCTGGCGCCCCCGCCGCCGTCGGCCGACGGCGGGGGCGGGGGCGGTGGCGCGGACTCCGTGGACCGGATCGGCAGGCAGGTCCCCCGACGGGACCAATGGTCCACCTACACCCGCGACGGCCGTCCCTGCCCGGGCCAGGTCACCGCTTCTGCTGACCCGGGAAGACGACGGAGCCGGCCGGCGGGGCAGGCACGCAGTCGGGGCCCGGGCCGTCCGCCAGCTGCCCGGTGAGGATGCCGGCGGCGTGGGCGGGGTCGGTCTTCGCCAGCGGGAAGACGATCCGCAGCTGCTTGCCCGCGGGCATCTTGCCGGGGCTGACCGACAGGACGAGCCTGCCGTCCTCCCTGTCGATCCCCCAGCCCTGATCCCCGGCCCCGGGGGAGGGGCTCGCGGAGGCCGAAGGGGAGGCCTCGGGTGCGGCGCCGGCCGAGGCGGACGGCGAGGGATCCGCCTGGCCGGGCAGCGCGGCCTGGCAGTCGGGGTCACCGGCATAGATGCGGCTGCGGACACCGAGCCGGTCCAGGTCCTTCTGCAGCCCGTCCAGGTCGATCCGGCCCGCCGGGTTGACGATGGTGAGCTTGACGGTGCCGTCATCGGCGGTCTGCAGGGTGTAGGCGGCCGCGGTCTGGGCCGGCAGCGCGGTCAGGGCGACAGCCGCGGCGGCGGCGGCCAGACCTGCCGGCAGTGCGATGCGTACAGCCGGATTCCGGCGCTTGTCGTTGCGGCGGGACATGGTCAGCCAACTGGTCATCAGGTGTTCCTCACGCTGGTGTCGGCGGCCGGCCGGAAATTCGCGCTCCGCGGGCACCGGCAGCATCCGACGCAGCGTCTGCAGGTCGTCGTCCTGGTCCCGGTTCATCACGCTTTCCTCTCCTGCGGCCCGACCGCATTGGTGCGGTCATCTGTTGGCTGCCAGCCTGCGGCTGCGGGTTCCATGGTCAGACCAAGATTCTTCCGAGCGAGCTTGTCCAGCCGACGCCGAGCACGCGACAGGCGGGAACGGACCGTGCCCACCGGCACTCCGAGTGCGTGGGCGGCCGCCGCGTAGTCCAGCCCCGCCCACACGCACAGGGCCAGCACCTCGCGGTCGGACCGGGAAAGACGGTCGAGAACCTGCCGCACCGCCGCGATGCGCTCCCGGTCCTCCAAGCGCCCGACCACCTCGTCCGCGAAGTCGGGCAGCAGCCCGGGCCGGGGCATCCGCTCCATCAGCGCCTGGTGCCGGCGCGCCACCCTGCGGCGCCGGTGCACCACGAAGGTCGCGATCCCCAGCAACCACGGCAGGAGACTTCCGCCGCTCGGTTCGGCCTTCTCCCGTAACCGCCACGCCTCGAGGAACACCAGCGAGGCGCAGTCCTCCGCCCCTGCCCAGTCACCGGTCAACCGGAAGCAGTGGTTGTACACGGCCTTGCCGTGCCGGCGGAACAGCACGCTGAAGGCGCCCTCGTCACCTGCCCGTATACGGGCCCGAAATCCTGGATCCATACCCATCTCCGCCAGTCACGGGCGCACAGTTCCACGTGATGAGGACCACATTCAAACCGGCGGCCACAGCCGTTCGCCATGCCGCCACCGGCCCCCCGCGTCGGCGGGGTCGGCCGGATGCGATCCGGCGGCGGGCGGTCGCCACCGCCCCCGGTCGGCGCGCCGGGATCCACGGGGAGTCGTCGTCACTGATGGACTGTCAGGTTCCTGCCACTGCAAGAACTGTCCGGAAGATGATCGTCAGCCCGTCAGGCGAGCCATTGACCTGCACCGTCACAGAAACACCACATCGCTTCCGGTCGGAATTGGTCTCGACCATTGCACCGCCTTCACATTCGGAGGAGGCTCCTCGACGAAGCGCAGGGACACCAACCCCGGCGCTCACCAATGGGAGGAAGACCACTCATGTCGCTTCGCAAGGCATTCTCCGCCGCGGCCGTGGCCGGGCTCGTGGCCGGCGGCGCCCTGATCGCCGCCCCGGCCGCCCAGGCGTCCACCTACACCTACATCGGCATCTACCCGACCGCCGCCGCCTGCCACGCGGCCGGCCAGGCGTATGTGAACAGCCACCAGGCCATCGTCTACTTCTGCGACACCACCACCGAGACCGGCCCCGCGCGGCTCTCCGCAGTCCTCTACTGAGCCGCCGGAACGCACCGGTGGTGGGCCGCACAGCCGACGGCCCACCACCGGGGCCGTCCCCGCGGGCACGAGGAGCCCCCCGGGCCTTCCCCGCCTCGCCGACAGCCCCCCCCCCCGGGGGGGCCGCGAGCGCGCCGCCCCCGGTGAACTCCTACTCCGCGCCCATGAGTTGTACTCGTGCCACACGGCACGGCCGACAGCGCCGCAGTCCCACGCCAACTCGCCGCCCGATTTTCAATCTGACGATGACTCAGCTACAGTCCATAGTGCAATATCACATTGCAATGGCTCCCTGGAGGGTCCAGGCGGCCTCCGCACACCCCAGGAAGAGGACCTCATGATCCACAGGATGCTCACGACGACCACCGCCCTCGGCGCGCTCGGGACGGCCCTGATCGTCGCGGCCCCGGCCGGTGCAGCCACGGCGGCCTCCGACCCGGCCGACACCCCCACGACCACCTGCACCTACCGCCTGCAGGTCGGTCTGGCGACCAAGCTGTGCACCACGGTGAGCGGGGGCACCGTCCAGTTCACCGGCCACATCGGCCTGGCCGGCCCGCCGAGCCCCGGCAGCCCGTTCCCCCAGCAGCAGCAGCTCAGCGTGGTCCTGACCGCCGACGCCGGCGCCGACGCCGCGCTGGGGACGCTGCAGCGGACCGTCACCTTCCAGAGCCAGCCGGTGGAGGTCGGCGCCGTGGGCGGCGCAGTGGCGTGCGGTTCGACCGCGCACGCCTCGTTCTCGGTCTCGTCCTTCGGCCGGTACAGCACCCCGATCACCACCGATGTCCCGGTGACCTGCTGATCCGCTCGACCCGCCGCCCCGCTCGCCGGCCTACCGGTCCGGCGCTCCGGCAACGCGCCTGACAGCGCCTGACCGTGTCTCACAATGCCGGGCACCAGGTCGGTCCGGCGGGCAGAACACGCAGACCACACGCGGCCCCGTCGACCGGCGGGGCCGTCGTCGTCGCACCCGCAGAGCCGACCCGAAAGACCGTCACCGTTGGACCGCGACCGGGTCCGCCCTTTTCTTGAGCAGTTGTCATGACTGAAACGGCGTCAGACCGGGCATACCCTCAGTACCCGCCGATGGGCCCGGCTGAAGCTCCCCCACGAGCGCAACCGGGCCCCTGGCTGGCGGCCGGGCCTGGACGTGACTTCCCCCACGGAGTAGCGACCAGGCCCGCATAATGTTCTCCCAGCGACACGCAGCGTACATGCCACATCCACGTTGCGCTACCTCGCATCGATCCGGCGCCCATCCGCCCCGGTCCCGAGCCCCCGACCACCTCGCGGTCACCTCGCAGCCGCCTCGCGGAATCCGGCGCCGACCGGGGCATCCCCGGGCGCCGGGCGCGGCCTCGGGCCTCGGGCGACCAGGCGGCAGAACCCCCGGGCCGGGGCGACGGGAAGAGCCTGCCGAACACATTGACGAATCCATGACACTGACGGACCATCATGCTGGCGCGCGCCTCAGTTCCTCCCCTGTTCCGTCCCTACGGACCCCCCACAGGAGGACAGTCATGCGACTGCCCCGCCGAGGGCGGCCTGCCGCGGTCACCGCGGTCCTGCTGGCCCTCGCACTCGCCTCCCCGCTCACCGCCCAGGTCTCCGCGCACCCGGTCCCCACCGACACGGCCGTCACCGCCGACACCGCCCGGCAGTACCTCCTCGACGGCCCCCGCACCGTCGCCGAACGCACCGCCGTCGCCGCCACCGGCGCCTCCGTGGACGCCGTCCGGACCGACTCGGTGGTGGTCACCGCCACCCCCGCCGAGCTCGCCCGGCTGCGCGCCCTCGGCTGGCTCCCCACCCCGCTGCCGGTCCAGGGCGCCGCCGCCGGCGAGGAGTCGCTCGGCGCCGCGGTGTACGACTTCCCGAGCGCCGACTCCGGGTACCACAACTACGCCGAGGCCACCGCCGACATCGACGCCGTCGTCGCGGCGCACCCCGACATCATGAGCAAGCGCGTCATCGGCACCTCCTACGAGGGCCGCCCGATCGTCGCCGTCAAGATCAGCGACAACGTCGGCACCGACGAGAACGAACCCGAGGTGCTCTTCACCGCCCACCAGCACGCCCGGGAGCACCTGACCGTCGAGATGGCCCTCTACCTGCTGCACGAGTTCGGCGACAAGTACGCCACCGACAGCCGGATCGCCAACGCCGTCAACAGCCGCGAGATCTGGGTGGTCCCCGACCTCAACCCGGACGGCGGGGAGTACGACATCGCCACCGGCCGCTACCGCAGCTGGCGCAAGGACCGCCAGCCCAACAGCGGCGGCAGCACCGGCACCGACCTCAACCGCAACTGGGACTACAAGTGGGGCTGCTGCGGCGGCTCCTCCGGCTCCACCTCCAGCGAGACCTACCGCGGCGGCGCCCCCGAGTCCGCCAAGGAGACCAAGGTGGTCGCCGACTTCGTCCGCACCCGCGTGGTCGGCGGCAAGCAGCAGATCACCGCCGCCATCGACTTCCACACCTACAGTCAGCTGGTGCTCTGGCCGTTCGGCTGGACCACCGCCAACACCGCCACCGGGATGACCGCCGACGAGTACAACACCTTCGCGACCTTCGGCCGGACCATGGCCGGCACCAACGGCTACACCCCCGAACAGTCCAGCGACCTGTACATCACCGACGGCGCGATCGACGACTGGCTGTGGGGCGCGCAGCGGGTGTTCGCCTACACCTTCGAGATGTACCCCGGCCCGAACGGCAGCAGCGGCTTCTACCCGCCCGACGAGGTGATCGGGCGTGAGACCAGCCGCAACCGAGAGGCCGTGCTGCGGCTGGTGGAGACGGCCGACTGCATGTACCGCGCGATCGGCAAGCAGCAGCAGTACTGCGGCATCGCCGCCTGAGCGACCGCGCACCGGCCGGGGCGGTTCCTCCTTCGGGGGGAGCCGCCCCGGCCCGGTTCCGCGCCGCCCCTCACCCCCCCAGGAAACCCACGGGCCCCGGGCGTACGCTGAGATGGTCCGGCCCCGGGCTTACGCTGAGGTCCGGCCCCCGTCCGTACCTCCGCGCACAAGATGAGGAGGTGGGAACGATGAGTGGCCCTCCTGGACGCCACACGCCGCCTCCGCCCTCCGCACCCACCGTGGTCAGCTCCCGGGCAGGTGAAAAAGGCCTGAAGACCGGTGCCCTCGGCCTGGTCTCCTCGGTCGCCATCGGCCTGGCCTCCACCGCGCCCGCCTACAGCCTGGCCGCCACCCTCGGCATCATCGTGGCCGGCGTGGGCCTACAGGCCCCGATCATCACCGTCCTGGCGTTCATCCCGATGCTGCTGATCGCCTACGCCTACAAGGAGCTCAACGCCTCCGACCCGGACTGCGGCACCACCTTCACCTGGGGCGCCCGCGCCTTCGGGCCGCGCACCGGCTGGCTGGGCGGCTGGGGCATCGTGGTCGCCGACATCATCGTGATGGCCAACCTGGCGCAGATCGCCGGCGTGTACGGCTTCCGGTTGTTCGGCTTCGACGGCCTCGCCGAGAGCACCGCGTGGACCACCGTGGCCGGCGTGCTGTGGATCATCGTGATGACCGCGATCTGCTACGTCGGCATCGAGATCTCGGCCGCCCTGCAGCGCTGGCTGCTCTGCGTCGAGGTCGTGATGCTGGTGCTGCTGTCGGTGACCGCGCTGGTCAAGGTCTACGGCGACCATCCGCCCGACACCGCGATCCACGTCGCCGCCTCGTGGTTCAACCCGTTCGAGATCGCCTCCAGCACCGCCTTCACCGCCGGCGTCCTGGCCGCCGTCTTCATCTACTGGGGCTGGGACACCGCGGTCTCGGTCAACGAGGAGACCGCCGACGCGGCCCGCACCCCCGGCCGCGCGGCCGTCATCTCCACCGTCCTGCTGCTGCTCATCTACGCGCTGGTCACCGTCTCCTCGCAGGCCTTCGCGGGCATCGGCACCGAGGGCATCGGGCTCGGCAACGAGGAGAACTCCGGGGACGTGCTGTCCGCCCTGGGCGGCGCCGTCTTCGGCAGTACCGGTCTGGGCTGGTTCCTCACCAAACTGCTGATCTTCATGGTGCTGACCTCCTCCGCGGCCTCCACCCAGACCACCATCCTGCCGACCGCCCGGACCACCTTCTCGATGGCCGCGCACAAGGCCATCCCGACCCAGTTCGCCCGGGTGCACCCCCGGCACCGCACCCCGACCTGGTCGACGGTCGCCATGGGGCTGGCCTCCATCGCCTTCTACGTGCTGCTCACCGCGATCAGCGGCAACGTGCTCGCCGACTCGATCGCCTCGGTGGGCCTGGCCATCGCCTTCTACTACGGCCTGACCGGCTTCGCCTGCGTCTGGTACTACCGCAAGGTGCTGACCCGCAGCGTCCGCGACTTCGTCTTCAAGGGCCTCGCACCGCTGCTCGGCGGCCTGATGCTGCTGTACTTCTTCTGCTACGGCGCCTTCGACGTCTACGCCGACCCCGACTACGGCTCCACCTCCATCGACCTGCCGATCTTCGGCGAGACCGGCGGCGTCACCGTGATCGGGATCGGCGCGCTGCTCCTCGGCGTCGTGCTGATGCTCGTCCAGTGGGCGGTGCAGGGATCCTGGTTCAGGCACCCGGACGTCCCGGTCAGCGCGGCCGACCCCGCGGACGCGCCGTAGAGGGCCAGGGCCCGGTCAGTCCAGCCCGAGCACCCGGGCCGGCTCCATCGCCTCCACGATGATCGGGCTTCGGCACCTCCGGTCACCGCGTCGACCGCGGACCTGCCCCGTCGACGGCCGCGGCGCCCCCCCCCCGGGGGGGGGGGGGGGGGGGGGGGGCGGGGGGGGGGGGGGCGGGGCCGGGGGGGGGGCGGGGGGCGCCGGGCCCGGAGGGCCCCCCCGC
>NZ_JBITZW010000007.1:0-223297 GCF_044547105.1 Kitasatospora sp. NPDC052868 | reverse complement strand
CCCCACCCCACCCGCATTTGTTGGGGGGCGCCGCCCCCGGCATCGGGCCGGCCGGGCCGCGCGGGCCGGGGGGGGGGGCCGCCCCCCCCCCGGGGGGGGGGGGGGGCGCCCCGCGGCGGCCTGGTCAGGGGGTGCCTGGCCGGCGGTCAGGACTCCAGGCGCTGGACGATCTGCTCGCAGAGCTCGTGGGTGCGCAGGGCGTCGTGGGCGTCGAGGGTCTTCCCGGTGCGGACGGCGTCGAGGAAGGCCAGGACGACCTGCTCGATGCCGCGCTGGCGGGCCACCGGGACCCAGTCGCCGCGGCGGCGGATGGTGGGCTGGCCCCGGTGGTCGATCACCTCGGCGAGGTTGTGGACCTCGCGCTTGGAGTCGCCGCCGGAGACCTGGAGGATCTCCTCGGTCGAGCCGGAGACCCGGTTCATGATGCCCAGCGCCGTGAAGCCCTCGCCCGCCAGGGTGAGGACGAGGTGCTCCACCAGGCCGTCGCGCACCCGGGAGCGGACATCCACGTGCTCGACCTCGCCGGGGACCAGGAAGCGCAGGGTGTCCACCACGTGGATGAAGTCGTCGAACACCATCGACCTGGGGGCCTCCGGGAGGCCCTCGCGGTTCTTCTGCAGCACGATCAGATCCCGCGGCCGCTCCTTCGCCTGCACGTAGCCGGGCGAGTGGCGGCGGTTGAAGCCCACCATCAGCGAACGGCCCGCACGGTCGGCCAGGTCGACCAGGCGGCGGGAGCCGTCCAGGGTGTAGTCGAGCGGCTTGTCGACGTAGACGTCGACGCCGGCGGTGAGCAGCTGCTCCGTGATCGGAACGTGCTGGTCGGTCGCCGCGTGGACGAACGCGGCCCGGATCCCGCTGCCGATCAGCTCGCCGAGGTCGGTGAACCGCTTGCCCGGATCGACGCGGTGGGTCTCGCCGATCCGGTCGAGCTTGGCCCGGTCCCGGGTCATCAGCCGCAGATCGAGCCCCGGCAGTGCCGCCAGGACCGGCAGGTACGCCTTCTGGGCGATGTCGCCGAGGCCGATCACCCCGACCGGCAGCGGGGCATCGGGGACAGGGATCGGACTCATGGGTTCTCCTACGGGCACAGGTGATCATCGACCGCACCCCCACCCTATTCGCCCCGCACCGGGCGCAGCGCAGCGGGAACGCCACGCGCACCCGTTCCCGCCGCCGGCACCGCCGGCTCCCGTACGCGGTGCTCAGGCGCCCGGCAGGACCGGACGGCGGGTGGGGCGTGCGGTGCGTGCCATCAGGACGCTACTCAGCACCAGCAGTCCGGGGGCGGGCGGGCCCGGGGCGTCGGCCTCGGCGCCACCCGGCCCGAGCGCGGGGCCGGTGCCCTTGGACGGCGGGGTACGGGCAGCGCGCCGGTCCGACGGCGATCCCGGCACGGCCGTGCGCAATCCATGGAACTGATCCGACATCGCGGCAGCCTCCCCCGCATTCTGACGCATCGTCAGCATCTCGCCGTCGGGCCGGCCTGCCATCGGCGCCCCCTCGACGGCACGCACACTAAAGATAGCCATACCTAAATTGATCGTGAAGGTGGCGATCCACCCGGCTTGCCGAGGGCGATGGGGGTGACGGGGGCGAGCCGGCGGTCCGGAAGGGCCGGATTCGACCCGCTGCGCGAGGGATCGAACCATCCGCACTGTCCGGCTCGTCCCTTCCTACGTAGCCGTACACTCGTTCCCTTCCCCGTACAGGAGTCATAGCGCCACCATGTCCAGCCATGCCCCAGACCGAACCCGACCGATCGCCACCGCCCTGCCGGGGCTCCTGACACCCCCCGCCCTCCGGCGGCCGACCCGCCGTCCGTACGGCCGCCCCGCCATGGGGAGCGGCCGGTGAGGGCCTTCACCGGATCCCGGCGCAGGGCCTGGCAAGGCGCGCTCGCCCTCGCGGTGACGGGCTCCGTGACCGCCGGCCTGCTGTGGTGGCACCCCTGGAGCACGGCCGCCGCCGGACCGAAGCCGATGGAGTTCACCACCGCCGCCGGCGGCTCCCCGCGCTTCGGCACCGGGGAGCAGCTCTACCGCTACAAGGTGAGGGCCGAGAACGGGCTCAAGGAGAGCCCCGGGCAGTTCGCCGCCGAGGTCGACGCCGTCCTCGGCAACGGGCGGCGCGGCTGGACCGCGGACGGCACCCGCTCCTTCCAGCGCATGCCCGCCGACCCGGTGGACTTCACCGTCTACCTGGCCACCCCGGAGACCACCGACCGGATATGCGGCCAGTACGGGCTGGACACCGGCGGCCGGGTGAACTGCGGGGTGGGCCACCAGGTGGTCATCAACGTCAAGCGCTGGAACGAGCTGACGGAGTTCTACACCGGCCAGCCCGAGCTCTACCACGCGCTCGCCGTCAACCACGAGGTCGGGCACGTCATCGGTCTCGGCCACGTCGACTGCCCCGGGCCCGGCCTGCCGGCGCCGGTGATGATGCAGCAGATCAAGGGTCTGCACGGCTGTGTGCCGAACGGCTGGCCCTACTCCGAGACCGGCACCCTCCTGACCGGCCCGCCCATCCCGCTCGGCACCCCCGCCCCGTAGCCGCGCGCCGTCCTCGCCGATCGGGCGGCCCGACGGACCTGTCCGGCCTGTCCGGCCTGTCCGGCCTGTTCGGCCTGTCCGGCCTGTTCGGCTTGTCCGGTCGGCGGGCGCGGCGGGTGCGGCGCGCCCCGGCCGGGGCGCGGGCCTCAGGCGGAGGCCGCCGCCGCCTCGGCCAGGGCGTCCAGCACCGGGCGGATCAGCGGGTGCCCGTCCGCGCCGGCCCGGACGGCCGCGAAGACCCGCCGGGTGGCCAGGGCGCTGTCCACCGGGCGGACCGCGACCTGCCCGAGGTCCACCCCGCGCAGCGCGGAACGCGGCACCAGGGCGACCCCGGCGCCCGCCGAGGCGAGCGCGACGACGGCGCGGAAGTCGTCCGAGGAGTGCACCAGGCGCGGCTGGAAGCCGGCGTGCTCGCAGGCCAGCAGCACCACGTCATGGCACGGGTTGCCCGGGTAGGGGCCGATCCACGGCTCGTCGGCGAGGTCGGCGACGGCGATCGGGCCCGGCCCGGCGGCCAGCGGGTGGCCGAGCGGCAGCACCGCCTCGAAGGGCTCGGCGTACAGCGGCACCCTGGTCAGCCGGGCGTCGTCCGCCCGCGGGGCGCCCCGGTACTCGACGGCGACGGCCAGATCGGCCCGGCCGTCCAGGACCATCGGCAGGCTCGCGTCGCCCTCGGCGTCCAGCACCTTGAGGCGGACGCCGGGCGCGCGGGTGGCGAGGGTGCCGATGGCGGGGGCGAGGACCAGCCCGATGCCGGTGGCGAAGGAGGCGACGGTGACCTCCCCGGCGACGCCCGCACTGTACGCGGCGAGGTCGGCCTCGGCCCGTTCCAGCTGGGCGAGGACGGCGTCGGCGTGGCCGAGCAGGATCTCCCCGGCGGCGGTGAGCCGCACGCCCCGGCCCTCGCGGGCGAGCAGGTGGTGGCCGGTCTCCTGCTCCAGGGCGGTCAGCTGCTGGGAGACCGCGGAGGGGGTCAGGTAGAGGGCGGCCGCCGCGGCGGTCACGGTGCGGTGGTCCGCCACCGCCCGCAGGGTCCGCAGCCGTCTTGCGTCGATCACAGGCCAATTCTGCCAGCGTCGGACGGGTGGCCGGGCCCGCCAGGTGGCAGTGATCAGCCTGCGGCGGTTCCGCGTACGGGAGTGGGAGGTCGGCCGGGCCGACTTCCCACTCCCGGGCGGGAGGGTGGGGCAGATGGTCTGGGTGCCGTGCGGCGCAGGCGGGCCGGTCCGGCCTGCGCCGCACAGCGGCTCGGGTGCCCGTGGCGCGCCCGGTTCCGAGCGGGCCCGCCACGCGCGGTCAGCGGCGGGGCGGTCGGCGGGCGGGCCGTCGACGGGAGGGCCGCCGGCAGGGGATCACTCCCCCAGGGCCGCCCGGGCGTCGATGAAGGCGGCGACGACGCGCTCGACGTCCTCGGTGGAGTGCGCGGCGGACAGCTGCACCCGGATCCGGGCCTGGCCGTGCGGGACGACCGGGAACGAGAACCCGATCACGTACACCCCGCGCTCCAGCAGCAGCTCCGCGAGACGGGCCGCCTTGGCCGCGTCGCCGATCATCACCGGGGCGATCGGGTGGTCGCCGGGCAGGATCTCGAAGCCGGCCTCGGTCATCTTCGACCGGAAGAGCGCGGTGTTCGCGGCGAGCCGCTCGCGCAGCTCCGTCGAGCTCTCGACCAGGTCGAGCACCTTCAGCGAGGCGGCGGCGATCACCGGGGCGAGCGAGTTGGAGAACAGGTACGGGCGCGAGCGCTGGCGCAGCAGGGCGACGATCTCGCGGCGGGCCGCGACGTAGCCGCCGGACGCACCGCCGAGGGCCTTGCCGAGGGTGCCGGTGATGATGTCGACGCGGTCCAGCACGCCGTGCAGCTCGGGGGTGCCGCGCCCGTTAGGGCCGACGAAGCCGACCGCGTGCGAGTCGTCGACCATGACCATGGCGTCGTAGCGCTCGGCCAGGTCGCAGATCTCGCGCAGCGGGGCGACGTAGCCGTCCATGGAGAACACGCCGTCGGTGACGATCAGGCGGCGGCGCGCGTCGGCGGTCTCCTTGAGCTGCTGCTCCAGGTCGGCCAGGTCGCGGTTGGCGTAGCGGTGGCGACGGGCCTTGCACAGCCGGATGCCGTCGATGATGCTCGCGTGGTTGAGGGCGTCCGAGATGACGGCGTCGCGCTCGTCGAGCAGCGTCTCGAAGACGCCGCCGTTGGCGTCGAAGCAGGAGGAGTACAGGATGGTGTCCTCCTGGCCGAGGAACGCCGAGAGGCGGTTCTCCAGCTCCTTGTGGACGTCCTGGGTGCCGCAGATGAAGCGCACCGAGGCCATGCCGTAGCCCCAGCGGTCCAGCGCGTCCTTCGCGGCGCCGATGACCTCGGGGTGGTCGGCCAGGCCGAGGTAGTTGTTGGCGCAGAAGTTCAGCACCTCGCCGGGCCGCCCGCCGCCGGTGACGGTGACGGCGGCGCTCTGCGGGCTGCCGATCACCCGCTCGGGCTTGAAGAGGCCGGCCTCACGGATCTCGTCGAGGGTGGCGGAGAGGTCGTCGCGCACGTTGTCGAACACGGTGGCTCCTAGTCAGCGAGTCGGGGAGACTCAGACGGTCCAGTCGAGGATGATCTTGCCGCAGCGGCCGCTCGCCGCCTCGTCGAAGGCCGCCTCGAAGTCGGTGGCGGCGTACCGGCCGGTGATGACGGGGCTTAGGTCGAGGCCGCCCTCCAGCAGGACGGACATCGCGTACCAGGTCTCGAACATCTCCCGGCCGTAGATGCCCTTGATGGTGATCATCGAGGTGACGACGGAGGCCCAGTCGACCGGGAACTGCTCGGCGGGCAGGCCGAGCATGGCGATCTTCCCGCCGTGCGTCATGTTGGCGATCATCGACTGGAGCGCCTCGGGGCGGCCGGACATCTCCAGGCCGACGTCGAAGCCCTCGCGCAGGCCGAGCTTCTGCTGGCCCTCCTCGATGGTGTGCTCCGCGACGTTCAGGGCCAGCGAGACGCCGACCTCGCGGGCCAGGTCGAGCCGGTACGGGGAGACGTCGGTGATCATCACGTTGCGCGCGCCGGCGTGCTTGGCGACGGCGGCGGCCATGATGCCGATCGGGCCCGCGCCGGTGATCAGCACGTCCTCGCCGACCAGCGGGAAGGACAGCGCGGTGTGCACGGCGTTGCCGAAGGGGTCGAAGATCGCCGCGACGTCGAGGTCGACCGGCACCCGGTGCACCCAGACGTTGGAGGCGGGCAGCGCGACGTACTCGGCGAACGCGCCGTCCCGGCCGACGCCCAGGCCGACGGTGTTGCGGCAGAGGTGGCGGCGGCCGGCCAGGCAGTTGCGGCACTTGCCGCAGACCAGGTGGCCCTCGCCGCTGACCAGGTCGCCGACCGCGATGTCCGCGACGGCCGCGCCGATCTCGGCGACCTCGCCGACGAACTCGTGGCCGAGCACCAGCGGGGTCGTGATGGTCTGCTGCGCCCAGCCGTCCCAGTTGCGGATGTGCAGGTCGGTGCCGCAGATACCGGTGCGCAGCACCTTGATCAGCACGTCGCCGGGGCCGATGACAGGCTTCGGGACGTCCATCAGCCAGAGCCCGGGCTCGGCGTGCTGCTTGACGAGTGCCTTCACTGCGGCGGCTCCTGACGCATGGTGGGGCGGCCTGGTGTGGGCAGGCCTGCGGGGCCCGGCGGGGCGGCTACTGCGGCCTGCCTCGCACCGGACATGGAGCAATCTGCCTGGTGGGGGCGGGTGCGGTCCATCGAGGAATTCTTAAGGGCCGCCACAGCTGGGCTAAACGATCGTGCCCGAGCCGGGCCCGCGGGCGGTCGGCGGCGTGCCGGGGGCCACCTGTTCGGCCCAGCGGGCGGGCGCCAACCAACAGTCCGGTGAAGATCCCTGACGAGACGTGAAGAGGTGTGGCGCACGGCTTCACGGCTCCGCTACGGTCTGGACCACGTCGGCGACCAGGGCGGGACCCGCGGTCGCGTCCACCGCCTTCGCAGGCCACCACGGGAGTCGTCATCAGCGCCCAGAGCACCCCGAGCGGCTCCCCGAGCACGCCGCGCAGCCCCCGGAGCAACCCGAGCACCGCCCCGCACGCCCCGGGCCCGCTCACCCTCCCCGACCTGCTGGACCACCGGGCGGCCCTGCACCCCGACCGGGTCGCCCTGCTGACGGCGGGCGGCGGCGGCCTGAGCTACGGGCGGTGGCGCGAGCGGGCCGTCCGGGCCGCGCACGCCCTGGCCGGGGCCGGGGTACGGCCGGGTGACCGGATCGCGCTGCTCTTCACCAACCGGGAGTGGGAGGAGTACGCCGTGGCGTTCCTGGCCGCCCACTACGCGGGCGCGGCGGCCCTGGTGGTCCGCGAGGACCTGTCGACGGCGGACACCGTCCGGCTGGTGCAGGCCGCCGGGGCGCGCTGGGCGATAGCCGGCGAGGGCCGCGCGACAGCGCCGGCCTTCACGCCGGACCTCGGCCGCCCGTCAGAGCCCGCCTTCACGCCGGACCGTCTCCTCGCCCTGGACCGGCTGGAGGCCGAGGGCTCGGCCGACAGCGAGCCGCCGCACCGGCCGTCGCCCGGCGACCTCGCCCAGGTGATCGGCACCTCGGGCACCACCGGCGCGCCCAAGGGCGTCCGCGCCGCCCACGCCAGCCTGACCGCCGGGCTGGTGCGCGATCCCCGCCCGCGCCCCTACGCGCACTCCCGGTACGCCGTGCACGCCTTCCCGATCGGCACCAACGCCGCCCAGGTGGTGCTGGTGAACGCGCTCACCGCGCAGCCCGCCACCATCTGCCTGCCGCGCTTCGAGGCGGCGGAGTTCGGCCGGGTGGTGGAGGAGTACCGGGCGGGCACCGTCTTCCTGGTGCCGTCGATGGCCGTCGAGCTGCTGAACTCGCGGATCGCCGAGCAGCGCGACCTGACCAGCGTGCTGCTGGTGAGCTGCTCGGCCGCCGCCCTGCCGGGGGCGGTCGCGGCCGGGCTGGCGACGGCACTGCCCAAGGCGACCCTGGTCAACACCTACACCTCGGCCGAGGCCTCCCCCGCCCAGATCTCCGCGATCGTGGACACCCGGCGGCCCGGTTCGGTGGGCCGCCCGGCCGACCCTGGCGACCTGCGGATCCTCGGCGCCGACGGCGCACCCGTCGAGACCGGCGGCACCGGCGAGATCTGGCTGCGCCAGCCCGGTCCGGCCCGCGGATACGTCGGCGACGAGGAGCGCGGCGGCGCCGTGTTCCGGGACGGCTGGGTGCGGATGGGCGACCTCGGGCGGCTCGACCAGGACGGCTACCTGCACCTGGTGGACCGGGAGGGCGACCTCATCAAGTCCGGTGCGCTGAAGGTCTCCACGCTGCGGATCGAGGAGGTGCTGCACGAGCACCCGCAGGTCGCGGACGCGGCCGCGCTCGGCGTGCCGCACCCGGTGATGGGCAGCGTCCCGGTGGCGGCGGTCGTCCCGGCGGCCGACGGGCTGGACCTGGACGCGCTGCGGTTGTTCCTGAGCGCCCGGCTGGCCCGCCCGGAGCTGCCGGTGCGGATCCTGGTGACCGACGACCTGCCGCGCAACCCCAGCGGCAAGGTGGTCAAGCACGAGCTGCGGGCCCGCTTCGAGCAGGACCAGGCGCCGGCCGCCGACGGCGGCACCGCGCCCGCGACGGCCGCCGAGCTGGCGCTCGCCGCCCTCTGGCGCAAGGTCCTGGGGCGGCCGGTCCGGGCGGTCGAGGAGGAGTTCTTCGCGCTCGGCGGGGACTCCTTCCGGGCGGTCCAGCTGGCCGCCGCCATCTCCGCCGAGTTCGGGGTGGCGGCCGGGACGGCGCTGGTCTTCGAACGGCCCTCGCTGCGGGCCCAGGCCGCCTGGGTCGCGCTCACGCGGACCGGGTCCGGCGAACGTACGGGGTCCACCGGACGGGACGAACCGGCGGACAGGGCGGCGGACGGGTCGACGGGCGGGTCGGCGGGCGGGTCGGCGGACGGGTCGGCGGAGGTGTCCCCCTTCCTCCGGGCGCTGCGGGCGCAGCCGCACGAGCTGCCGCTCACCTCCCAGCAGGAGAACTTCCTGCGGTGGACGGCCGAGGCCCCGGGCCGCAGCGTCGGCTCGGTGGTCGCGGTGTTCCGGGTCACCGAGGAGCTGCGCACGGACGTGCTGAGCCGCGCGCTGCTGGAGGCGGTACGGCGCAACCCGGCGCTGCGCACCCGTTTCGTGCCGGTGGACGGCACCGAACCAGGCGTGGTCCGCACGGTCCTGGACGAGCAGCCGCGGGCCGATGTGCTGCTGGTGGACGCGCCCGGGGAGGACGACGCGCGGGTGTCGGCCCGGCTGATCGCCGAGCGGGACCGGCTGACCGATCTGGCCCGCGATCCGATGACCAGGCTGGTGGTGGTGAGCCGGGGCCCGGCGGAGCACGTCGTGCTGCTGGCGGTGCACCACATCGTCGCCGACGGGTGGTCGGTCGGCGTGCTGCTGCGCGAGCTGGGGGTGCTCTACTCGGCGCTGCGGCGCGGGCGCCCGGCTCCGGCGCCCCGGCCGGGACCGGCGTACCGGGAGCTGGTCGAGTGGTCGAACGGGCACTGGACGGACTCGCGCGAGCACTTCGCCCGGGCACTGGCGGGCGCGCCGGAGGCGGTGGACCCGTTCCCGGGGCGGGGCGAGGTGGAGACGGTGCTGAGCGAGGCGCACCGGTTCACCGTGTCGGCCGAGCGGGCGCAGGCGCTGCGGGCGCGGGCGGCCGAGCTGGGCGCGACGCCGTTCCTGGCGGTGGCGGCGCTGTGGACCGGGCTGCTGGCCGCGCACAGCGGGCAGTCGGACCTGGTGCTGATGACGCCCGTCCCGGGGCGGACCAGGCCGGAGGCCGAGCGGGCGGTGGGCTGCTTCGTCCAGTCGCTGCTGGTGCGGGTGGACGCGGGCGGCTCGCCCGGGTTCGCCGAGCTGCTGGACCGGGTGCGGGTCGCGTCGACCGCCGCGCTGGACCACCAGCTGTACCCGTTCGCCGAGTTCAGTCCGCGGGTGCCGTTCGCGGCCTGGCTGCGGTACGAGAGCTGGAGCGCCCCGGCGCAGTTGCCCGGGGTGGTCTGCGAGGAGTGGGAGCTGCCGCGGAACACCACGGTGCCCTGGCCGATTCCGGGCGGGGACCGGCACGTGCCGGAGCTGATGGTCGCCGAGCAGCCGGACGGGAGCCTGCGCTGCTGGCTGCGGTACAACGGGCACGCGTTCGCTCCGGAGGCGGTCGCGGGGCTGGCGGCGCGGTTCACGGCGGCGCTGGACGTGGCTGCTCCGGACGCGGCGGCTCCGGACGTGGTGGCTCCGGACGTGGTGGCGGGCTCTCTGGAGGTCTCGGCCCCGGCCTGACGGGTGGGCCCGTTCGGGCCAGCGGGGAGGCGGGCGGAGCGGGGCGGACATACGTTGGCGATCGCTCCCCCACGGCCTCGTGGAGCGCCGCTCCGGGCCGTCCGGTCCAGAGAGGCGCCTCGGCATGACGCTCGACGTAACGAAGAAGCGAGGGCCGTGGTCCGCCTCACGGTCCGCCGGCACCCCGTCCGCGGCCGCTCCCCCGGCCGCTCCCCCGGCCGCCGCTCGCCGGTCCGCCCGGCGGGTGGCGGCGGCGGGGCTGGCCCTGGCCGGTCTGCTGGCCGCCGCCGGGTGCTCCGGCTCGCAGCCCGCGGACGCACCGGCGGCCGGCGCGGTGACGGCCGTCCCGGTCGCGGTGAGCCCCTCGCCCTCGCTGCCGCCCGGTGTAAGCGGCTCACCGTCCGTCGGTTTCAGCGGCACGCCGAGCGCCGGGGCGAGCGGCTCCGTCGTGCCGCTCACCCCCGATGTGGTGGCCCGGCTGGACGCCGCGATCGAGCGGGTGCGCACCCAGGCCGCCGTCCCGGGCGTCATCGTCGGCCTGACCACGCCGGGCGGCAGCTACCAGAAGGCGTTCGGGGTCGCCGACAAGGTGGCGGGCACACCGATGTCGACCGGGCTGAACATGCGGATCGGCAGCGAGACCAAGACCTTCACCGTCACCGGCCTGCTGCGGCTGGTGGACCAGGGCAGGCTCGGCCTCGACGATCCCGTCTCGAAGTACGTCCAGGACGTGCCGAACGGCGCGAACATCACCCTGCGGCAGCTGGCCGACATGCGCAGCGGCCTGTTCCCGTACACCTCGGACCAGGTCTTCGTGCAGACCTTCCTGGCCAACCCGCAGCAGGTGTTCACCCCGCGGCAGCTGCTCGGCTACGGCTTCAAGCACCCGGCGAACTTCGCGCCGGGGGCGGCGTTCGAGTACTCCAACACCAACACCGTGCTGCTCGGGGTGGTGATCGAGAAGGTGAGCGGCCAACCGCTCGACGTCTTCCTGAAGCAGCAGGTGATGGACCCGGCGGGGCTCGGGCGGACGGTGTTCCCCACCGACGCCGCGTTCCCCGAACCGCACGCCCGCGGCTACACCGACCAGACGCCGGACGGAACCGTCGCGGACGCGACGGACTGGAACCCGTCCTGGGCGTGGGCGGCCGGGGCGATGATCTCCGACCTGCCCGATCTGCAGAACTGGGCCAAGGTGGTGGCGACCGGCACGCTGCTGAAGCCCGCCACCCAGGCCCAGCGGCTGGCCGCGCCGTCGACCGGGGTGCCCGGCACGGCGTACGGGCTGGGGATCTTCGAGGACCACGGGTGGATCGGGCACAACGGCTCGCTGCCCGGGTACCAGAGCCTGGTGCTGTACCTGCCGTTCGCGCAGGCCTCGCTGGTGGTGCTGCTGAACACGGACATCTCCTCGGCCGGGCAGGCTCCGTCGACGCTGTTCGGGCAGGCGATCACCGAGATCGTCTCGCCGCAGAACGTGTTCACCCTGCCGGCCGAGGAGGACTCCGGCGGGTCGGCTTCGGCCTCCGCCTCGGGCTCGGCGTCGGGAGCCGGGTCCTCGGCCTGACCCGGCCTGACCCGGCCTGACCGTCCGCGCCCCGGCTCCCCGTGGGGGCCGGGCCGCAGGCGTTCGAGGCGGTCGGTCGGCGGGGGTCAGTCGGCCAGCCGCCCGGCCGCCTCCTCCTCGGTGAGGGCGTCGATCTCGGCGATCAGCAGGGCCTCGATCCTGGCGGCCAGGGCGGCCGGGGTGGGGCTCTCGAAGACGTCGCGGATCGGCACGTCGAGCCCCACCCCCGCTCTGATCCGGGCGGCCACCCTGGTGACCAGCAGCGAGTCGCCGCCGAGCTCGAAGAAGTCGTCCAGCACGCCGACCCGGGGCACGCCGAGCACCTCCTGCCAGAGCTCGGCGACCAGCTGCTCGGCGTCGGTGCGCGGTGCGACGTACTCCCGGGCACCGTCGGCGGCCGCGTCGGGAGCGGGCAGGGCGGCGGTGTCGAGCTTGCCGTTGGCGGTCAGCGGCAGGGTGTCGAGCAGGACGACGGCGTCCGGGACCATGTAGACGGGCAGCCGCAGGGCGAGGTGCTCGCGCAGCTCGGCCGGCTTGGGCTCGGCCCCCGGCCGCGGCACGGCGTACCCGAGCAGTCGGCGCCCGTCGCGGAGCACCACGGCGGCGCGGGCGACGTCGGGGTGGGCGGTCAGCGCCGTCTCGATCTCGGCGGGCTCGATCCGGTAGCCGCGGAGCTTGACCTGCTCGTCGGCGCGACCGAGGTACTCCAGCTGTCCGTCGGCGCGCCAGCGGGCCCGGTCCCCGGTGCGGTACATCCGGCCCCCGGCGTACGGGTCCGGCGGGAACGACTGCGCGGTCAGGTCGGGCCGGGCCAGGTAGCCGCGGGCGAGGCCGACGCCGCCGATCGACAGCTCGCCCTCGGCGCCGGCCGGGAGCAGGCCGCCGTGCTCGTCCAGGACGTACAGCCGCACCCCGGGCAGCGGGCGGCCGAGCGGGGGGCGGCGCCCGGCGTCGGGCGCGCCGAGCTCGGCGGCGGTGACGATGACGGTGGCCTCGGTCGGACCGTAGGTGTTGACCAGCCGGACGGTGTCGCCGTGCCGGTGGCGCCACCCGGCGACGGTGTCGGCCCGGGCCTCGGAGCCGCCGAGGACGACCAGCCGCAGCGCCGCCGGCCAGGGGGTCTGGTCGCCGAGCGAGACCAGCTCCTGCCAGTAGGCGGTGGGCAGGTCGAGCACCGTGACGGCGGCGCCGGCGGGCGTGCGGAGCACGTCCGGCAGAGTGCGGCCGCCACCGGGCAGCAGGACGACGCGGGCGCCGGAGCACAGGGCGGGCCAGAGCTCCTCGGCGTGGGTGTCGAAGCCGATGGAGGCGAACTGGACGATTCGGTCGGCGGGTTGGAGCGCGTATCCGGTGGGCCCGGCCATCCAGTCGACCCGGGCGGCGAGGGCGCCGTGCTCGACGGCGACGCCCTTCGGGGTGCCGGTGGAGCCGGAGGTGTAGAGGACGTAGGCGAGGCCGGCGGGGTCGCTCCCGGGCAGGGGCGCGACGGGGACCGCGGCTGCCGCGCTCGGGTCGGCGGGTACGGGCAGCGTCGGGACGCCGAGGTCGGAGCCGGCGTCGGCGGTGAGCAGGAGGGCGGCCCCGGCCTCCTGCAGCATCAGCCGCTGGCGGTCCTCCGGGTGGGCCGGGTCGAGCGGCAGATAGCCGGCGCCGGCCTTCCAGATCGCCAGCAGGGCCGTGACCAGCTCGAAGGACGGCGCGAGCCGCACCGCCACCGTCCGCCCCGCGACCGGTCCGAGCGCGGCGGCCAACAGCGAGGAACGGCGGTCGAGTTCGGCGTAGGAGAGGTGTCGGCCGTCGCACTCCAGGGCGGGGGCGTCGGGCCGGGCGGCGACCTGGTCGGCGAAGCGCTCCAGCACCGGGCGGGCGGTGTCCGCGGCGGCCGGGCCGGCGCCGAGCGCGAGCAGTTCGGCGCGCTCGTCCGGGTCGATCAACCAGTCTGCCTGCAGCGGGAGTTCCGGGTCGTCGACGATCCGGTTCAGCAGGGTGCGGCAGCGCCGGCCGAGCGCCTCCACGGTGGCGCGTTCGAAGACCTCGCGGTCGAAGCAGAAGGACAGCGCCATCCCGCCGTCGGCGGTGCGCCAACTGTCCAGCAGCAGATCGGTCTTGGCCTGCTCGAAGCCGGAGTCCATGCTTGCGGTCCGGACCCCGGCGGGCAGGGCCGGCTCGCCGCTGCCGTCGGCCAGGTCGTACTGGCTCTGGTGGACGAAGACGGCCTGGTAGAGCGGACCGGCACCGGCGTCGGCGGGCAGGCCGAGGTGGGCGGCCAGCCGCTCCACGGGGACGTCCTGGTGGCTGAGCGCCCCAAGGGTCGCGGAGCGGACCCTGCGCAGGACGGTCCGGTAGTCCGGCTCCCCGGTGAGGTCGGCGCGGATGACACCCGTCTTGCTGAAGTAGCCGAGGAGCGGCTCGTGCGCGGTCTCGTTGCGCCCGGCCAGCGGGGTGCCGACGACGAAGTCGCGGCTGCCGGTCCAGCGGGCGAGCACGCACTGGTAGGCGGCGAGCAGCACCATGAAGGGGGTGCAGCGCTGCTCACGGGCCAGTCGGTCGACGGCGGCGGTGAGGGCGGGGTCGAGGGTGACGGTGACGAAGCCCGCCGGGTGGGCCGGGTCCGCAGGCCGGGGGTGGTCGAGCGGCAGCCGCAGGGTGCCCGTCCCGGCCAGCCGCTCGGCCCAGTAGCGGAACGCCTCCTCGGCGCCCCCGGCGGCCGCCCTGTCCCGCTCGGCGCGGGCGAAGTCGCCGTACTGGAGGGCGAGTTCCGGGAGGTCGGCGGGGGCCTCGCCGAGCTCGTCGCGGTAGAGGGCGAGCAGTTCGCGCCACATCGTCCGGAAGGACCAGCCGTCGGAGACGATGTGGTGCAGCACGACGCAGAGGGCGTGCTCGCCCTCGCCCGAACTGACCAGCGCGGCGCGCAGGGGCGGGCCCGCGGCGAGGTCGAAGGGGGCGTTCACGAAGGGCCGGCAGGCCTCGGTGAACCCCTCCTCGGTTGCGCCCACCGGGAGTTCGATCCGCACGAGGTCGATCTCCCGCGCGGGCTCGACCAGTTGGACGGGCTCCTCGCCGTCGAGGGCGAAGCGGGTCCGGAGGATCTCGTGCCGGTCGGTGAGCCGGTGGAGGGCGCCGCGCAGGGCCTGCGGGTCGATCGGGCCGGTCCAGCGGCGGTTGAGGTACATGGTGAACCCGGCGTCGTCCGGGTTCAGTTGCTGGAGGAACCAGAGCCGGCGCTGGTCCGCCGTGAGCGGGTGGCTGCGGAGGGCGTCGGGGCTGTTCACGGTGCGACCTCGATCTTGACGGGCTTGGCGGTCTCGGCGGACTTGGCGGTCTCGGCGGACTTGGCGGGCTCGGCGGACTTGGCGGGCTCGGCGGACTTGGCAGGCATGGCGCGGGCCTGAAGGGCCTCCAGGCCGATCAGGTCGTCGGACTCGGCGTCCGGGACGTCCCGGTCGAAGTGCGCCAGGGCGGGAATGCAGAGGCAGATCAGGGCGAGTGCCGCCATGGCCAGGCCGAACAGCAGGTAGAGCAGGCCGATGCCGCGTCCGTCGCCGGTGCCGATGAACCGGCCGACGGTGTCGGCGAGGGCTCCGTCCCCGTCCATCAGCGGCTGGAGCAGCTTCGGTCCGAAGGGGGCGACGACGGCGAAGCCGATCGGCAGGGTGGACCAGGCGACCATGGTGTTCACGGCGATCACCCGGCCGTGGAAGCGCAGCGGCACCTTGGTCTGGATGATCGTGGCGTAGACACCGTTCACCAGCGCCAGTCCGTACGTCATGCCGAACGCGCCCAGCGCGACCACCACGATGGACGGCCGCAGACCGGTCACCAGGCAGGCGGCGGCGAGGAGGATCGTGGAGAGCAGGACACCGCGCAGCCGCAGGCGCCGGGGCCCGCCCCAGACCAGCAGCGTGATCCCGCCGAGGACGGCGCCCAGACCGGCCGCCGTGGAGACCCAGCCGGCGGCTGACAGCGGGGCGAAGGACAGCACCAGCGGGGTGGTGAGCAGGAACAGCGGCGAGAGGAAGATGTTCAGCACCGCGAAGAAGAACAGCATCGCCCGGAAGTTCCTGCTGCCGAGGGCCCGGTGGAAGCCCGCCCGGATCTCGGTCGCCACGCTCTCGCGGCGGCTGAAGGCCATCACGTCGGGGAACCGGACCGCGAGGGTGATGGCGGTGGCGACGGCGTAGCTGGTCACGTCGATCGTGAGGATACCGCCGAGGCCGATCGCGGAGAGCAGGCCGACGGCGAACAGCGGGACGAGGAACTGGGCGAATCCGAAGGCCATTTGGACCACGCCGTTGGCGCGTCCGAGGTAGCGCTTGGGCACCAGTTGCGGCACGGCCGAGCCCCAGGCGAGGCGTTGGAAGGTGAGCGCGGTGGAGAGCACCCCGATCAGGACGTAGGCGTGCCACACCTCCAACGACCCGGTGAGGTAGAGCACCAGCATCAGGGCCTGGGTGGCGCCCGCCGCGAGGTCGCCGTAGAGCATGATCCGGCGCCGGTCGTTGCGGTCGACCAGCGCGCCCGCGATCGGTGCCGAGAGGATGCCGGGGACGAGTCCGCAGGCGGCGAGCAGGCCGAACTGCACGAGGGAGCCGGTCTTGAGGTAGATCCAGATGGGGAGGGCGAACTCGGTGAGTGCCGAGCCGATCATCGACACCTGCTGCCCGGAGGCGACGGTGAGGAAGCGGCCCATCGTCGGGCGGACCTCGGCCCGCTTTGCCGCCCGGGCGGGCTTCGCCGCCGGGGAGGTCTCGGCGATCTCGGAGGTCTCGGCTGGGCGTTCGGGGTCGTCGGGTTCGTGGTCGGCCGCGTGGTTGCGGGAGACGTCCTCCAGCCACCAGGTGGAGTCCTCACGACGGTGGTGGACCGACTCCGTCCCCGCCGCGATCGAACGGTGGACACCCGTCACGATGTCCGCCAACTCCTGCGCCCGGTACTTCAGATAGAAATGCCCCGCCTCATCCAGCACCACCACCGCCGCCGTCCCGGTGATCCGATGCCACTCACGGAACCGCTCCTGATAGAACTGCGTCGCCGGATCCCGATCCCCGCACACCGCGATCACCGGCGCAGCGATCGTCCCGCCCTCGCTCGCGAACAGCTCCGTGAAGTAGCGTTCCGCTTCCTTCGTCCCCACTCGCCGGTTGTGCACGATCAGCCGCAGTTGTTCTGCTTCCACCTCGTCGGTGTCCAGGCCTGCCGCTGCCAGCGCGTTGACCATTCCCTGGTCGCTGCGCCACCGGTCCGCCAGTTCCGCGAACCACTCCCCCACCGCCGCGCCCCGCCCCTGCGGGCGCGCGAAGGGGAAGATCCCTCCCAGATGGACGGCCTCGACCTGCCGTCCCGCGGCCTCCACCAGCCGTGCGATCTCGACCGCCAACCGCACTCCCACCCCGCAGTGCCCGTACAGCACCAGTCGGCCCGGCACACTCTCCACGATCTCCCGTGCGCACAGGGCGGCGACGTCCTCGATCCCCAGCGCCTCCTCGCCCAGCTCGTGCCCCGGCACCGCGATCGAGTGCAGTTCCCAGTCCTCGGGCAGCGCGTCCGCCAACGGCTTGTAGATCAACGCACTGCCCCCGCCGTACGGCGCACACACCACACTCGCGGTGGTCCGGGTGCGCGGCGGCGTCAACCGGTGCAGCAGCCGGCGCGGGCCGCGATCCGCCGCCGGATCGCTCACCAGCGCCGCCAGCGCCCGCACCGTCGGATGCCGGAACAGGTCCATCACCCCCACCGGCACCGGCAGGTCCGGAAACGCCCGCCGCAGCCGCGCCACCACCTGCGTCGCCAGCAGAGAATGGCCCCCGAGCTCGAAGAAGTCGTCCAACGCCCCGACCTGCGGCAGATCCAGCAGATCCACCCACATCCCGGCGATCAACACCTCCGCCTCGCCCCGGGGCTCGACGTGCCCGGTCTGAGAGCGGGTGTCCTCCGGCTCGGGCAGCGCCTTGCGGTCGACCTTGCCGTGCGCCTGCAACGGGAAACGCTCCAGCGAGACGTAGCGCGCCGGGACCATGTAGTCCGGTAGTACCTCCAGCAGCCGGGCCCGCACCTCCGCAGGCACCAGCGGCTCCACCTCCCCCGGGCGCTCCAGGTAGGCGACGAGGTTCTGCTTCACGCCCTCGCCGCGCGCCAGCACCACCGCCTGCACCACCCCCGGCAGCTCCGCCAGCGCCGCCTCGATCTCCCCCGGCTCCACCCGGTAGCCCCGCACCTTGATCTGGTCGTCACCGCGCCCCAGGAACTCCAACACCCCCCCGGCCCGCCACCGCGCCACATCCCCCGTCCGATACAACCGCTCCCCCGGCCCACCGAACGGATCCTCCACAAACCGCTCCGCCGTCAGCTCCGCACGCCCCAGATACCCCCGCGCCAACCGCTGCCCGCCCACATACAACTCACCCGCCACACCCGGCGGCACCGGCTCCATCGCCGCATCCAGAACCAGACACCGCGCCCCCGCCAACGGCGAGCCCACCGGCGTACTGCCCGACCCCGCCACCGCACCCGCCACCAGCTCGAACACACTCACACCCACCGTCGCCTCCGTCGGCCCGTAGTGGTTGAACACCCGGCACCCGCCCACCGAGGCCAACCCCTGCGCCCACGCCCACGACGACGCCTCACCCCCCAGCACCAGCGCCCGCCGCGGCAGCAACCGCTCCACCGGCACATCCGCCGACAACGCCGCCAAATGCGACGGCGTCATCTTCAGATAGTCGATCCCCGCCCGCTCCAACTCCCCCGCCAGCTCCACCCCCGCAATCCGCCGCGGCAGCAGATGCACCCGCCCACCCGTCGTCAACGCCAGATACAGCATCGTGATACTGAAATCGAACGACAGCGACTGCAGCAGACCGAACGACGCCCCCGCCGCCACCCCCAACCGCTCCCCCACCCCCACCAGGTAATTCACCACCTCCCGATGCTGAACCGCCACCCCCTTCGGCACCCCCGTCGAACCCGACGTATAGATCACATACGCCAGATCCCCCGGCCCCGACACCTCCTCCAACGCACCCCGATCCGGCCCCTCCAACACTCCGGCATCCACCACCACCACCTCCCCCCCGAACCCCGCGAACAACGCCCGCGACACCGCATCCACCACCAGCACCCGCACCCCCGCATCCGCCACCAGCCGACCCAACCGCGCCACCGGCTGCTCCGGATCCAACGGCAGATACGCACCCCCCGCCTTCAACACCCCCACCAACGCCACCGCCAACTCCGGCGACTGCTCCAAACACACCGCCACCCGGTCATCACGCCCCACCCCCAGCGCCCGCAACCGCCGCGCCAACGCGTTCGCCCCGCCCTCCAACTCCCCGTACGACACCACCCGATCACCGAACACCAACGCCGGCGCCCCCGGCGAACCAGCCGCCGCCCGCGCCAACAACCCCGTCAACGTCCCCCCACCAGCCGGCAACACCCCACCGACCGCCCACTCCTCCAACACCGCCACCCGCTCCGCCCCCGTCACCAACGGCAACCGCGACACCGCCACCGAAGGATCAGCGAGAGCCGCAGTCATCAGCAGCTCGAAGCGCTTGACGAAGCCATCGACGGTGCCTGCGTCGAAGAGGTCGGTCCGGTAGGTGAGCAGCCCGTACAGTCCGCCGTCCTTCTTCTCCCGCATGTACAGGGCGAGATCGGCGTGGGTAGTGGTGGCCTCGTAGCCGAAGCCCTCGGAGTCCAGCGCGGTCGCGACCGGGCCGGTGGCCGCCTTGTCGCCGTAGTTCTGGAACGCGAAGGTCACCTGGAACACCGCCGAGCGGCTGACGTCCCGCTCCACCTCCAGATCCGCCACGATCTGCTCGAACGGCACCTCCTGGTGCGCGAACGCGTCCAGCGTCGTCTCCCGCACCCGGCTCAACAGCTGACCGAAGGTCGGATCCCCCTCCAACCGCGCCCGGACCGGCAGCATGTTCACGAACGCACCGACCACACCCTCCAGTTCACGGTGCAGCCGACCGGCCACGGCGGAGCCGATCGCGAAGTCCCGCTGGCCGGCGTGCCTGCCGAGCAGCACCTGGAGCGCCGTCATCAGCACCATGTACGTGGACGCTCCGGAGCGTCGTGCCAACTCGGCTATGTTCTCGGCCAGTTCGCTGCTCCAGTGGAACTCCGTCGCAGCACCGTCGAAGGTGAGCAGCGGCGGGCGGGGGCGGTCGGTGGGCAGGTCGAGGGCGGGGACGGCGTCGAGTTCGGCGCGCCAGTAGTCGCGGGAGGCAGCGAGTGCTCCGCTGTCGAGGCGGGTCCGCTGCCAGGCCGCGTAGTCGCCGAACTGCACCTCCAGCACAGGGAGTTGAGCCGGGGTCCCGTGGGCGTGCTGGGCGTAGAGCGCGTCCAGCTCGCGGTTGATGATGTCGATGGACCAGCCGTCGCAGATGATGTGGTGCATCACCAGCGCCAGGACGTGGTCCTCCTCCCCGATCCGCACCAGCAGCGCCCGCAGCAGCGGACCCGCACCCAGGTCGAACGGCTCCCCGACCAGCGCACCGACCTCCCGCGCCGCACACCCCTGCGGATCCGCCTCACCCGCCGCATCCACGAACCGCACCGCGAACGGCCCCGGATCCGCGACCACGACCCGCGCCACCCCGTCCTCCGAGGTCGGGAACACCATCCGCAGACCCTCGTGCCGCGCCACCAGATCCGCCAGCGCCCCGTCCAGCGCCACCCGGTCCAACGGCCCCCGCAACCGCCGCGCCGGAGCCAGTGCATACGCCGAACCACCCGGCGCGAACTGCTCCATGAACCACAACCGCTCCTGCCCGCTCGACAACGGCGGCACCACACCCGCCGCCCTCGGCTCCACCACCCGCGCCGGCGCGGCAGCACCACGCAACCGCCGGGCGAGCAGAGCCTGCTTGGTCGCCGACCAGTCGGTGGGAAGGTCCTGGGTATCGGTCATCGGAGTCCTGTTCGAGCGCACGGGGAAGCGTTCCGTGGGGGGAGGCGGGTGGGACGTGCGGTGGGGCGGGTGTGGTCACCGGCTGGTCGGGTGACCACACCGGCCCCGGGTCAGCGGCGCTCGCGGACGGCGGCGGCGATGCCGGCCGGCGTGGGGACGTCGAAGAACACGTCGAAGTCGAGCTCCACACCGAGCGCGGTGCGGATCCGGGCGCTGATCTGGATAATCGTCAGCGAGTGCCCGCCGAGGTCGAACAGGTCCTCGTCCGGGCCGATGTCGGGCAGGTCCAGCACCTCGGACCAGATCCGCCGCACGGTCTCGACGACCTCGTCGGTCGGCCCCTCGGCGGACGGCCCCACGGCGGCCGGTACGGCGGAGGCCGCCTCGCGCGGCGGGACGGGCAGGGCGCGGCGGTCGAGCTTGCCGTTCGGGGTGAGCGGCAGCCTCTCCAGGGTGAGGAAGCGCTGCGGCACCAGCGCGCCGGGCAGGGTCCGCAGCAGGTGCTCGCGCAGTTCGGCCGGGGTGGGCGGGGCCACGCCGGCGGGTACCACCAGGTAGCCCGCGAGGTACGGCTCCCCCGCGGTCTCCTCGTGCACGGCGGCTGCGGCCTCGGCGACGGCCGGGTGCTCCAACAGGGCCGACTCAATCTCACCCAGCTCGATCCGATGACCACGGATCTTCACCTGGTCATCGATCCGCCCCAGGAACTCCAACTCACCCCCGCCCGTCCAGCACACCAGATCCCCCGTCCGGTACAACCGCTCCCCCGGCCCACCGAACGGATCCCCCACGAACCGCTCCGCCGTCAACTCCGGCCGCCCCAAATACCCCAGGGCCACACCGTCACCACCCAGGTACAACTCCCCCGCCACCCCCACCGGCACCGGACGACGCGACGCATCCAGCACATACGCCCGCGTATTGGCGATCGGACGCCCGATCCCCACCGACACCGCCCCCGCCGCCACCTCCCCACACGTCGACCACACCGTCGTCTCCGTCGGCCCGTACACGTTGAACAACCGCGCCGTCACCGACCCCAACTCCCGCGCCAGCGGCAACGGCAACGCCTCACCGCCCACCAGCCCCACCACCGACGACAGGACCCCGCCACCGGCCCCCGCCAACAACACCCGCCACCCCGACGGCGTCGCCTGCACATGCGTCACACCCTCGGCCGCGACCAACCCGCACAGACCCCGGCCGTCCACCGCCAGACCGTCCCCCGCCACCACCAACCGCCCACCCGACACCAACGGCAGGAACAACTCCAGACCCGAGATGTCGAACGACAACGACGTCAGCCCCAACCACACACTCCCCGCACCACACCCCAACCGCCCCGCAAAGAACGACAACAGGTTCACCAGAGCCCGGTGCCCCACCCCCACCCCCTTCGGACGCCCCGTCGACCCCGACGTGTACAGCACATACGCACGGTCCTCCGGCCCGGGGAGGGTGCCCACCGGCGCGCCGCCGCCGCGCGCGTCCGCGAGCCGCAGCACCGCCGGAGCGGCGGCCGCCACCCGCGGGGCGGGCTCGCGGTCGGCGAGCAGCAGGGTGGCACCGGAGTCGGCGAGGATGAACGCCAGCCGCTCCTCCGGGTAGGCCGGGTCCAGCGGGAGGTAGCCGGCGCCGGTGGCGAGGACGGCGAGCAGGACGGCCGGCAGCTCGGCGGTGCGGTCGAGGTGGAGGGCGACCAGGTCACCGGGGCGCACCCCGGCCGCGGCCAGGGCGGACGCCAGCTCGTCGACCCGGGCGAGGAGTTCGCGGTAGGTCAGCCGGCGCCCGCCGCCGGTCACCGCGACCGCCTCCGGTGTGGCCTCGGCCTGGGCGCGGACCAGGTCGAGGACGGTGCGGTCGGAGGGGTACGCCTGGGCGGTGTCGTTCCAGGCCTCGGTGACCAGGTGGAGCTCGGCGGCGTCCAGCAGCGGGAGGTCCCGGAGCGGGGTGCCGGGCGCGGCGACGGCGGCGGCCAGCAGGGTCGTGAGGTGTCCGGCGATCCGGCCCGCGGCGTCCGAGGGGAGGACGGCGGGGTCGTACTGCAGGGAGAGGTCGAGGCCCTCGGTGCTGTCGACCACCTGGAGGTGGAGCGTGTTGCGGGCGGCGCCGTTGAACACAGACCAGTCCACCCGTACCGGGGTGTCCGCGAACCGCGGCTGCGGGCCGCGCCGCTGCCGGTAGCCCAGCGAGACGGGGGTCAGGCCGAGGCGGGGGCCGAGTCCGGCGACGGCCGAGCCGAACGGCACGGTACGGAAGGGGTATCCGCCGCGCAGTTCGGCGCGCACGGCCCGGGCGAGGTCGTCGAAGGCGGTGTCGCCGCCGAGGCCGACCGGCGGGTGAACCGGCAGCTCGTTCACGAACAGGCCTATCTCACCGGCCTGTTCGGGTCTGCGGGTGGAGAGGGGCACGGAGACCGGCACGGACTCGCCGCCGTACCGGTGCAGCAGTCCGTGCAGCGCGGCGAGCAGGAACTCGAAGACGGTGACGCCGGTCCGCTCCGCCGCCGCGGCCAGCGCGGCGCGTTCGGCGCCGTCCAGCCGCCGGCCGACGGCCTGGCCCGGGCCCGCGGCGGTCGGGGTGCGGGTGGCCCCGGGCAGTACCGGTTCGGTGGCGGCGGCCCAGCGCGGGCCGTACCAGTCGGCGGCGCGCCGCACGAGCTCCGGGTCGGGCGCCTGCGCCACCACCGGTGGCAGAAGCGGCGGTTCGGCCGCCTGGCCCGGCCCGCCGCGCAGCGCGGCGCCGTACGCGTCGGCCAGGTCGGCGACCAGGACGTCCTTGGACTCCCCGTCGAACACCGCGTGATGGGCCACCACCAGCAACTCCGCACCGCCACCGGGCCGCTGGTACAGCGTGCAGCGGACCAGCGGGCCGCCGTCCGGGCCGAAGGGGCGGGCGGCCTCCTCCACCAGCAGCTTCTCCAGGCCGGCCGGGTCGTCACCGGTGGCGTCGACCACCTCCAACACCGCGTCCCGGTCAGCCCGTTCCAGCAGCACCCGGCCTTCGCGCTCCACCAGCCGCACCCCCAGCGCCCCGTGGCGCCGCGCCACCTGACGGACCGCGCGCGCCAGCGCATCGGCGTCGACCCGGTCGAAGGAGATCCGCACCGGCAGGTGGAGGGCCTCGCGGGCCAGCCCCAGCCGCTCGGTCAGCCACATGCCGTGCTGGGCGGGCGAGGCCGGGACGGCGGCGGCGTCCGGCGAGGGGGTCGCGGGGAGGAGTTCGGGCATCTGCGGCTCGCTTAGGCAGTCGGGGAAGGTGCAGGGGCACGCTCCCGGACGTCGTCGGCGGCGATCCGGGTGCGGTGAGGCACGGCCGCCGGGTGGTGTCCGGCCCGCCCCCGGGACCGGCCGATCGGCCGCTGCGGCCCGGTCCGCCCGGCATCTCAGGATCCCCCCTGATGCACCGAGGCGGATCCGATCTTCCCCCGTGAAAGACCAATGGCCCAGACCTGCCGAGAGATTCGCATAGACCCCATGCCCCGTCAAGGGTTGTCCACGCACCTCGGACGGGCCGTCATGTACGCGCCCAACCTGCACCGATGCCCGTCAAGGCGCATACCGAGCAACCGTGGCACAGGCCTTGATCACCTGTGGGGCCGACGGTTCGTCAACCACCCAGCACCTGCGCCAGGTCGTACGAGACCGGCTCCTCCAGCTGCTCGTAGGTGCAGCTCTCCGGTGTCCGGTCAAGCCGCCAACGACGGAACTGCGCGGTGTGCCGAAAGCGCGTGCCCTCCATGTGGTCGTACGCCACCTCGACCACCCGCTCGGGCCGCAGCGGCACCCAGGAGAGGTCCTTGCCGCCGGTCCAGCGGCTCTGCGCGCCGGGCAGCCGGGCTTCGGCGTGCGCCTGCTCGTCCGCCCAGGCCCCCCAGGGGTGGCCGGAGGCATCGGGCATCCGCAGCGGAGCCAGCTCCTCGACCAGCTCCCGGCGGCGGGCCATCGGGAAGGCCGCGCAGACGCCGACGTGCTGGAGCCGCCCCTGCTCGTCGTTGATGCCGAGCAGCAGCGAGCCGACCACCGGGCCGCTCTTGTGCTCGCGGTAGCCCGCCACCACACAGTCCGCGGTGCGCTCGTGCTTGACCTTGAACATGGTCCGCTCGCCCGGCCGGTACGGCTGGTCCAGCGGCTTGGCCACCACCCCGTCCAGCCCGGCGCCCTCGTACTGGGCGAACCAGGTCTGCGCCAGCTCGCGATCGGTGGAGGCGGGCGCGATGAACACCGGATCGGCGGCGTGGGCGAGCGCCGCCTCCAGGGCCGGACGGCGCACCGACAGCGGCTCCTCGACCAGGAGGTCCGAGCCGAGCGCGAGCAGGTCGAAGGCCACGAAGGAGGCCGGGGTCTGCTCGGCCAGCAGCCGCACCCGGCTGGCCGCCGGGTGGATGCGCTCCAGCAGCTCCTCGAAGCGCAGCCTCCCCTCGCGGGCGATCACCACCTCGCCGTCCAGCACGCAGCGCGGCGGCAGCTCCCGCCGGAAGGCCTCCACCAGCTCGGGGAAGTACCTGGTCAGCGGCTTGCCGGTGCGGCTGCCGAGCTCGACCTCGTCCCCGTCGCGGTAGACGATCGCACGGAAGCCGTCCCATTTGGCCTCGTACTGCATCCCCGGCGGGATCTTCGCGACCGACTTGGCGAGCATCGGCGCGACCGGCGGCATCACGGGCAGGTCCATGGTTCCGATCCTCACGCGTGCGGCCCGCAACCGCACGGCGAAATAGCGCGCGGAGGACGGAGCACGCCTAGCGTGTGAGGCATGGGCTCAGCCGTGGAACTGGATGTCGCCGGGCGTACCGTCCGGCTGTCGAACCCGGACAAGGTGTACTACCCCGAGCGGGGCTTCACCAAGTTGGACGTCGCGCAGTACTACCTGGCGGTCGCCGAGGGGGTGCTGCGCGGCCTGCGCGACCGGCCGACCACCCTGCAGCGCTTCCCCGACGGCGTGGAGGGCGAGTTCTTCTACCAGAAGCGCGCGCCCAAGAGCCTGCCGGAGTGGCTGCCGACGGCCCGGATCGCCTTCCCCAGCGGGCGCACCGCCGACGAGATCTGCCCGACCGAGCCGGCGGCCGTGCTGTGGGCGGCCAACCTGGGCTGTCTGACCTTCCACCCGTGGCCCGTCCGGCGCGGTGACACCGAGCACGTCGACGAACTGCGGATCGACCTCGACCCGCAGCCCGGCACCGACTTCCACGACGCCGTCCGGGCCGCGCACGAGCTGCGCGCGGTGCTGGAGGAGTACGGGCTGCGCGGCTGGCCGAAGTCCTCGGGCGGGCGCGGCCTGCACGTCTACGTGCCGCTGGAGCCGGAGTGGACCTTCACCGACGGGCGGCACGCGGTGATCGCGCTCGGCCGGGTCCTGGAGCAGCGGATGCCCGGGCGGGTGACCACCGCGTGGTGGAAGGAGGAGCGCGGCGAGCGGATCTTCGTCGACTACAACCAGATGGCGCGGGACCGCACCATCGCCTCCGCGTACTCGCTGCGCGCCCGGCCGCGGGCCACCGCCTCGGCGCCGCTGCGCTGGGAGGAGCTCGACGAGGCGGCGCCGGAGGACTTCGACCTGCGGACACTGCCCGCCCGGTTCGCCGAACTCGGCGACCTCCAGGCGGAGATGGACGACCAGGCGTTCCGGCTGGAGGGTCTGCTGGAGCTGTACGAGCGGCAGGTCCGTGACGAGGGCCACGGCGAGCTCCCCTATCCGCCGGACCACCCCAAGGCGGCCGGTGAGCCGCCCCGGGTGCAGCCGAGCCGGGCCCGCAAACAGTGATCTTGTACCCTGGCGCTCCGTAAGGGAACGGGTACCGCGACGGGTGCCCGAACGGGGTGCAGGGGAGCACGGGGGCCATGGGCGAGCGCGGGTTGCGGGAGATCCTGGACGATGCCGCGGGCGGGGTCTTCCCGCCGTCGGACGGTTCGGTGACGGTGGTGGGCCGGCCGACGCCGCGCGACACCGGGGTGATGTCGTTCTCGGCGCACGCGGTGGTGTTCACGGACGAGGACCCGGCCTGGGTGCGGGCCACACTGGCGGCCGCACCGAGCGACCCGCTGGCGGCGCCGCTCTGTCCGCCCTTCCTGACGGCGCTCGCCGAGCGGACCGGACGGGTGGTCAACAACATCGACCTGGTCACCGTGGCCGACCGGCTGCCCGGCGAGCCGCCGCTGGCGCTGGAGCCGATCGAGGACCGGGAGCACCCCCGGGTCGCCCGGGCCCTGCGCTACCGCGACGACGTGCGGGTGTTCGCCGTCGACGGCGGCGTCCTGATCCTGGGCCGCGGGGTGGCCGGTCGGTGGGAGTGCGCGATCGAGGTCGACCCGCAGGCGCGCGGCCGGGGCCTGGGGCGGGCGCTCGCGCTCGGCGCACGGCACCTGCTGCCGGAGGGCGGGTGGATCTGGTCGCAGCAGGCGCCCGGCAACGCGACCAGCGTCCGGGCGTTCCAGGCGGCCGGCTTCCGCCCGGTCGGCGCGGAGGCGCTGCTGGTGGTGGGGCGGCCGTGAGCCCCGGCACGGGTCCCGTGGTGGGCACCGTGGCGACCGCCGTCCCGGCCGACGTCCGGGCCCGGCTGACCGTCCGCTTCGGCCCGGCCGCCGAGGCCTGGTGCGAGGCGCTGCCCGCGCTGGTGGACCGGCTGGCCCGCCGCTGGGGCCTGACCGTGGAGGCGGCCGGCGGGGGCGGGACGGCCCGCGTGTTCCGCTGTGTGCGGGCGGCGGACGGCGCCCGGGTCTGGCTGAAGCTGACGCCCGACGGGCAGGTCGCCGCGCACGAGGCGGCGGCGCTGCGGGCCTGGTCGGGGCTGGCGGAGGCGGTCCGGCTGCTGGACCACGACGCCGACGCGGCGGCGCTCCTGCTGGCGGACGTCCACCCGGGCGGGACGCTGCGCGAGCGGCCGTGGGAGGCCGCGGAGGTCGCCGGGGTGCTGTCGGCGCTGCGCTCCACCCCGGTGGACGGCGTCGCCCTGCCGCCGCTGCGGGAGCGCGTGGACTTCCTCTTCGACCTCACCGAGCGCCGGGCGCCCGGCGTCGTCCCGCCGGTGGCCAGGGCCTTCGCCCTGGAGCTGGCCGACTCCGGCACGTTCGCCCTGGTACACGGCGACCTGCACCCCGGCAACGTCCTGGACGGGCCGGCCGGACCGGTGGCGATCGATCCGCGCCCCACCCTCGGCGACCCCGACTTCGACCTGGTCGACTGGGCCGTCGACGGCGTCACCGACCGGGCCGGACTGGAGCGGCGGATCGCCGGGCTGACCGCCCTGGTGCCCGGGGCCGATCCGCAGCGCGTGCTCGGCTGGTGCCGCGCCCTGGCCGCGATCGTCGCCGCCCCGCGCGCCGCGGCGGGCCGCCGTGACGCGGAGACGGTCTTCCTGCTGGGCCTGGCCGGGCTGTCGGCGCCGTAGCGGGACCGGCGGGCTTGTCGACGCCGCAGCAGGACCGACCGGCTGACGCGCCACCCGGCCGACGCGCCACCCGGCCGAGCGCTACCCGGCGGGCGCCGTCGCCGCGATGATCCGCACCGCATCGGCGATCTGGGCGTCCGTCAGGTCGCCGCGGGCGGTCAGCCGCAGGCGCGAGACGCCGTCCGGGACGGAGGGCGGGCGGAAGCAGCCGACCGCGAGTCCGGCCCGGCGGCAGTCCGCGGCCCACGCGACGGCGGCCTCCGGGCCGGGGGCGCGGACCGAGACCACCGCCGCGTCCGGGCTGGAGGCGTGCAGGCCGGCCGCGGTGAGCCGGGCGGCGAGGCTGCGGGCCACCGTCCGGGCCCGCTCGGCGCGCTGCGGTTCGGCGCGCAGCAGGCGCAGCGCGCCGAGCGCGGCCCCGGCCGCGGCCGGGGCGAGGCCGGTGTCGAAGATGAAGGTGCGGGCCGTCTCGGTGAGATGGCGGATGACCCGGCGCGGCCCGAGCACCGCCCCGCCCTGGGAGCCGAGCGACTTGGACAGGGTGACGGTCGCGACGGTGTCCGGCTCCCCCGCGAGGCCGGCCGCGGCCAGGGCGCCGGCGCCGCCGGGGCCGAGCACGCCGAGCCCGTGCGCGTCGTCGACCAGCAGCGCCGCGCCGTGCGCGCGGGCGGCGGCGGAGAGTTCGGGCAGCCGGGCGGCATTGCCGTCGACGGAGAAGACGGAGTCGGTGACCACCAGTGCCCGGCGGTGGGTGCGCCCGGCGAGGACGGCGCGAACGGCGTCCGGGTCGCTGTGCGGGGCGCGGTGGACGTCGCTGCGGGAGAGCCGGCAGCCGTCGATCAGCGAGGCGTGGTTGTAGGCGTCCGAGACGATCAGGGTGTCCGGGTCGGTGAGCGCGGTGAGCGCGGCCAGGTTGGCGGTGTACCCGGAGGAGAACACCAGCGCCGCCTCCACCCCGCAGAACTCGGCCAGTTCGGCCTCCAGTTCGGTGTGCAGCGCGGTGGTACCGGTGACCAGCCGGGAGCCGGTGGCGCCGCCGCCCCAGCGCAGTGCCGCGTCGGCGGCGGCCCGGGTGACGGCGGGGTGGCGGGTGAGCCCGAGGTAGTCGTTGCCCGCGAGGTCCACCACCTGGTCCTCGGCGGGGCGGCTGCGCAGCGTCCGGGTGAGGCCGGCTCCCGCGCGCAGCTCGGCCGCCTCGTCGAGCCAGTCGAAGACGGCGGCCGGGGCGGGGGCCGACTGGGCGGCTGCGGACGGTTCGGGCGCGGTGCGGTGGGCCATGAGCGGCACTCTGGCATGCCGGGCGCGGGGCGGGCAATGTGCGCCGCGGCACATGCCCGAATCTGCATTCACATCTCTTTAACCTGAATTCCACCTGCATATCCACGCCGATTCACTTCTACTGCCATCATCTCGCAAAGAACCTAAAGGTTCCCCCAAGGATTTTCAGTCATCTGTTCGACCCGGCTACGCTCCCCCAGCGATCTGGACATGGGGGTATACGCAGATGGCAGACATCGAATTCGAACGCCGAATGAATCCGTGGCTCTTCGACGGCTCGGGAAACCTGACCGACGCGGCGAAGAAGCAGTTCCCGGACCTGGCCGCGGCAGCGGCCGGCAGCACGGCCCCGGTCACCGTCCCGGCGCCCGCCGGCGGGCAGACCGTCAAGGCGAACCCCGGAATGATCCGGCAGGCCGGGAACAACGCCGACACTCTCCAGACCTCCGTCCGCACCGAATGCGGCCGGCCGTGGGAACACGTCAACAGCGCGGTCTCCTCACTGATGGGGTTCAGCCTCTGCGCCGGCCTCAACAACGCGTGGAGCATGTGGTCCGACCAGACCCACACGCTGGAGCAGGCGATCGGCACGATCAGCCGGAACCTGCACACCACCGCGCAGAACTACGAGGCCACCGAGGCCGCGATCCACAGCCAGTTCGCTCAGCAGCACGACTGAGGACCCGGGGGAAGCACACACCGCCATGGTGACGTTCAGCCAGCTCCAGCACATCGACCTCGCAAGCCTCAACGCGGCGGCGACCGACTTCGAGACCATGGTCCGCTCCTGGGACCTCTCGACCAAGATGCAGAACGAGGTCATCGGCCCCGTCCAGCAGTCCGGTTGGCACGGCCCCACCGCCGACGCGGCCGCCGGATCGCTCACCCGGACCCGCGACCAGATCCACGCCGCCTTCGAGGAGGCCTCGGCCATCGCGCGGACCCTGCGCGAGGCGCACGACGAGTTCGCGGCCGCCAGGAAGGACCTCCAGACGGCCGTCCAGCACGCGGCCGGCAAGGGCCTCACCGTCGACGGCGAGGGCGGCGTGCACTGGCCGCCCGCCACCGACCCGGTGGACAAGAAGGACCCGGACTACGCCAAGGGCCGGCAGTCCGACGCGCAGGCCACCGCCGACGAGATCGGCAAGGCCCTCGACCGCGCCACCGAGGCCGACACCGCCGCCACCGCGGCGCTGGCCGGCGACACCGGCACCGACTCCGGCAGCTTCAACAGCAACCCGGTCGGCAGCCTCGCCGAGGCCGAGGCCAAGCAGGCCGCGCAGATCCTCAGCCTCGGCTCCAAGGCCACCGACGCCCAGCTCACCCAGCTCCAGAGCCTGCTCCAGCACCACAACGGGGACCCGCGGTTCGCCGCCGCCTTCTACGGCGGGCAGGAGCCGGCCACCTTCCTCGCCTCCTACGGCGCGATGGCGCAGAGCGGCGACTTCTCCGACAGCCCGGCCCGCAAGGCCGCCGTCAAGGGGATCCAGGACGGCCTCGGCCTCACCCTGGCCACCGCCACCGACAGCCACAAGCAGCCGCACGTCTCCGACGACTGGGAGCAGCGCCTGCGCAAGGCCGGCGGCGAGCAGATCCCGCTCGACCCCAAGGCCAACCCGAAGTCCAGCCCGTACGGCTACCAGATCCTCGGCAACATCCTGCGGCACGGCGACTACGACGCCCACTTCATCAACCCGATCGCCGAGCACGTCACCCAGCTCACCAACGAGAACCCGGGCCGCTGGGACGCGGTGGCCGCGATGCACGGCTCGCCGTTCCAGGAGTTCCAGTTCACCGGTGTGACGGACGAGAAGGGCAACGTCCACGGCTTCAACCCGCTGTCCTCCGTCCTGGAGGCGCTCGGCCACAGCCCGGAGGCCGCGACCAGGTTCTTCAGCGACCCGCCGACCGCGTACAACCCGGACGGCTCGGTGAAGAGCCACGGCGGCGAGAACAAGTACTTCGAGATGCTCACCGACAGCGGCGAGCGCTCCCTGCTGCGGGACATGCCCTACCCGCTGCGCCCCAACCCCGGTACGGCGGACGCCTTCGAGGTCGGCGCCCTGGGGCACGCCCTCGAGGCGGCGACGACCGGCCGGGGGTACGACGACGCCAACGCGCCGCTGGCCAAGCACACCCCGGAGATGTCCGCGCTCACGGAGAAGATCTTCGAGACGTACGGCACCAAGGACGGGCCGGAGCAACTGCACGGCGACAAGGCCCTGTTCGGCGCGATGAACGGCAGCCTGGGCAACATCACCGCCGCGTACATGGGCGATGTCCAGGCCGCGCTCGAAGGACCGGGCGCACCGGCCGTGACCGGCACACCGGCCGATCTGAAGGACGCCGAGGTCCGGCGGCTGCTGGACGTGCTGGGCCGCGACCCGGACGCCTACGCCTCGATCGCCGCCGGGCAGCAGGCGTACACCACCGTCCAGATCGAGGACGCCATCTCCAAGCACGGCCACGGCAGTCAGAGCGAGATCCAGATGGCCGTGGAGAACGCCGTCCGGCCCGGCGGGCAGGTCACCGGTCTCATCACCGGTGCGATGGCGGACGAGGTCTACACCAGGCACGCCGCCGAGGACAAGGACTTCAACGAGGCGATCGACACCAAGCGTGAGATCGCCGGCAAGGTCTGGGAGTTCACCGGCGGAAAGGCGATGGAGCGCGCACCGGTGGCCGGTGAGGGCGTCAACTTCGTGGTGGAGCAGATCATGGACGGTGTCGCCGAGAGCTACAAGGTCGACACCCACAACGAGGCCGACGACGAGGCGAAGGAGGCGGTCTCCCAGGCCAAGCACGGCGCGCAGAAGGCCGTGCTGGAGACCTTCGACCGGGCGGCCTCGGGCAGCGGGCTCGATCCCGCCTTCCTGGAGCAGCTCCGGCGCCGGGCCGGGCAGGTCTCGGACGACGGGTACACCTCCGGCGCCTCCGGGCCGAAGCCCGCGGGTCAAAGTGGCTGAGCCGCCGGGGCACCGGACGGCGGCCACCGGCGCGCACCCCTCCCGCAGGCCCGGACGGCCTGCGGGGCGGCTCCCCACTCCCGTGGTTACGACGACGAAGGCGGCAAGCAGCCGATGACCGAAGAAACCCAGTCCGGATCCGCCCAGGGCATCGCCCGCGCGGCCTTCGCGGAGGTCGAGGCCCGCCGGGTGCGGCGCCGGCGCAGGCTGGTCTCGGTGGGGCTGCCGCTGGCGGCCGTGATGGCGGCCGGCCTCTGGGCGTGGCAGCCGTGGAACTCGGTCGACCTGCCGCAGAGCGCCTGCTGGTCGCTGGTCACCCGGGCGGACCTGAAGCCCGCCGCCGGGGACGACGGCACGGTGGTGGTCAGGCAGGAGGGCGACCCGGTCGGCGGGAAGACCGTTCCGTGGTGCGACGTCCGCTGGGACACCTCGCACGGCAGGAAGGTCCTGAGCGTCGGCGTGGAGCGGCCCGACCAGGCCGCGTTCGAGGAGGCCCGGCTCGGTACGGCCGACCGCCCCGACCAGCCGCCGCGGCCGCTGGCCGCCGGAGCGGGTATCACCGGCTGGATCCGGCCCGACGCGAGCGTCGACCTGCTCTACCGGTGCGACTACGCGGGCCGGACCGAGGACCACTACCGCCGGGTGCGGGTCACCGGCACCGCCGCCGCGGGCACCGGCCCCGACGAGCTGCGGGCCTCGCACGTGGCCGTCGCCTGGCGGACCGCGCAGAAGGCGATCGCCGGCGAGCACTGCGAGGGGATCGCCCCGGCGGACGCCCCGCCCGCCGTTCCGGCAAGGTGACCGGCCCCGGGCAAGGCCCCGGCTTTTGCCCGGGGCTTTGCCCGGGCCTTTGCCCGGGGTGCACGCGAGCAGGCAAGATAGCCGGGTGAACCTCCTAGACCTGATGCCGAAGCCCGCCACCCCCGACGCGCTGTACGAGACGTTCGCCGCCTGGGCGGAGGAGCGCGGGATCACGCTGTACCCGGCTCAGGAGGAGGCGCTGATCGAGCTGGTGTCGGGGAACAACGTCATCCTGGCGACGCCGACCGGGTCGGGCAAGAGCCTGGTGGCGGCGGGAGCGCACTTCGCCGCGCTGGCGGAGGGCAAGCGGACCTTCTACACCGCGCCGATCAAGGCGCTGGTCTCGGAGAAGTTCTTCGACCTGTGCAAGATGTTCGGCACCGAGCAGGTCGGCATGATGACCGGCGACGCGAGCGTCAACCCGACCGCGCCGATCATCTGCTGCACCGCCGAGGTGCTGGCGCAGATCTCGCTGCACGACGGGCCCAGGGCCGACATCGGCCAGGTCGTCATGGACGAGTTCCACTTCTACGCGGAGCCGGACCGCGGCTGGGCCTGGCAGATCCCGCTGCTGGAGCTCCCGCAGGCGCAGTTCCTGCTGATGTC
Source organism: Kitasatospora sp. NPDC052868 (assembly GCF_044547105.1). Lineage (NCBI taxonomy): Bacteria > Bacillati > Actinomycetota > Actinomycetes > Kitasatosporales > Streptomycetaceae > Kitasatospora > Kitasatospora sp. NPDC052868. The sequence continues at coordinate 189,899 of NZ_JBITZW010000007.1, read as the reverse complement.
CGCGACCCTGGGCGACGTCCGCCGCTTCGAGGAGGACCTCACCCGCCGCACCGGCCGGCCCACCACGGTGGTCCGCTCGGCCACCCGGCCCGTCCCGCTGTTCTACGAGTACCGCCGCACCACCCTCCACGACACCCTGGAGGAGCTGCTGAAGACGGGGCAGGCGCCCGTCTACGTCGTGCACTTCACGCAGAAGGAGGCGGTGGAGCGGGCGCAGTCGCTGATGAGCATCAACATGTGCTCGAAGGCGGAGAAGGACGCCATCGCCGACCTGATCGGCAACTTCCGCTTCACCACCAAGTTCGGCCGCAACCTGTCCCGTTACGTGCGCCACGGCATCGGCGTGCACCACGCGGGCATGCTGCCCAAGTACCGTCGGCTGGTCGAACGGCTCGCGCAGGCAGGCCTGTTGAAGGTGATCTGCGGGACGGACACGCTCGGCGTCGGCGTCAACGTGCCGATCCGCACGGTGCTGTTCACCGCGCTGTCCAAGTACGACGGCGTGCGGGTCCGGGTGCTGCGCGCCCGCGAGTTCCACCAGATCGCGGGCCGCGCGGGCCGCGCCGGGTTCGACACCGTCGGGCAGGTCGTCGCCCAGGCGCCGGAGCACGTGATCGAGAACGACCGGGCGGTCGCCAAGGCCGGCGACGACCCTAAGAAGAAGCGCAAGGTCGTCCGCAAGAAGGCCCCCGAGGGCTTCGTCGGCTGGACCGAGGAGACCTTCGACCGGCTGATCGGCGCCGACCCCGAGCCGCTGGTCTCCCGCTTCAAGGTGACCCACGCGATGCTGCTGGCCGTCATCGGCCGCCCGGGCAACGCCTTCGAGGCGATGCGCAAGCTGCTCACCGACAACCACGAGGACCGCGCCGCCCAGCGCCGGCACATCCGCTCCACCATCGCCATCTACCGCTCGCTGCTGGAGGGCGGCATCGTGGAGCGGCTGCCGGAGCCCGACGCCGAGGGCCGGATCGTCCGCCTCACCCTGGACCTCCAGGAGAACTTCGCGCTCAACCAGCCGCTCTCCACCTTCGCGCTGGCCGCCTTCGAGCTGCTCGACCCGACCTCGCCCTCGTACGCGATGGACGTCGTCTCCGTGGTCGAGGCCACCCTCGACGACCCGCGCCAGATCCTCGCCTCGCAGCAGAACAAGGAGCGCGGCGAGGCCATCGGGGAGATGAAGCGCGACGGCGTCGAGTACGAGGAGCGGATGGAGCGGCTCCAGGACATCACCTACCCGAAGCCGCTGGAGGAGCTGCTCACCCACGCCTACGAGGTGTACCGCCGGGCACACCCGTGGATCGGCGACCACGAGCTGCGCCCGAAGTCCGTCGTCCGCGACCTGTACGAGCGGGCGATGACCTTCACCGACTACGTCGGCCACTACGACCTGGCCCGCACCGAGGGCATCGTCCTGCGCTACCTGGCCGGTGCCTACAAGGCGCTGGAGCAGACCGTCCCCGAGGACATCAAGACCGACGACCTCAAGGACGTCATCGCCTGGCTCGGCGAGCTGGTCCGCCAGGTCGACTCCAGCCTGCTGGACGAGTGGGAGCAGCTGGCCAACCCGACCGAGCCGCAGGCGGCCGAGGTCACCCTGGACGACAAGCCGGCGCCGGTGACGGCCAACGCCCGGGCGTTCCGGGTGCTGGTGCGCAACGAGATGTTCCGCCGGGTGGAGCTGGTCGCGCTGGAGCACTACGACGCGCTGGCCGCACTGGACGGCGAGTACGGCTGGGACGCGGACCGCTGGGCGGACGCCATGGACGGGTACTGGGACGAGTACGACGACCTCGGCACCGGCCCGAACGCGCGCGGCCCGAAGATGCTGCTGATCGAGGAGGAGGACTCCTCCTGGAAGGTCCGGCAGATCTTCGACGACCCGGCGGGCGACCACGACTGGGGCATCAGCGCCGAGGTCGACCTCTACGGGTCGGACGAGGAGGGCCGCGCGGTGCTGCGGGTCACCGCGGTGGACCGGCTGGGCGGCTGAGCCGCCCTCGGCCCCGTCCGACCGGACGGGGCCGAGGCACACGGGCCGAGGCCGGGACCGGTCCTGGCGTCACATCCAGATGAACGGCGCGCCCGCGGCGTACGAGATCGCGCGGGTGGCCTCCTCCAGCATCTGCTCCGAACCGGCGGGCGCGGTGCTCGGCGGCACGCTGAGCGGGGTCGCCCCGGTGGCGGTCGCGGCGGGCGCGGCGGCGGCGCTGTGGGCGTCGGCGAGCCGCGAGCTGGCGACGGTCACGTAGTAGCGGACGGCCTCGACCCGCGGCTCCGAGCCGGTCCTGGCGCTGCCGGCCGGCTGGGCCGGGGCGGTGGTGGCGTCCGGGAGGATGAAGGCCAGCGCACCCGGCTTGGCCTGCAGGGCCTGCGCGGCCTTCGCGGCGGACGCCTCGTCACCGAACCGCAGCACGGTGACGCTGCTCAGCACCGGCTTGTCCTGGCCGGTGAAACTGACGGTGAGGTAGCCCTGGCAGCCGGTGTCGCGCAGCGGGTCCTGGGTGCGGTCCTGAAGCGCCTCGGTGCAGTTCTGGCCCTGTCGGACGCCGGAGCGCTTGCCCTTGTAGGCGCCGACCTCGACCGGCCGCTGGGCCGGGAAGTACACGTCGACGTTGAGGCCCTCGGGGTCGGTCACGGTCCGCGGCGGCGGGCTGCCGACCACCGGCGGCGTCCTGGTCGCCTCCTTGCTGGACGGGCCGAGGCCGGGTATGAAGTCGCCGGGCGTGGGCCGGGTGATGATCCAGCCTCCGGCCGCCACCACGCCCACCACGACGATCCAGCCCACGGTTCGGCGTGCGCTGAGTCTCCTGGACCGGTACTCACCGGCCGGCTGCTCGGTCCCGTTGTCTCCCGGTGACGGGGTGCGCTCCCCCTGCGTGGTCATGGCGCAGATTCTAAGCAGTGCGCGGGTGGCGGAGATCACGGGGGATGGCCGTTGGCGATCACTCGCACTACCCGCCGGTAACCACCGTGGACACGGACGTGACCTGCACCACTACCGTGAGCTGTGGAGCTGTGACAACTCGCACATCCTCCCGGGGATCTTCTGGTGGGTTTCCTCTGGCGTCGGCCGACGGCCAGCAGGCAGGATCGAGCCCATGGATCTGCTCGATACCCTCACCGCCAAGGGCCTGCGCGGGGACGTCCCCACCCGGGAAGAAGCCCTGGCCGTCCTCGCCACCACCGACGACGAGCTGCTGGACGTGGTCGCGGCCGCCGGGCGGGTGCGCCGGCAGTGGTTCGGCCGCCGGGTCAAGCTCAACTACCTCGTGAACCTGAAGAGCGGGCTCTGCCCGGAGGACTGCTCGTACTGTTCGCAGCGCCTGGGCTCGAAGGCCGAGATCCTCAAGTACACCTGGCTGAAGCCGGACCAGGCCGCCGACGCGGCCCGCGCCGGGGTCTCCGGCGGCGCCAAGCGGGTCTGCCTGGTGGCCAGCGGCCGCGGCCCGACGGACCGTGACATCGACCGGGTGACCGACACCATCGCCGCCATCAAGGACGCCGACCCGGCGGTCGAGATCTGCGCCTGCCTCGGCCTGCTCTCCGACAACCAGGCGGAGCGGCTGAAGGCGGCCGGCGCCGACGCCTACAACCACAACCTCAACACCTCCGAGGGCACCTACGGCGGCATCACCACCACCCACACCTACGCGGACCGGGTGGACACCGTGCAGAAGGCGCACGGCGCGGGCCTGTCGGCCTGCTCGGGCCTGATCGCGGGCATGGGCGAGACCGACGAGGACCTGGTCGACGTGGTCTTCGCGCTGCGCGAGCTGGGCTCCGACTCGGTGCCGGTGAACTTCCTGATCCCGTTCGAGGGCACCCCGCTGGCCAAGGAGTGGAACCTCACCCCGCAGCGCTGCCTGCGCATCCTGGCGATGGTCCGCTTCGTCTGCCCGGACGTCGAGGTGCGGATCGCGGGCGGCCGCGAGGTCCACCTGCGCTCGATGCAGCCGCTGGGCCTGCACATCGCCAACTCGATCTTCCTCGGCGACTACCTGACCAGCGAGGGCCAGGCCGGCCAGGCCGACCTCGACATGATCAAGGACGCCGGCTTCGAGGTGGAGGGCGCCGGCGAGGCGACCCTGCCCCGCCACCGGTCCGACGTGGCCGCCGCGGGCGACTCCTGCGGGACGGGCGGCGGCTGCGGGCCCTGCGGCGGACACGGCGCCGCGACCGGGGCCGCGACCACCGGCTGCGGTGGCACCGCCGAGGACGCGGCCGAGCCGGCCGGTACCGAGGTAGCCGCCGGGGAAGCCGCCGAGGCCGCCGGTGACGGGCTGCGCAGCGACCTCGTCCGGGTCCGCCGTCGCGGGGCCGGCACCGAGCTGGCACCCAACGCCTGACCACCCCGGGGAATCCATCATGGCTCAGCTGTCCGCAGACAACCTGCTCGCCCTCGACCGGGCCCACGTCTGGCACCCGTACGGGCCGATGCCCGGCACCGTCACCCCGTACGTGGTCGAGTCCGCGTCCGGAGTGCGGCTCCGGCTCGCCCAACCCGTCGCGGGGCACCGGGAACTGGTCGACGGGATGTCGTCCTGGTGGGCGGCCATCCACGGCTACCGGCACCCGGTGCTGGACGAGGCGGTACGCGACCAGCTGGGCCGGATGAGCCATGTGATGTTCGGCGGGCTCACCCACGAGCCCGCCGTCCGGCTGGCCGCCCGGCTGGTGGAGATCACGCCGGAGCCGCTCCAGCACGTCTTCCTGTCCGACTCCGGGTCGGTGGCCGTCGAGGTCGCGATGAAGATGTGCCTGCAGTACTGGCAGTCCATCGGCCGGCCGGAGAAGCGCCGGCTGCTCACCTGGCGCGGCGGCTACCACGGGGACACCTTCCACCCGATGTCGGTCTGCGACCCGCAGGGCGGCATGCACCACCTGTGGGGCGGCGTGCTGCCCGACCAGCTCTTCGCACCGCAGCCGCCGGCCGGCTTCGACGCGCCGCTGGACGCCGGGTACGCGGCCCGCTTCGAGGAGCTGGTGGAGCGCCACGCCGACGAGCTGGCGGCCGTGATCGTCGAACCGGTGGTGCAGGGCGCGGGCGGGATGCAGTTCCACTCCCCCGCCTACCTGCGGATGCTGCGCGACCTGTGCGACCGCCACGGCGTGCTGCTCGTCTTCGACGAGATCGCCACCGGCTTCGGGCGCAGCGGCGCGCTGTTCGCGGCGGACCACGCCGGGGTCGCACCGGACGTGATGTGCCTGGGCAAGGCGCTCACCGGCGGCTACCTGACGCTGGCCGCGGCGCTGTGCACCGGTGAGATCGCGGACGGGATCAGCCGGGGCGAGATGCCGGTGCTGGCGCACGGGCCGACGTTCATGGGCAACCCGCTGGCCACGGCGGTCGCCAACGCCTCGCTCGACCTGCTGCTCGGGCAGGACTGGGAGGTCGAGGTGAAGCGGGTCGGCGCCGGGCTCCGGGAGGGCCTGGCGGGGGCCGCGGAGCTGCCGGGGGTCAAGGACGTGCGGGTCCAGGGCGCGATCGGCGTGGTGCAGTTGGACCACCCGGTGGACGTGGTGGCCGCCACCGAGGCGGCCGCCCGGGAGGGCGTCTGGCTGCGGCCGTTCCGCGATCTGATCTACACCATGCCGCCCTATGTGACCGGCGACGAGGACGTGGCCCGGATCGGCGCCGCCGTGACCGCTGCGGCGGTGGCCGGATGAGCGCGCGGATCCTGTTCGTCACCGGCACGGGCACCGAGGTCGGCAAGACCGTCACCACGGCCGCGGTCGCCTCGGCCGCGCTGCAGGGCGGCCTGAAGGTCGCCGTGCTGAAGCCGGGCCAGACGGGCGTCACCCCGCACGAGCGGGGCGACGCGGACGAGGTGGTCCGACTGGTCGGCGCCCCGCTGACCACCCGCGAACTCGCCCGCTACCCCGAGCCGCTGGCCCCGGACACCGCCGCCCGCCGGGCCGGCCGGCCGACCGTCTCGCCCGCCGAGGTGGCCCAGGCCGTCGCCGAACTCGCCGACGGGCACGACCTCGTGCTGGTCGAGGGCGCCGGGGGCCTGCTGGTCCGCTACGACGAGGAGGGCCACACCCTCGCCGACCAGGCGCGGGCGGTGCTGGACCTCGGCCTGCCCGCCCAGGTGCTGCTGGTCGCGACGGCGGGCCTCGGCACGCTCAACACCACGGCGCTGACCGCGGAGGCGCTGACCGCCCGCGGGCTGGACCTGCTCGGCGTGGTCATCGGCGCCTGGCCCGACTCCCCCGGCCTGGCCGACCGCTGCAACCTCGCCGACCTGCCCCGCTCGGCGGGCGCGCCGCTGCTCGGGGCGCTCCCCTCGGGTGCCGCCGTGGCGGCCGGCTTCCCCGTGCGGGCGCTCGACTCGCTGGCCCCGGCGCTCGGCGGCCGGTGGGACGCGGCGGAGTTCGCCCGGGCGCAGCGGCCGCAGTAGTCGGCGGCGGGGTGCAGCGGCGGGGTGCAGCGGCGGCGGCCTCGGCGCCGGGCCCTTCGCTGTCGGCCTTGAGCGGCAGTCCTTGAGCGGCAGTCCTTGAGCGTCGGGCCTTGAGCGTCAGCCCTTGAGCGTCGGGCCGGTCTTGGCGAGGGCGAGTTCGAGGTTGGCCTTGTCGGCCTTGGGCGCGGAGATCCGCATGGTGGTGTAGTCGCCGCCGGTCAGGCCGCCGAGCGTCACCGTGGCGGGGTAGGCGGCCACGCCGCCGGCGGCCGTGGTCTGCCACAGCCGACCCGTGCCGGTGGCGGCCAGCCCGCCCCAGTCCTTCCAGGTCAGCCCGTCCAACTGCCCGGTGCCGGCGCCGCACCCCACGGGGAAGGACCTCGGCTCCGAGAGCTGCTCCCCCGTGCAGCCGTAGATCACGGGGACGGGGTCGCTGGGCGCCGGCGGCTCCACCGACGCGGACGGCAGGACGGGCGGGACGACGGGCGGCGGCGTCGACTGCGGGGGCGTCGACTGCGGCACGGAGGAAGCCGATGGCGTGGCGGGTGCCCCGGTGGTGGGCGGTGCCGGTGCCGCCGAGCGGGAGGGCGCCGCGGTGGTCCCGGCGCTGCTGCAGCCGGTGGCCGCGAGCAGCAGCGCGAGGAAGCCCGCCGCGAGCCCGGCCGTACCGCCGCGCCGCGCCGGTGTCGTACCCGTGGCGTGCTCTGTCATGGTCCCCCCGCCGGCCGTGTCCCCGGTCCGCACCCGGGGAAGTCCGCCCAGCGTACCCGCCCACTCCGACAGCCCGGTCGGCGCACCCTGACTCACCCGATGACCACGGGAGTTGAGCAGGCGTCACCGGGTGGCCCGGCAGGCTCCGGGCGCAGGATCGACACCACCCCGACCCCCGCCGCACCCGAGGCTCACGGCCCCTCCCGCGCCCGCCGTGTGACCCCCGGACAACCCGGCCGGACGCGGCGTTTCCGCCCGTGAACAGTTGATTGCATCCGTTGCCTCCCGCCTGCGGCCGTGCACAGGATGGGCGGGTCCTCACCTCGGACCCCAGGAGGCGATCAACCGTCGTGCCCGGTAAGCAGATCCACCTCGCCGCGTTCTTCCCCGGCATCGGGAACACCACCGTCTGGTCCCATCCCGAGGCCCGCAGCCAGATCGACTTCGACTCCTTCCTCCGCTTCGCGCAGACGGCCGAGCGGGGGCGGTTCGACTTCTTCTTCCTCGCGGAGGGGCTTCGACTGCGCGAACACAAGGGCGAGGTCTACGAACTCGACGTGGTCGGGCGGCCGGAGTCGCTGACCGTACTGAGCGCCCTGGCCGCCGTGACCTCGCGGCTCGGACTCGCCGCCACCGTCAACTCCACGTTCAACGAACCGTACGAGGTGGCGCGGCGGCTGGCCGCGCTGGACCACCTGAGCGAGGGCCGGGCGGCCTGGAACGTGGTGACCAGCTTCGACGAGTTCACCGGCGAGAACTTCCGCCGGGGCGGGTTCCTCGCGGAGTCCGACCGCTACACCAGGGCCGCAGAATTCCTGCGGACCGCACGGGAGTTGTGGGACAGCTGGGCGGCGGACGACGTCCTCGCGGACCAGGCCGCCGGCCGCTTCGTCCGGGCCGGGGCGGGCGGGTTCACCCACCGGGGAGCCCACTTCGACATCGCGGGCCGGTTCAACACCCCGCGCCCGCCGCAGGGCCACCCGGTGGTCATCCAGGCGGGCGAGTCCCCGGAGGGCCGGGAGTTCGCCGCCTCCGACGCGGACGTCATCTTCAGCCGGCACAGCAGGCTCCCCGAGGCCCGGGACTTCTACCGGGACGTCAAGGGCCGGCTCGCCGCGTACGGCCGCTCACCGGAGGACCTGAAGATCCTGCCCGCCGTCACCTACGTCATCGGCGACACCACCGAGGAGGCGCACGAGCGCGCCGCCGAGATCCGCCGCGCCCAGGTCGGACCGGAGACGGCGATCGCCTACCTGGAGGCGGTCTGGGGCCGGGACCTGTCCTCCTACGACCCGGACGGGCCGCTGCCCGACGTCGACCCGGACCCGGACAGCCTGCTGCTCAAGGGCCACGCCCTGTTCCGCACCGACCGGGCGGCGACCGCCCGGCAGTGGCGGGAACTCGCCGAGGAGCGCGGGCTGAGCCTGCGGGAGCTGGTCACCGAGGTCACCGGACGGCAGACCTTCATCGGAACACCGCGCGAAGTCGCCGACGCGATGGACGAGTTCGTGCAGAACGACGGCTCCGACGGCTTCGTCATCGCCCCGCACCTGATCCCCGGTGGGCTGGACGACCTGGTCGACCGGGTCGTCCCACTGCTCCAGGAGAAGGGCGTGTACCGCACCGACTACACCGGCACGACCCTCCGCGACCACCTCGGTCTGACCGCCGCCCGGAAGGAGGCCCCGGCCTCATGAGCCAGCAGCCCCTGCACCTCGCCGTCGCCCTGGACGGCGCCGGCTGGCACCCCGCCGCCTGGCGCGCGGACGGCGCCCGGCCGGGCGCGCTGTTCACCGCCGGCTACTGGGCCGACCTGGTCGCCGAGGCCGAGCACGGCCTGCTCGACCTCGTCACCTTCGAGGACGCCCTGGCCCTGCAGTCCGCCGACCTCACCGGACCGGACGACCGGACCGACCAGGTCCGCGGCCGGCTGGACGCCGTCCTGGTGGCGAGCCGGGTGGCGCCACTGACCTCGCGGATCGGACTCGTCCCGACCACCAACGTCACCCACACCGAGCCGTTCCACGTCTCCACCGCCATCGCCACCCTCGACTTCGCCAGCCGGGGCCGGGCCGGCTGGCGCCCGCAGCTCTCCGCCCGCGCCGAGGACTCCGCGCACTTCGGGCGCCGCCGGACCCCACAGCTCACCCGGGACGACATCCGCGACCCCGAGCTCATCGCCGGGCGGCTGCGCCCGCTCTTCGACGAGGCCGCCGACGTGGTCGAGGTGGTCCGGCGGCTCTGGGACAGCTGGGACGACGACGCGGAGATCCGCGACAGCGCCACCGGCCGGTTCGTCGACCGCGCCCGGCTCCACCCGGTCGACTTCACCGGCGAGCACTTCAGCGTGCGCGGCCCGTCCATCACCCCGCGCCCGCCGCAGGGCCAGCCGCCGGTCGCCGTCCTCGCACATGCCGGCATCCCCTACGAACTCGCCGCGAAGGGCGCCGACCTCGTCTTCGTCACGCCGCACTCGCGCGCGGGCGCGGCGGCCGTCCTCGCCGAGGTCGCCGCGGCCAGGGCCGCCGTCGGCCGACCCGACTCCCTGCCGCTGCGGGCCTTCGCCGACCTGCTGGTCTTCCTGGACGAGCGGCCCGGCGCCGCCGCCCGGCGCAAGGAACGCCTGGACGAACTGGACGGCGCACCGCTCGCCTCCGACGCGGAGGTGTTCACCGGTACCCCGTCCGAGCTCGCCGACCTGCTGCTCGACTGGCAGGCGGCCGGCCTGGACGGGTTCCGCCTGCGCCCCGGCGAGCTGCCGCACGACCTGACCGCCGTCACCCGCGCGCTGGTCCCGGAACTGCGCCGCCGCGGCGCCTTCCGGGAGGCGTACACGGCGGACACCCTCCGCGGGCACCTCGGCCTGACCCGACCGGTCGGCCGCTATGCGGCGGCCCGGGCGTAGGCCTGCTCGGGCCGAGCGGGGCACCGGGCGCACCGGCGCCGCGCCTCAGACAGTCACGCATCAGGCCGACAGCGGCTTCACCCAGCGGGTCCAGGCCGGTTGCGGCCCATAGCCGGCCGCCGTCCAGGTGCGCTGCCCGAGCGGGTTGTCGTCGAGCACCATGGCGTCCGCACGACGCCCGCCGAGGGCGGCGAAGCGGTCCTCCGCGGCCGCCAGCAGCGCGGCACCGATGCCCCGGCGGCGGTGGTCCGGGTCGACGGCGAGCCGGTAGAGGTGACAGCGCCAGCCGTCCCAGCCCGCGATGACGGTGCCGAGGAGGGCCTCGCCGCCACCGGCCCGGGTCGCGACGATCAGGCACTCCGGATCCCGGGCGAGCAGCGCGGCCACGCCGTCGGCGTCGTCCGTGATGCTGGTGCCCTTGGCGGCCCGGGCCCAGAGGGCGAGCACGGCGGGGATCTCGTCGGGGGTGGCGGTGCGCAGCACGATGTCGTCGGTCATGCGGGCGTGTCTACCAGGGCCGTCCGCCCGGCGTCCGGGAATTTCGCGGGCCGGGACGGTCCGCCGCCCTCCGGCCCCTCAGCCCTCCCTGCGGGCGAGCTCCCAGACGGTGGTGGCCTTGACGGCGGCGTCCTCCAGGTCGGCGACGACCGGTACCTGATAGACGGCCAGCGCGGTGAACCGCTCGCGCGGCAGGTAGGCCCGCCCCGGGTCGCCGACGATCACCACGGCCCCCCTGGCCTGGGCCCGCTCCAGAAACGGCAGGAACCGGGCGGCCATCTCCCGCTCGTAGAACACGTCCCCGGCCAGGACCACCTCGGCCGGCCCGCCGTCCCCGTCGAGCAGGTCCTCGACCGACGCGTCCACCCGGACGCCGTTCTCCTCGGCGTTGACCGCGACGGCCGCCACCGCGAGCGGGTCGATCTCCGCCGCCCGGACGTCCGAGGCCCCCCGCAGCGCCGCCGCGATCCCGACCAGTCCGGAGCCGGCCGCCAGGTCGAGCACGGTCCGCCCGGCCACCACCTCCGGGTGGTCGAGCACATAGCGGGCGACGCCCATCCCCCCGGCCCAGGCGAAGGCCCAGAACGGCGGCGGCAGGCCGATCTCGCCGCGGGCCGACTCCGTCGTCTCCCACAGGGCGATGGCGTCGTCGGCCATGTGGAGGCTGATCTCGGGGACGAAGGGAACGAGAGCCGGACGGGTCTCACTCCGGACGAAGGCCTGGTCCGACACAGCGCTTGCGCCCGGGTGAACCGTGCGCGTCTCGTTCAGCATGCCCGCAGCATAGAGCTCCGCCCGACCCGCCGTCGGCCAAGCGTCGGTCCACCGCCGGTCCGCCGTCGGTCCACCGCCGACCCGTCATCGGCCTGCCGTCGACCCACTCCCGGCCTGCCGTCGGCCGCCCGCCCGGCGATCCGGCGGGCAGGATCACGCAGCGCCAGGCGATGCGTACCATTTCGATACCGAAGCCTGGATGAGCTGCGAAGATGCTCGCCCGCCGGGCCCGGGCCCGGGTAGCATCCGGCACATGCCCTCCGGCCTTGGCGCAGGCGGCCCAGCGCTGCCGTGCCCGCGTTCCGGGCGGCGGACTCTCGCGGACCATCAGGTGGATCCCGCGCACTCGGCACCGCGCGCCAGGGCAGTCGCGCGAACGGCGAAGGGCAGCATCTTGGCGGATCGGCTCACCGGAGGGGACTCCTCGCTGCTTCGGCGGATCAACGCCGCGGTCACGCTGAGGGCACTGCGGGCCGGACACTCGGTGACCCTCACTCAACTGGTCGGGGACACCGGACTGTCCCGGCCCACGGTGGAGGGCGTCATCGAGGGCCTGGTCGAGACCGGCCTGGTCGCCGAGGTCGACCAGCCGCAGAACGGCGGCCAGCCCGGCGGGGGCCGCCAGCGCGGCCGCCCGGCCCGGTGGTTCCGGTTCCGCGCCGAGGCCGGGCACATCCTCGCCGTGGAGATCGGGGTGCACGACGTCCGCGTCGTCCTCGCCGACCTCACCGGCGAGGTGGTCGGCAGTCACTTCAGACCGGTCGACGAGGGCCTGGACGCGGAGGAGCGGCTGACCGCCGTCCGTACCGTGGTCGCCGAGGTGCTGCGCAAGGCCGGGATCTCCCGCGACAACCTGTGGGCGGTCGGCGTCGGCACCCCCGGCATCGTGGACCGGGACGGCACGGTGCAGCTCGGCACCGCGATGCCCGGCTGGACCGGGTTGGACCTGGGAGCCCGGCTGCGCCGCTCGTTCCGCTGCCCGGTGCTGATCGAGAACGACGCCAACCTGGCCGCGATCGCCGAGCACTGGCAGGGCGCGGCGGTCGGCGCTGACGACGTCGTGTTCGTGATGGCCGGGCTCAGCCCCGGCGCCGGCTCGCTGATCAACGGGCGACTGCACCGCGGTTTCGGCGGCGCCGCCGGCGAGATCGGCGCCCTCCACCTGCTCGGCCAGGAGGTGACCCCCGAGCGCCTGCTGTCCACCACCGGCAAGCCGCTGGACCCGCTGGACGAGGCCGCCGTGGCCCGGGTCCTGCGGCTGGCCCGCGAGGGCGACGAGGTGGCCCGGGTCGCGATGGACCGCTTCCTCGCCCGGCTGGTGCACGACGTGGCGGCCCTGGTACTGGCGATCGACCCCCAGCTGGTGGTGGTCGGCGGCTGGGCGGCCGGTCTGGACGGCGTCCTGGAGCCGCTGCGCGAGCGCCTCGCCCGCTTCACCCTGCGCGCGCCCGAGGTGGCGCTGGCCGCCCTCGGCTCCGAGGTGGTCGCGATGGGCGCCCTGCGGGTCGCCCTGGACCACGTCGAGGAGCAGCTCTTCGCCGTCGACCCCCCGACCGGCGCCGCTGCCGCCCGGGCCTGAGGCCCGGGCGGCCCGCCCGCCCCCTCGTGCCCGATGGCGTGCCCCTCGGGCTCAAGAGCTCGTACAACGGCCAAGGCCCGGGCGCTCGTTGAGCGTCCGGGCCTTGGCCTGAGGGTGTGCGGCAAATGGTTCAGGAGGCGGTGCGGACCCCGGAGGTCGCACCGACGGGGGTGACCTCGACGAGGCCGGTCTCACCGAAGGTGAGCTTGCAGGTGTCCGCCCGGTAGGTGGAGACCGCGAGGGCGACCAGGCGGCCGGCGGCGGCGTACTGGGTGGTCATCACCAGGACGGGCGTGCCGGGCGGGCGCTCCAGCAGGGAGGCCTCCTCGGCCTCGGCGACACCGAGCTCGACCGCGCGGGACTCGCCGTCGACCTCCAGGCGCTCCAGCTGGCGCAGCACCGAACGGGCCCGGTCGCTCTCGGCGCGAAAGCCCGGCAGGTGCGGCAGGGCGGAGGCCGGCACGTGCAGCGACTCGGTGGCCATGTTCTGGCCCTGCACCATGCGGACCCGGCGGACGGTGTGCACGGTGGCCCCCTCCGCGATGCCGAGGCCCTTGGCCAGTCGGGCGGTCGCGGGGGCGGTGGTGCAGTCGACCGTGCGCCAGGCCTGGCTGCGGGCGGTACCCGGCCAGCCCTCCTCGTGCCGGTTGACCGGGACACCGACCCGGGGGGCGGCGATCAGGGTGCCGATTCCCCGGCGGCGGACCAGGCGGCCCTCCAGCTCCAGCTGGTCGAGCGCCTGGCGCAGCGTGGCCCGGGCCACCCCGAAGCGGGCGGAGAGCTCGCGCTCGTTGGGGAGGACCTGACCGGTGGAGAACTCCGTGTCGATGGCGCGGAGCAGCACCGTACGCAGGTGCCAGTACTTCGGTTCCGGTACCGCCGCGAGCTGTCCTGTCGTCCCCACCATGGCCTCCACCCGTTTGTCCGCCGTGCCGAAAGAGGGGCGGATCCCGGCCCGCTGTCCGCTGTTGCGGCAGGTGGGAGAGCGGGCTTTATCCGTCCTTCTTTATTAAAGGTCCTTGCAGTAAGTGACACTAGGGGCTGCATCCGGAGATGGTCAAGACCAATGACGGGGGTTGGCGAGGATGTCGCGGGGATTCATGCCGCGTTCACGTCACCTCAAACGCCCCCGCCGCAGGCCACACGCCCGCCGCGCCGTTTCCACCCGGGCGGCCCCCGCTGGGTAGGCTTCCCGGGTGATCGTGGTGACGAGTGTGAACGTGAACGGAATCCGGGCAGCGGCCAAGAAGGGCTTCATCGAGTGGCTGGCCGCCACCGAGGCGGACGTGGTCTGCCTCCAGGAGGTGCGCTCCGAGCCCGGACAGCTGCCCGCCGAACTGCGCGACCTGGACGGCTGGCACGCGGTCTGGGCACCGGCCGCCGCCAAGGGCCGGGCCGGAGTAGCGGTGCTTTCCCGGCAGGAGCCGGTGCGGACGGCGATCGGTTTCGAGTCCGCCGAATTCGACAATTCGGGCAGGTATGTAGAAATCGACCTTCCCGGGCTGACCGTGGCCAGCCTCTATCTCCCTTCCGGCGAGGTCGGCACCGAACGCCAGGAGGAAAAGGAACGCTTCATGGCCGAGTTCCTGGTCCACCTCGGCAAGCTCCGCACCCGCGCCGCCGCCGAAGGCCGGGAGGTCGCGGTCTGCGGCGACTGGAACATCGCCCACCGCCCCGAGGACCTCAAGAACTGGAAGGCCAACCAGAAGGCCGCCGGCTTCCTCCCCGAGGAGCGCGCCTGGCTCACCCGCGTCCACGACGAGGCCGGCTACGTCGACGTCGTCCGCACCCTCCACCCCGACTGCACCGGCCCCTACACCTGGTGGTCCTACCGCGGCCGCGCCTTCGACAACGACTCCGGCTGGAGGATTGACTATCTGATGGCCACTCAGAAACTCGCGGCCACCTGCACAGAGGCTTACGTCGAACGGCCCGCCTCCCACGCCGAGCGCTGGTCCGACCACGCACCCGTCACCGCGGTCTTCGACATCGGCCAACTCCAGTAGTGCCAAGGGAAGATGAAGCGCCCTGGGAGCCCCCCTCGGTCACAGCCACATCCGACCGGGGCAGAACCAGGGCGCTCGCCTGCCCATCACCCCACCGCAGACCACACAGCGGAGGTCGCACACTTCACACCCGACATGCCGGACACAGGCAAGGGAAACGACTCGATTTGTAGAAAGTCGGCGGGTCGACCGTGATCCAGGCCACCGACTCCGGCCCCACCGTACAGAAGGACCTGGGGCGAAGGCGGACCTGACCCGACCTGATCGGCACGCGCTGGCCGGGGCCGGGGTGTCGTACCGTTCGGGTCCTGTACCGATCTCATGAGCCGCCGGCAGGCCATCGCAGGACCGAGGCTTCCGCATCCACGTCCCGCACCGCCTTGAGTTTGACGTCCGCGACGGGCTCGACCTCGAAGAAGCGCAATGGATCCTTGATGATGCGGAGCGTCGGCTCCCCCGCTCCCCGGGCGGCGCAATCGGACCTGCGGGCGCCGCGGGCACAGCCGGAGTGACCGCGGACCTGGGCCCCGGCAGTGCGGGGGTCGAGGCTGGCGGGCGGAGCGGTTTCCCCGGGGCGGCCGGAGTGCCGGGCATCGTCAGCTTGCGCTGCCGCAGCAGGTCGTTCATCCGCTGCTGCTCCTCGTGATCCTGCTGACGCGCGGACACGAGCGGGGTTGCGCTCGGCGGCTGGTCGGGCGCATCCGCCTCCCAGAGGTCGCGCCACCGGTGACCGACGTGGGTCCGCTCGCCCGAGAAGAAGCTCGCCACGGCCATGCCTCCACCGCGAGTGGTCCGCAGCGCCTCCGGGGCGGAGACGAAGAGGGCCTTGGCCGTGCGGTCGATCTGTGCGTCAACGGGGAGCTCGAGCACCTCCCCGCCGTCCCCGGAGTCGAGCTGGATCCGGAGCCCCGGTGGGACCCGGACCTCCAGCTCGGCCAGCCAGGTCCAGCCGGTGAAGGCGTTGGCGGCTTCGGGTTCGTCCCGGACGAGGATGTCCTGCAGTCCCGCCACAGCCCTCCGGAAGTCCTGGGTGAGCCGTGGATCGGGCACCGCGCCGTCCAGGCCAAGGACGCTCGCCCGGGCCGCTCCAGGCGGGAGACCGGCAGGTACGGCTCGGTCAAGTCCCAATGCTTGTCGGTGAGTTGCCTTCGCGTCGCGTCAAACCGCCCCTACCGGGTTCTGCCCCAAGACGGGGGCAGAACCCGAAGACTGATCACAACCGCACACAGGCCCTGGGTCTACGGGGTGGTGGGTACGGAGTCTTCGAAGGTCGTTCCTGTCGCGCGGTACGCGGCGACGGTGGCGGCGACCTGGGCGGGTGTCAGGACTTGGTCCTTGACGTGCAGGACGTAGTCGATGCTCTGTTCGTGGGTGCGCGGGGTGGTGGAGGTCTGTCCGGTGAAGTCGATGAGCCACTGGTTGAAGTCGATGACCATGGGGCGCTCCGGAAGGTAGCGGGCGTCGTGGCGCGCGAATTCCTTGCCGTCGATGAAGAAGACGATGGCGTTGCTGTCGATGGTCATCACGAGGTCGTGCCAGCCGGCGTAGCTCGTCCTGGTCTCGGTGTGCTGGTTGACGGCCTCCCAGGGGTCGGGGCGGAACGTTTCCCAGGAGGTGGTGTAGAGGATGTTGGCGCTCTCTCCCCAGCCGCCGTTGGGGAGGTACTCGAAGTCGTATTCGGAGTAGTCGTCGGCCATGGGCGCCTTGAGATCGTTGATGGTGAAGAAGCTCTGGACGAGGTGGTCACCGTCCGGACCGCTCACCGGCGCGTCGGAGAAGCGGACGCGGGCCGCGTAGGTGCCGTTCTTGAACTTTGCTGCCTGAGTGCTCAGTTCGCTCTGCCGGGTGGATTCGGCGGTTCCGGCGGTCGAGGTCCGCAGGGTCATGACGGAGTTCGCGCCGTCCTTGGCGAAGGTGACGTTCTCCGGCGCCCAGGTGGCGCCCCAGACTCCTGGTCCGCCGCCACCGGAGCGCACGGTCCACCCGTGGGTGCCGATCGCGGGGTCGGTGTGAGCGGTGTAGTTGAAGTCGTCGAAGAGCGCGGAACCACTGGACGGCGGCGTGGTCGCAGTGGGAGTCGGCGTCGGAGTGGCCGTGGGGGTTGGCGTGGCGGAGGCCGTCGGGGTTGGCGTGCTGGTCGGGGTTGGCGTGGGGGTGGGCTGGGCGCCTGTGGGTGCGGTGCCCCATACCTGGACTCCTGCGATGGACGCGGTGACCCTCGGCCAGTTCGCGTATGTGGTCTGGTCCGGTCCGAAAGAGTAGTCGTCGTTCTGATCGACCGTCAGCCAGTCGGAGCGTTGGAAGCGCAGTTGGACGTCCCCGGTGTCGGCGCCGGGCGTCAGGGATCCGGCGCCTGCGGTGAATCCGATCTCGAGGTAGCGGTCGGCGGCGGCGCCGGGCTCGGTCAGGGTGCCGAAGGTGCCGGTCACGTTGGCGCAGCCCTTAACGGCCCAGTCGCAGGCGTAGGTGTAGGCGGCTGAGGCGGTGTCGGCCTTGAAGTAGTAGCGCACCTTGACCTGGCTCAACGGAACTGTGCCGGAGCCGGTGTTGACCACCTTGAGCCAGGGGGTGATCTGGGCGCTGCCGCCGCCGCTGTGCTGGTACTGAACGGTGACGGCCTCGCCGGCGGCTTCGGCCCGAGGGGCGGTCAGGGCGCTGACACCGAGGCCGGTCACGGCGGCAGCGGTGAGTGCAGCTTGGATGCGGCGCCACCGGTTGGTCAAGGGCGTGCTCATGGGCCTTCTCCTGAGGTGGGGGCTGGGATGGCGGCACGGCTCGCAGGGCGAAGCTCCGAGCGCCTCCGTGACAGCAGTCAGTGGGGGTGGAGGTGCTCGGCCGCGTGATCAGAAAATGGCATAGACCAATTGCGGCGTCAACAGTCCCGGTCAGTGCTCGGCAACGGCGCCACCGGCCCTACGCGCCGTCAACTCCCGGCGAAGGCGCGGCCGGGGCTGGACGTCAGTTGGCCTCGGGTTGCTCGGAGGGTTCGGACCAGATGTCCATCGGGATGGTGCGTACGCTGCGCCCGGATGGGTCGAGGATGCGGCCCATGCGTTTGACGAAGCGCAGGGAGACCGCCTGGTCGAGCACCTTCAGCTGGGGCAGAGCACTGGTGAGGCGCGCTTCGAGGCTTCGGGCGTCGGGCAGGGCGCGGAGCCAGACGCTGATGAGCAGGTTCGCCGTTCCCCCGGCGAGTCCGATGCACGCCCGGATCTCCGGGACGGCGGCCATCAGTGCGGTGAGGGAGTCCCGTTCGTCGAGGCGGGCCTGCGCCCAGATCGTGGTGGAGATCGGCCAGCCGCACAGGGGTTGGGCGACTTCGCAGCGCAGTTCGAGGTCTTCGTTGGCGATGAGTACGGCGAGGCGTTTGCGCACGGTGGTGATCCCCACGTCCAGTTCCTGGGCGAGATCCGTGAGCGAGGTGCGTCCGTCGGCGCCGAGGCGGACGCACAGCAGGCGGTCCCTGGGAGTGAGCGTCTGCGGTGTCGAGGGGGTACGGCCGGGGCGGGCTGCGGTCAGGGTGGCGCGCTGCCGGGGGTCCAGGGAGCGCAGGCGCCAGTCGGTGGCGTGCGCGAAGACATGGGTGCCGAGCTGGGTGCGGGCGGAGCTGATGCCGGGAAGCGCGCCGATCTGTTCCAGCAGGTAGCGGGAGAGTGCGGGCAGGGAGGGCACCGACACGGTGAGCAGGAGGTCCCGGCCGCCGCTCGTGTGCTCCACGGTCAGCACGTGTGGCCATTCGGCGAGGGTGTTGGCCACTTCGAGGGCACGGCCCGCCTGGCAGTCGACCTCGACGAAGGCCAGGTACCCCTGGGAGATCTGGGCGCGGCCGGGCTGTGCCGTGATCCAGGCGACCCCGGATTCCGTGAGCCGCGACCAGCGCCTGGCCACGGTGACGGGGTCGAGTTCGAGGGCCTGGCCGATCCGGGACCAGGGAGCCCGCGGGTCGATCTGCAACGTGTTGACCAGGGCGAGGTCGAGCTCGTCGAGTGGTGCAGATTCCTGCAAACGATCAGGCATGGGAGAAAGATCCTGCATATCTGGAGGGATTGTGAGCCGAGTATCCATCATCACTGGCAACAAGACGCCGAGCGACAGCGAGGTGAACGCCGAGGAAATGAGGATGCCGGTGTCGGTACGCGAGGACGCACGAAACCTGCACGGCGATCTGGTCCGCCTTCGGCGGGCCCTGCACGCCGAACCTGAACTGGGCCTGACGCTGCCCCGCACGCAGGACAAGGTTCTGGCCGCCCTGGACGGTCTGCCCTTGGAGATCACCACGGGCGAAGGGCTGACCTCCGTCACCGCGGTCCTGCGCGGCACCCGGCCCGGCCCCACCGTGTTGCTGCGCGCCGACATGGACGCGCTGCCCGTCGCTGAACGCGCCGACCTCGCGTACGCATCCCGCACTGAAGGCGCCATGCACGCCTGTGGCCACGACCTGCACACCGCGATGCTCGCCGGCGCCGCGCAGCTCCTGTCCGCCCGACGGGGCGAGCTGGCCGGCGACGTGGTCCTCATGTTCCAGCCCGGGGAAGAGGGTTACGACGGGGCGGGCCACATGGTGGCCGAAGGAGTCCTGGACGCCTCCGGTGAGCGGCCGGTGGCCGCCTACGCGCTGCACGTCACCTCGGCCGGCCACCCGAACGGGCTGTTCGCAACCCGCCGGGGACCAGTCCTGGCAGCCTCCGACCGCCTGCGCGTGACCGTCAGGGGCGCGGGCGGACACGGCTCGATGCCGCATCTGGCGAAGGACCCGATACCCGCGGCCTGCGAGATGGTCACCGCGCTCCAGACCTTCATCACCCGCAGCTTCGACCCGTTCGACCCGGTGGTCCTGACCGTGGGCGCCTTCCACGCGGGCACCGCCGACAACGTCATTCCCGACGCGGCCCGCTTCGAGGCAACCGTGCGATCGTTCTCCGCCGCCTCCCACGGCCGGATCAAGGACGGCGCCGTCCAGCTGTGCCGGGGCATCGCCGCCGCGCACGGCCTCGACCTCGACATCGAGTACGCCGAGCAGTACCCCCTCACCGTCAACGACGCCGTCGAAGCCGAGTTCGCCGCCGACGTGGTGGCCGACCTCCACGGGGAGAACCGGTTCGCGTGGGCACCCCAGCCGGGCACCGGCTCCGAGGACTTCTCCCGGGTCCTGGCCGAAGTCCCCGGCGCGCTCGTGGTCCTGGGCGCCTGCCCGCCGGACCGCGACGTCCGGCGCGCACCGTACAACCACTCGCCGCTGGCCGTCTTCGACGACCGCGTCCTCGGCGACGGAGCCGCGCTCTACGCCGAACTCGCCCTGCGCCGCCTGACCGTCGCCGCCCACGCCCTCCCTCTCACCCGCTGACCACGCCCTCCCCACACCGCTCGCCCCGAAGCAGCCCGTCCACGCTGCACTTCGCTTCGCCCCGCAGGAGCAACCATGCCTGACAGTGCATCACCCACCACCAGACCCCGCGTCTCCCGCACCCCAGCCGACCCTGCCAAGCCCTCACGCCTGCGCACCGTGATCGGCACCGGCGTGGGCAACGCCCTGGAGTGGTACGACTGGAACGTCTACGCCGTCTTCACCCCGTTCTTCGCCTCGCAGTTCTTCCCCTCCGCCGATCCGAAATCCGCCCTGCTGAGCACCCTGGCGATCTTCGCCGTCGGCTTCCTCATGCGCCCCCTGGGCGGACTGGTCTTCGGCCGGCTCAGCGACCGCAAGGGACGCCGGGCGGCAATGGTCGCCTCCATCACGCTGGCCGCCGCCGGAAGCCTGCTGATCGGCCTCGCCCCTACCCACGCCACCATCGGCGTGGGCGCCTCCGCCCTTCTGGTGTTCGCCCGGCTCGTCCAGGGCCTGGCCCACGGCGGCGAGCTCCCCGCCGCTCAGACCTACGTCGCGGAGATGGCCCCCCGGGAGCGGCGAGGGCTCTGGTCGAGCCTGATCTACATCTCCGGCACCTGCGGCATCATGGTCGCCACCGTCCTCGCGGCCGTCCTCGCCTCCTTCCTGAGTGACCATCAACTCCACGCGTGGGGCTGGCGGGTGCCGTTCGTCATCGGCGGACTCCTCGGCCTGTACGCACTGGTGACGCGGCTCAGGCTGGAGGAGACCGAAGCCTTCGAGCAGCAGGCCGACACATCGGACCACGAACACCACACCTCCCTGTGGCGAGGCTTCTGGGAGAACCGGGCGGCCTGCCTGCGCGTGATCGGCCTCACGCTGGGCGGCACGGTCGTCTACTACACCTGGGCCGTCTCCGCCCCGGCCCAGGCCATCTCCCTCAAGGGCATCGACGCGTCCGCCGCACTGTGGGCGGGAGTCCTCGCCAACCTCGTCTTCCTCGCCGCGCTGCCGCTGTTCGGCGCCCTCTCCGACCGCATCGGCCGCAAGCCCGTCCTGTACGGCTCCTACATCGGCGGAGCCGCCCTGGCCTTCCCCCTCAACTGGCTCATCCAGGACCAGGTCTGGCAGCTGGCCACCTCCATGACCATCGCCATGCTCTTCATGTCCGCCGGCGCGGCAATCACCCCCGCCGTCTTCGCCGAGATGTTCCCCACCCGGCTGCGCACGACAGGTGTGGGCTTGCCCTACGCGATCGCCGTGGCCGCCTGCGGCGGCAGCGCCCCCTACCTCCAGACCTGGCTGACCAGCACCGGCCGCGGCGACCTCTTCCTCGGCTACACGGTGGCCCTGCTACTCCTCGCCCTGGCCGTCGTACACCGGATGCCCGAGACGAAGAACACCGACCTGACGTGACACCGAACAACACCGCAGACCGAGGAGACGGAGCCCTACCGTGCCGAGCCTGACCAGCAGAGCGATGCCGACCCTGCTGAGGCTCCGCGGCGCCAAGAAGCTGTTCCAATCGGCGGACGCCGTCCGGGAACAGGTCCACGCCCGATCCCTGCGGCCGACCCGACACGCACCGCCGGCCGGACTCGAGCGCACGGTCGCCCTCACCGTCCGCCGGGTCGCCGGATGGCCCGTCTACGAGGTCACCCCGCGCGGCCACGACGCCCGCCGCCGGGCGATCTACCTGCACGGCGGCGCGTACATCAACGAGATAGCCCCCCAGCACTGGAAGCTGATCGCCCACATCGCCACCGAAACCGCCATCCGGGTCACCGTTCCGATCTACCCCCTCGCCCCGCTGGCGACCGCAGCAGAAGTCGTACCGGCCGTCACCGACCTGGCCGCCGAACTGCTCGAAGGCGACGGCGACACAGCCCCAAGCCTCATCGGAGACTCAGCCGGCGGCGGCATGGCCCTGGCCGTCGCCCTCCACCTGCGCGACCGCGGACTGCCCGGGCCCGCCCACACCATCCTCATCTCACCCTGGCTGGACATCACCCTCACCGACCCGCGCATCACCCTGCTCGAAGACCGCGACCCCTGGCTCGCCATCGCCGGAGCACGCTACGCCGGAGACCTCTACCGCGGTGATCTCCCCACCGACCACCCCCACGTCAGCCCCCTGCACGCCGACCTCTCCGGGTTGAACCCGATCACGCTGTTCAGCGGCACCCGCGACATCCTCAACGCCGACGCCCGACAACTGGCCGCCCGCGCCGCGGTCGCCGGCATCGACCTGGACTTCCACGAAGCTCCGGAGATGCTGCACGTCTACCCCCTCCTGCCCATCCCCGAAGGCAGAGCCGCCCGCACCACCATCTGTGCCGCGCTGCGGAGTTGACGCGCTCCTTCGCCGAGCGCCCGCCGTCGGCCGGCGAGCTGCGGGATCTCGTTCGTCCGGCCGGAACGGGACCCCTACCCTGCCGTGATTCGCAGCACGCCCTCACGGTACGAAAGCCGGCTGGTGGGTGGATCCGCCTCTGCGGTCGACGCTGGCCCGTGCTGGAGGTCGAAGCACCGGCCGCTGGATCGCAGTCCTATGTTCGTAGTCATCTATAGCTCACACGCCCTCACGGCGGGGCCTCCCGCACCGGCCTTGGCCACTCGCCGGCCGCAAGCAGGCCCCTCGCAACCGCGCGGCGCTCCTCGGCCGTGTTTGCGCGCGGTCCTCCAGGAGCGCGGGGCACCCAAATCCGCCTGCACCGAGAACGGCCGCAGCAGTGGAATCCGCACCTCAGGACCCGGCCCCGTGAGCAGTCGACGTCAGGCGATTCCCACCGATGTCCCGGGCGTCCTCAGGGGCTGTCGTGGTGTGCGCCCCGGTAGGGGGTGCGCCTGGGCGGCAGTCCGGCTTCGCCTTCCAGTCGGGCCAGGGTGAGCTGGAGCCAGGCGATGTAGGCGGCCGTGGAGGCGTAGCCGTGTTCGTGGGCGGCGAGGTGGAGTTTGCGGACCCAGGCGGTGTCGATGTCGGGGATGGGATCGAGGCCGAGGGTGGTGAAGTCCATCCAGCCGGGCTCCCCGAAGTGGGCGAGCCGGTAGTCGAGTTCGGTACGCAGCGCGGTGATCGCGTACTCCGGACCGAGTTGACCGGCGAAGAGGAAACGCAGCTGGAAGTCGGGGTCGGCCGGACGCGGTGACGGCTCGTACGGTGAGCGTGCCCAGTCCAGGAGTGCGTCGCGGCCGGCACCGGTCAGCCGGTAGACCTTGGCGTCCGGACGGCCTTCACGCGGGTCGAGGTCGAACTCCGCCCAGCCGTTGTCCACCAGGCGCGGAAGAGTGCGGTAGATCTGCGGCAGCTGCACGTCGTAGCCCAGGTACTTGCCTTTGCCCTCCATCCACTTGCGGATGTCGTAGCCGGAGACGGGCCGAAGGGCCAGCAGTCCGAGGATCACGTGCTCAAGGCGCATCGGCTGTTTCTTTCGAAGAGCGGTGGGTGCGGGGGTGTCGAGGCGTCCATGCTACCGGCCCGGGCTTGACGTGCCGGGCCACGTACCTATAGAACTCGGTATCTATCAGCGGCCCAGGGCGACGACCTGACCCGAGCCGCGTTCCGACGGGAGAGGGAGGTACGGGAGCATGCAGTTGCTGTTCTCCGGCCTGCGGACTCTTCTGGTGGAGCGCCGGCATGTCGATCTGCAGCGGGTCGCCAGCGCGCTGTGTCGACGCGATTCCTGAACACCCATCACTCACTTCTCTTCTTTCGACTCCGGGCCCACACTGAACCCGTGCGGGGCCCTGTTCAGGAGCGCACAGTGTCCACGCCCGATCAGAAGCTGTCCCGCCGTGCGTTCGGCGGAGCCCTCGGAGCCGGGGCGGCGGCAGCAGCCGTCGGCCTGCCCGCCACGGCCGCGCACGCGGAGGCCGCCGGATCGCTGGCCGCAGCGCAGGAGCAGCCGTTCCGCGCCGCACGCGGCCGCCAGTCCAAGCGGCCGAACGTGCTGTTCATCATGGCCGACGACATGGGCTGGGGTGACCTCTCCTCCTACGGCTCACCCCACATCAAGACCCCCAACCTGGACCGGCTCGCCGCCCAGGGCGTGCGCTTCACCGACGCCTATGCCGGATCGGCGACCTGCTCCCCAACCCGGCTCAGTCTCTACACCGGCCGCTATCCCGGGCGGATCAGGGCCGGCCTGGACGAGCCGATCCTCGAGGACGCCACGGCTGGGCTGGAGCCGACCCATCCCACCCTCGCATCGCTGCTGCGCGACAGCGGCTACGCGACCGCGATGATCGGCAAGTGGCACTGCGGCTTCCTGCCCGACTACTCGCCGACCCGGTCGGGCTGGGACGAGTTCTTCGGGAACTTCGCCGGGTCACTGGAGTACTACTCCAAGCTCGCCAGCAACGGCAAGTACGACCTCTACGAAGGCGAAGTCCCCTACCAGGACCTGCGGTACTACACGCGCATCCTCACCGAACGCGCGAGCCAGTACATCGAGCGCCGCCACGAGAAGCCGTGGCTGCTCAACCTCAACTTCACCACCCCGCACTGGCCTTGGATCGCCGAGGGCGACACCGAAGAGGCCGCCCGGCTGGAGAAGGCCGTCAGGTCGGCCAACACGGGCGTCGCCCGTCTCGCCCTCGCGCACCTGGACGGCGGCTCCCTGGACAAGTACCGGCAGATGGTCGAGGGCCTGGACCGCTCGGTCGGCGAAGTCCTCGACTCGCTGCGCCGCTCCGGGCAGGAGCGCGACACGGTCGTCGTCTTCGCCAGCGA
Source organism: Kitasatospora sp. NPDC052868 (assembly GCF_044547105.1). Lineage (NCBI taxonomy): Bacteria > Bacillati > Actinomycetota > Actinomycetes > Kitasatosporales > Streptomycetaceae > Kitasatospora > Kitasatospora sp. NPDC052868. The sequence continues at coordinate 164,967 of NZ_JBITZW010000007.1, read as the reverse complement.
CAACGGCGGCGAACGCTACTCCCACAACTGGCCGTTCAACGGGGCCAAGTCCTCCCTCCAGGAGGGCGGCATCCGGGTGCCCACCATCATCCGCTGGCCGGCCCGTATCGACGCCCGCCAGGTCAGCCACGAATCCCTCTTCACCCCCGACCTCACCGCCACCCTCCTCGACGTCGCAGGCGCCCGCCCCGCCCCCGCCTTCCCGCTGGACGGCGCCAGTCTCGCCGGATACCTGCTGCGCGGCGAGGCCGCGCCGCAGCGCGACCTGTTCTGGCGGGTGAGGGGGGAACGCGCCCTGCGCCGCGGCCAGTGGAAGTACTACCGCGCCGACAAGGCGAAGAACCCCCTCTTCAACGGCCGCGACCAGCTCTTCGACCTCAGCCAGGACCCCAGCGAATGGGCCGACCACTCGACCCGCCGGCCCGCGCTGCTCGCCGAGCTCAAGGCCGCCTGGGAGAAGACCAACACCAGCCTCCTTCCCTACCCCACGCCGGCCTAGCCCGGCCGGTGATCCGGAGCCCCCATGCACCCCGACCCCAGCACCGTGCCCCTTCCCAAGGAGGACCAGGTGCCTGACCGGAGTGCTCCGGATCCGCCCGCTCCGGTGGCCGGGCGTCGTCGCGGACGGCTGCGACGACGCCTGGCCACCGCCCTCGCAGCAGTCCTCGTCCTCGCGACCTGCGCCGGGGCCGCCGCGCTCTGGGTACTGACCGGCAAGCTGCTCCAGCCCATCGACGACACACCGCTGAACACCCGCATCACGGCCGCCACCCCGAGCACCGTCACCGTGCCCGCGAACCAGGCAAGCCGTGCCCCCGGCGTCTACGGCCTCACCTGGCAGGAGGACGGCACCGGGCAAAGGCACTCGGGCCGTCTCGGGCCGGTCCTCACCCAGGACAGCCGGACCGTCACCCGTGAACTGACCGCCGACACCGTACCCATCGCGGGCGCCAAGGCGAAGATCACAGTCACCTTGTGGGCCACCGACCCCAAGCAAGCCGTCAGCCTGGACTACCAGGACGTCACCTACCCCGGCGAACTCGGCCCGATGCCCGCCTGGTTCGTCCCTGGCAGCACCCGCACCTGGGTCATCCAGGTCCACGGACTCGGCGCTGGCCGCTTCGCAGGGCTGGCCACCATGCCGAAACTGCACGAACTCGGCCACCCCGTCCTCGACATCACCTACCGCAACGACCCCGGCGCACCCCACGACCCGGACGGCACGAGGAAGTTCGGCGACACCGAATGGCGCGACCTCGACGCCGCCGTCCGCTACGCCCACGACCACGGCGCCGCCGCCGTCGTCCTCTACGGCTTCTCCATGGGCGGCGGCATCATCGAGACCTACCTCCAGCGCACCACCGACAGCAGCCCCGTACGCGCGGTCGTCCTCGACGCGCCCGCCCTCGACTACCGCGCCGCCGTCCACAACATCGTCACCGGCCTCCAACTGCCGGACCTCGTCGCCGACATCGAAACCCAGGTCCTCCAACTACGCTCCGGTGTGGACCTCGACGACATCGACACCCTGGCCGCCAACCGCCGCACCGGCGGACCTAGGCAGCCCGTCCTCGTCCTCCACGGCACCGACGACGCCCTCATCCCCTACACGAGCAGCGCCGAGTTCGCCCAGGACTGGCCCGGCATCGTCCAACTCGCCACTTTCCCCGGCGCCGGCCACACCGCCGCGTGGAACGCCGACCCGCTGCGCTACGAGAACCAACTCGCCGACTTTCTCCGGCAGTACGCCTGAGAGTGGGTGCATGCCCGTAGTGCCCGGGCAGTCGCCTCTCCCCGTCCAACAGGCTCGCCGCCGTGCCTCCTGAGCGGCGGTCAGTCTCCACTCCGTGCTTCTCACCGCACCTCATCGTCATCGCCGCCGTATGTGCACTGGTTGTGGAATGATCTCCCTTAAGGTCCATGTTTCCGCAGGTCAGAGGCATGCTCGAGCAGAGCTACGACATGGGCTGGCACGCAAGTTGCCTGGCTCAGGCTCTGCGGGCCGCGGCGGATCTGACGCCCGTTGGCCGCACAGGATCAGCCGTCAGCGCCTGCGGTCACCCGACTTACGCCGAGCTTCCAGCGCATTCCAGGTGCCCGACGCGAGCTTCGAGTTCAGCGGATAGGTACCAGCCATCGGTGGCGGGCGACATGTAGAGGCGGGCTTTGAGGCCGAGGAGGAGTTGGCGGCGCCCTTCCTGGTCGGCCTGGGTCCACGCGTCGGCGAAGGTCTCGCCGGTCTCGACGTCGATCCAAGCGGCAGGTCGCTGTGGAAGGGCGGCAAGGCGTCGGCGTTCGTCGACGAGGGTTTCGAGGGCTTCGGAGTACTCGTCGTCCCCGCCGGGGTAGTCGAACAGGCCGCGGCGCCTCTCCTCCCGGAGGTCCTTCATGGCCTGGGCGACGTGGTTCAGCTGCTCGGTGTGGTCCTCGCCAGGGATGAACTTCCGGACCGTCATGGGCAAGCAAGCCAGGCGCTCCACCAGCGCGGCGACCACCGTGGTCACCCGCTGCGCCTTGACGGACTGCCCCTTGCACGCCGGCTTCCCGGTCTTCCGCACACACCGGTAGTACTCGTAGACCCGACCGTTGCGGGCGTGGTTCTCCTGCCGGTACAGCCGGTCCCCGCAACGGTCGCAGTGCACCACGCCCAGCCACCGCGCAGCCCCGTTCGAGCGCTCCCTCGTCACCGACCGCTTGTCCATCACCGCCTGGATCGCCGCCCACTCCTCCTCCGTGGCCATCCGGATCGGCAGGCCCTTTATGTCGCGGGCGAGCTTGCGGGCCTTGGCGGAGCGGCCGGCCAGCTTGAAGCCCATCGTCGCCGGCGAGCGCAGGATCTTGCCGATGCTCGAGGCGTTCCAGTGGTTCGACGGCGGTTTCTTGCGCTTGCTCGAGTACGTCTCGCCCTGGTGCTTGAACACGTGCGTGGCGGGGGTGTCGAGGCCCGCCGCTTCCAGCGCCGTGGCAATCATCCACTGGCTCTGCCCCTCCAAGAGCAGCTTGCCCATGTAGCGCACCGCCTCGGAGGTGACCGGGTCCGGCTCCAGCGTCCGACCACCATCAAGCCGATCCACGATCCGGTACCCGTACGGCGGCTGACCCCCGGCCCACCGGTCCGTCTTCCGCAGATGCCTGTGCGCGCCCGCCACCCGGGCCTTGATCCGCTTGAGCTCCATCTCCGCGAAGATCGACGCCAGCATCAGGAACACCTTCGCCAGCTCGTTCCCGAACGTCGACTCCCGGCCCTTGCGGTAGTCCAGGGTGGTCCCGTCGTCCGTGAATTCCAGGACCTTGTGGTTCTCCTCCGCCCAGTGCGCTACATCCGCGCAGTCCTTCGCCGACCGAAACGCCCGGTCCACCTTCGCCCACACCAACGCGTCCCACTCCCCCTGCCGCTCGGTCAGCCACGGCCCCAGGTCCGGCCGCTTCCACGGCGTGACCTCAGCCGAGACGTCCAGGTCCTCGAACGACCCGACGATCTCCCACTTCTTCGCGAGCGCGTGCCGGGCGGCGGACTCCGCCTGGATCAGGTCCGACACCTTCCCCTCGTCCCCGTGCGTGTCCGACACACGCGCACCAACCACCGCCCGAACCCGCACCAAAGTCGTCATACTGCCCACGGGTAGCCCCCAACAGCCCAAGCCAGCCGACGCATCCGAACCACCCCCACTCGAACGGGTGGACGTTTGTAGAAAACGCGTCGTTCCGCTGGCGGATCGACTACCTGATGGCCACCCAGAAGCTCGCGGGCTACCTGCACAAAGGCTTACGTCGAGCGGCCCGCCTCCCACGCCGAGCGCTGGTCCGACCACGCACCCGTCACGGCGGTCTTCGACCTCAGACAACTCCCGTAACGCTGACGGAAGATGGAGAGCGCCCGTGAGACCCCTCGGCCGCAACCACTTCCGGGGCAGGGCAGAACCCGGGCGCTCTCCTACCCATCACCACACCGCACGCCACACCGGCGAAGGTCACACCGTCCGCGCCGCAGAGGGCAGACGCCGACAGGGGAAACGACTCGATTTGTAAAAGTCGGATGGGCCGGCCGTGGTCCAGGCTGCCGACACCGCGCAGAAGAGCGTGGCGTGAAGGTCTACGTGGTGAACGCCGCGACGTTCAACCGCTCCGACGCGGTCCTGGCCGTCGGAGGCGCCGGGACCCTCATCGGGGACACCCCGGTCACGGCGGAGCAGGTGGGCTTCCGGGCCGAGGAGGGATCGGTGGCGGCCCTGCTGCGGACCCTGCGCGCGGCGCTGCACCTCGACAACGGCGGGATGCTCGGGCTCGCCCAGCACGGCAGCACGGTCAGTGCCGTGCTGGCCATGGCGGAGGCGATGCTGCTGGCCACAGTGCCCGGCGCGGTGGTTCTGGCCGACGATTTCGGCGACCAGCTGGACGCCTCGGCGACCGAGCACCTGGCCACGCTGCTGCGGACCCGCTCCGCTCAGGTGTGGCTGTCCACGCGGCGCCCGGAGGCGGCGCGGGCGTTCGAACCCACGGAGGTGGTACGCCTGGTGCGGCACGGCGGTGTCCGCTCACACCACCAGTTCACCAAGATCACGACCGCAAGGCGCTGAGCGCAATGCGGCAGTGGCACACACAGTTGCTGGCTGCGTTGACGGCGCCGGTGGTCGCGATCACCGAGGGACCGCACGACGTGGCAGCGATCGGCATGGTGGACCGTCACCGGCCTCCGGCCCAGCTTCCCTTGTCCGCCCATGGCGTCAGACTGGTCGCCGCCGGCACCGGCGGTGACGGGGGGACCAGCCAGATCCCTCGTATCGCCGACCTGGCACGGCAGCTGGGGTTCCGGGTCCTGGTCCTCATCGACCGCGACCGCGACAACCAGCAGACGACGGACGAACTCACCAAGATCCAGGCCTCGTGCGACGTGGTGCTCCGGCTCCCCCTGGGAGCGGCCATCGAACGCGCCCTGGTCGAGGGGCTTCCCCTGCCCGAGATCGCCGCCGCCAGCGCAGCGCTCACCGAGTACAGCATCCCCGACCCCATGAGCGGGGCGCCGGACAAGTGGGCTGTGTCCAACCTGTGCAAGGTGATCCACAAGCAGGGGCTCCACGAGCAGTTCCTCGAGGCTCTCTACAGCGACGGCAAGGCGCAGCATCCATCGTTGATCCTCAACGCGCTCACCGAACTCGCCCGGGCGGCGGACCCCGCGTACGGCGGCCCGTAGGTGATCGACCTGGCGCTTCCCAGCCAGCCGGCGGCCTCCTTGATGACCTACGAGGCACGCAAGGACCAGCAGGACGTCATCGACAGCACGGCGCCGGTGGTACTGGTCACCGGCGGCGCGGGAACGGGCAAGACAGCCACCGCCGTGGCGGCCGCCCGCGCGCATCTGAAAGCGTCCGGCCGGGACTTGGGACTCCTGCGCCAAAACGCTGCCCGCAGCGGGCAGCGCACCCAACTTCCGGCCGCTACCCGGGTGCTGTTCCTGTCGTTCTCCCGTCCCGCGGTCGCGCAGATCATCGACCGCGCCGCAGGGGTGATCGGTCCGCTGCGCCCGCGACTGGAGGTGGCGACCTTCCACGGCTTCGCCTGGAGGATCATCAGCAGCATCGGCGCCCACCACGGCTTCCCTCCCCCGCAGTACGTCCTCAGTGAGGCCAACCGGCTCGTGCCTGGCGCCCCGCCCGGACTCACCTACAACCAGCTGATGCCCGCAGCCGCCGAGCTGCTCACGCTGCCCAAGGTGAGCGAGCACTACGCCGGCCGGTACTCCCTGGTAATCTGCGACGAATTCCAGGACACCGACGCCACCGAGTGGGAGTTCGTGCAGCAGATCGCCCCCGGGGCACGGCGGATCCTGCTGGGCGATGTCAACCAGAGCATCTTCCAGGGGAGCTTCAAGCCCGGCGTGGACCCCGCCGCACGGATCGCGGCGGCCATGGCCCATCCGGGTGCGGTGCGGATCGACCTCGAACCGGCCAGCTACCGCGCCCCCTCCGGCGTCCTTCCGGCCGCGGCCGAGGCCGCGCGCACGCGCGACTTCAGCAACCCCGCCTTCGGCGTGGCTGCATCCCATGGCCGCCTGGCCGTCACCCGGTACACGAGCGGCTCCGGGTACGAACAGGTCATCGATCTGACCCGGGCTGCACGCGAGAAGGGGCACACGGTCAGCGTCTTCACCCACACGAACGTCGCGACGACGGCCTTGTCGGATGCCCTCACAGAGGCCGGCCTGGCCCACGAGCAGATTGGCTTCACCGAGGCGCATGCCGAGGTGCGCTGTCCGCGCAACTGGCGCTGCTGCAGTACGCGCTGGGCGATGACGACGCACCGGTCAGACGGGCCCTGGCTGTTTACGTCACCGCCTGCCTGCGCAGCAGGAACCTGTCGGAGCTGGCTCGTCAAATGCTCAACCGCTCAAACACGGTGCTGGAATCCGCATTGTCCGACCTGGCGCGAGACCTGCGCTCCGCCGGGGGCGCCGGACCGGACATCGCGCGTCTGGCGGAAGTCCTCACGGGGGCATACGCCCGTATCGGCACCTTCCGCGGACAAGAGTCGTGGCTACAGGCAGCGTCCGAGACCCGGCGCGCCCTGCTTCTTCTCGACGAAGGACTCGGAATCGACGCCGTAGCCGCCCGACTGCGGGAAGTCCACGACGAGACCCTCGTCGGCTACACCCGGCCGCGCCCGCACCCCATCCAGGTGATGAACCTGCACCAGAGCAAGGGACGCGAGGCCGACACCACCATCCTTCTTCTCGGCGACGACGAGTACTACGGCCCCGAAGGCGAACCCTTTCCGAGCGGTTCCCGGCTGCTGTACGTCGTCATGACCCGCGCCCGCGAGCAAGCCCACCTCGTCGTTCCGGCCCAGACCCACCCTCTGTGGGCTCCGCTCATCGCCGCCTTGGAGTAGGCGACAGGGCAGCAAGCCCACCGCACGCCCACTCCACACTGGCCTGGATCGCGAGCATGTTGGCGACGAGGAAGTCGCGTTTGACGGCGACGGCGTCGATGCCGTCGTCGAGGCGCCCTTCGCGGTGCTCGCCAGCGCACACCAGACCCCGGAACAGAAAGCCCCATGGGTGGACGCAGCGGTGTTGATCTTGGTGCAAAGGAGACGCGGTGAATCTGCCACCAAGAAGCACAGGCAGCCGTCCCCAGAAGCACAGCTTCCCGTTAACGCTGACAGACAATCAGAATACCTCTGAGCTCGGCTTTTCTCGGATCGACGCCAGTGGCAGCCAGACTGTGCTTCCGGTGATAGTTTCACTGCGCCCCACATAAGCCAGGCAAGGCGCCATGCCCACCCCGCGTACCGCGATCACCACGTGCTGCCAGCACACCGCCCACCGTCTCGGCATGGGCCTTGGCGGTTAGCCCGCCCCCATCCGCATATCTCACACACCATCGGATACAGCCACCGCTTCAGGTTCATCAGGCACTTCGCCCAGATTCACCTTGATGAGCCGAGGTCAGAAACGCCTCTGGCAGGGTTGTGCCTCAGCAACCGAGGGGTCAGAGCAGGCGCAGCGACATCACCCCACTGCGGGTGCGCACCAGGACGTGGTGCTCGTCACTGATGAGCAGACCCGTGATCCACGAGCCGATGTGAACGGTCAGACGGCAGTCGGACGAGGCACTGTCGAAGACTCGCAGCCTCCGGTCGGTGTCCGCCGTCACCATCACCAAGCGGTCGTCGACCTCAATGGCAGCCAGATGGCGCGTACTCAGGCTCGGATTCGACCACCGGTGAAGTTCATCCCCCTTGAGGGCGTCGAGGACGACCAGGGGCCCCTCCGGCTCGGCGAAGCACAACACGGGACTGCCGCACCACCAGGTCAGCAAGCTGAGCTCCGAAACCCGAGCCGCTGGGTGTGAGTGGATGGTAGGAGTTCGGGTGCCGTCGTACTGAATCACCGATCCCCCAGCGGCGAGCAGGAGGCCCAACTCCCGCTTGGCCAGAATGGAGAAGGAAGCCGATACCGAGAAGTGGCCATCTCCGTCGAATACCCTGCAGACCAACTTGGGCCTGCTGTCCCAGAGTTCAAAGCGGTCAAGGAAACAGCACACGAGAAACTCCTGACCGTTCCAGGGAATCAGTTCAGCGCCCAGGGCAAACCTGCCGAGGTCGCCAGTCATGGTGACGGCTTCGTCCGTCGCAGCGTTGTACCGCACCAACTTTCGTCTGCCACGCGGCATCGGTGGACCGACCAGCACAGGGGGCAGGTCTGGGTGTGTGGCAAGCCTGCCGCCGGTCAGGCGCACCGATAGCCCGGTGCCCTGCGCTCCTGTTGCCGGATCCAGGAGCCGCAGGCCGGTCCGTGTACCGAGCAGAACATGCTGCCGCCCGTCGATCCTGGTCAGTGCGAACGGAACAGCTTCGGGGTCGGAGACCGGGCTGCGTTGCCGGTACCGGTCCTCCACTACAGCAGTCGGCTCCCACACCTGGATGAACGTGGCCAGGTCGTCGACGGTGACCACGGCGGGACGAGTGGTTGACTCCAGAGGTAGGACTTGGCGGTACGCCGACTGATCGACATCGACCAGCGCCCGAGGGTGACCGGCAGCGTCGACGCTGCGCAGTCGGCAGTCGTTCCGGTTGTACCAGTAGTGCGGTCCATCGTCCCGGAACGCCATCGCAGCGCCTCGTACTATCGCATGCACCCGCATCGTCCGGATCCGCCCCCGCTGCGAGACGACGGTTCCACCGCGGTTAGACGCCAGATGCGACAGGACCACGTGCACGGTCCCGTTGTGCACGCGCAGTTCCTGAATCTCGTGCTCGCGATGACTGAGCCGGTCCGTCCGGCGGGTTCTCCCGGTGACCAGGTCTACGGACCACACCTCCAACTCGGCGTGCTGGGTGTGATTGCGCCCCCAGCCGACGGCTGCGATAGCGACGGTCAGTTCGCTGCCCTGACAGGCCGCTGCCACCCGCCGGAGGTGCGGGGCGCGACGGCTCGGGAAGGTCGGGTCGATCGTGCAGATGGCCCGGCCGGCAGCCAGATCGACCACCTCGATCCGATCAGGCTCGAGCAGGACACCTATCGGACCATCTGGGCCGGCGGACATGGCGATCTCGACCGCCCCGGTCCGCAGAGCAGGGCCGAGGGGCCTACCGGTATCCAGGTCCCATCCCTGTGCCTGGCCCTCCCCTAAGGTCATGACCAGCGGACCATCGCCGTCGTGCGGAACCGTGAGTCGCACGAACCAGCCAGGAACCGGTGCCCGCACTGCCACGCCGGAGGCAAAGTCCCACACTTGCACGCCCTGCACCAGGCCAGCGGTCACAATCACCGTCTGCCCATCGAGGACCCGCTCGGCGGCGCCCGTCACGGAGTGAGGCGACCAACCGATGGTCCGGTGCGGCCGACTGGGCAGCGCCCACCGAGTGCCCCAGCGGCGGCTGGGCACCCGCGCTCGGACGGCAGCCGCGAGCGACCGTGCATCGTGTTGGACGGCGGCCAGTTCCAGGAGCGCTGCTCGATCTGATAGTTCGTGGGTACCGAGCAGCATCGCCGCACTGGCCTGATAGACCCGCCGCGCAGCCAGTGCCGATGACGAGCGCACCGAGTCCAGGGCTGGCAACAGAGCTGCATGATCAGCTGCTAGCAGGAACAGCGGGTCCGTGGCCAGCTCGTCCAGCAGCCCGGCAGCTGCCGCGTGAGTGGCCAGATGAGCGCGGATGTACGGGTCAGCCGCCATCCAGTCCGGGCCGGTGCCGTCAAGCGCGGGTGGGACCAGCGCCACGAGCGCGCGGCTCAGCTGGGCCTGGGCATCCTGTGAGGCAGCGGCCCGCAGTTCGTCGGCGAAGGCCTCGTGGTACAGCCGGTAGACCGAGCGGCCGAGTGGATCGAGGGCTTCGGTCAGATAGGAGCCAGCCGCTGCCACCAGCTCCGCGATCTCCTCACCCCTGACCGATCTGCCCAGGACGGACGAGGCCAGAGCCGGCCAGACGGTCCCCCACGGCAGACCCCGGCCCTGGGCGAAGGCGATCGGGGTCAGCATTGCGCGGGCGGTGCGCTCGTCCGGGCCAAACTGCTCGCGAAGCGCCCAGCTGATGACCGCACCGAGGCCGCCGCTCGGCAGCTCGACCGGCGGCGCGCTGGGCGGGCGGTGGGCCAGGGTCCGGGCCATCAGCCGGACGGCCAGGTAGTTGCCCTCGGCCTGGGTGGCGACCTGGGCGGCCAGTGACGGGTTGAGCGGCCGGCCGTGGCTGCCAGGACCATCCGGTGCGGTGAGCAGCAGTCCTGCGTATGCGGCCAGGTCTTCCTGGGGCGCCCACCGCGGGTCGTCCAAGTCCAGGACCCAGAAATCGGGGCCGGCCAAGTCGACCAGGTGTGGGCGAGTACCTACCAGTAGTCGTACGGATGGCATTGCGGCCAGCGGACGTAGCAGAGAGAACAGCAGCGGCCGCACCTCTGACGGGACAGCCTCGTCCAGGCCGTCGATCATGAGGTCGAGCGGCTCTCCCGACACTGCAATGGCGGACAGCACGTCTTGCAGCGTGCGCGGCGCAGGCAGGACAAGGTGGTCACCGAGCAGGTCTACCAGGTCGGCCAGCGTGAGATTCCGGGCCTGGAAACTGACGGTGATCGCGCCGTCCCGGGCCAGGCGGGAAAGCAATGCCGATTTGCCGACGCCAGGGGAACCAGTGACCAACACGCCGTATTCGGGGTGCGACAGGCGTCCACGGCGAGCCAGCCATTCGCCGAGCACGGTGAGAGCTGCTGTGCGGCCGGTGAAGTAGTCGTGGCGTCGCGGCGATTCGAAGCGGTACCGGTTAGCCGGGGAGGGTCGTTCAACGAGCACACTCGCAGGTGACTCCAGCTCCGGCACACGCGACCCTGCTGCTGACAGCTCCGACCGCTCGTTCGCCAGCAGGCGCTCCAATTCGAGCACCCGCTGTGCCCACTCCGACTCTCGCCGAGCTGTCTGGCTTGCCCATGCCCGCTGCTCGGCCAAGTCCACTTCGGGCGGCAGGTCCGGCACGTGCCGAGGATTGGGCATGAAGGCGAATGTGCCGTCCCCGGACATGTAGTACTCCGCGCGCTGCAGTGCGCCACGCGCCAAGAGCTCGCTGTTGACCCGCCTCACCACCTCTTCCAGTGCGAGCCTGGCCTGTCGTGGGCCGCCCAGGCCCGGGTCGGCCACCGCAGCCGTCAGTGCCTGGGCGAACAGCCCGTCTTCGGCCTGTTCCCGCGGGCGGGCGGCAGCGATTACCGCGAACCCGTCCAACGCCGCGGGGCCGCCGGCTGCCAGTCGGAGCGTCAGGTCGCGAGCCAGTGCCTTGACTCCCTGTGTCGCACCGAGCCCCGCGTAGCAGGTGTCGATCACCACCAGCAGGTGGCGTACGCCGCTGCGCCCGAAGAGAGTGACCAGATCCTCAGTCTCAAGTGCGAGGTCCGGATCGCCGAACTCACTGTCATGGCAGAGCAGATAGTGGTGGCCGTCGTCGCTGCGCTCGCCGTGGCCACTGTAGTAGACCACCAGTGCGTCCCCGCTGTGCGATTCCGCACGCTTCCAGCGGATCAGGCGTTCGAGCAGCTCGTTCCGGTCGAGGTCGAGCAGGCGCAGTGCCGACCCGTACTGCATGCTGGCGAACACCTCGGTGACCTGGTCGAGGTCGCCCGGGACATGCGGCAGTTGTTCGATCTCTTCGTCACGGTAGCGGGCGGTGCCGGCAGTGATGACGAACCGGCGGGCCACCTCGGTCACCCGTGCAGTCCCGCCGCGATGGCCGCACCGGTCTCCACGGCAGTCAGGTGGTGCTCGACCGCGTGGGCCTGCCAGCCGTTGTCCACCAAAAGGTCGGTGACCTGGCTGCTGCCGACAAGTGGCGCGAGTGCCTTCACCAGTGCGACCACGTCATAGCGGTCACAGATGTTGGTCCAACTCTCGGCGCTCCCCGGCCATGTGATCAGCCCGTCCACTGGCGCCGGCAGTAGCCGCTCGCGCACCAGGTGCGGGATGCCCAGAGGCGACCCCAACGTCACCAACGTTCGCACGTTCCACTCGGGATGGGCGCACAACGCCTCATAGGCCACCACCGACCCAAGGGAATGGCCGACGAGCACCCGGGTGTCGGAAGTGACGGCGGCGGCGATCTCCGCCTGGACCCGCCCACGCAAGGCGGGGTCGTTCAGGTAGCGAGTCACCTGGCGTAGCACACCGAGCATGAACTGCTCCCCGACGCCGGCCAGGAACCGGGACTGGCACACGGCGTGCAAGGCGTGTTGGACGGTCAGCGGAGTGCGTGCCTTCAATCCAGCCCGTCCGTTGGCGGCCGGCACCCGGTCCGGTTCCTCGTTGGCGGCCGACTGCCACAGCGCGGCTAGCAGCGCCTGTTCGTCCTCGGTCAACGCATCAGGGTCATGCCAGGTCTCGCCCTTGCCGTTTGAGGGTCGGAAGACATGGCCGTAGAAGGCCACCGCCACGTCCTCGGCGGCCAGCGACGGGCCTCCCGCAAGACGCACCCCGTCGGCTGCAGCTGCCGCAATCCCGCCGTGCATCGTCCTCGGCCCCAGATACTGCTTGGCGATCCCGTGCACGAAGACCACGGCTGCCAACGTCCCACCCCCACGGTTGAACTGATATCTACGCCAGGCTACTGCGCTCCTCGGCCAGGCCACGGACGCCGGTCGGCCGGCAGTGTTCTACACCGACGTCACGCTCGACCCCGAGCTATGGGACTTCGACGGCACCCACCAGATCATCGTCGGCGCCCCGCTGTGGGTGCGCATGGCCAGTCCACGTGCAGGACACCATGATCGTGTTGCGAGCTCTCAGCGACAGCAAAGCCGGTGGACCTAATCGGGGCCTTCGTCGCGGTTTGGTCACTTCAGTGCCAGCAGGGTGGTCGACGGTGGAAAATGCTGCCGACATGAGTGATCTGACTGCCGCGCACCGCGGGTACGAGTACCAGGACTTGATGGAGGCAGGCCGCGTCGTCGACCTGCAGCTCGGCGGGATCGCCAGGGTCCATGTCGATGAGAAGCTGATGACGGACGATCGCTTCGACGACCTCACGGTGATCAACGCGGACAGATCCCGTGAGCGGACGCAGTCCAAGCACTCGGACGAGGAAGGCCCCCTCGGCTACGCCACGTTCACGACCGACAATCGCGGGCTGATGCCGGACCGCCTCGTGGCGGCTGCCGTCGCCGACCGGGACGGCCCCGGGGCGGGCGCCACCGCGCACCGGTTGCGCATCGTGATGCGCGACGCACCTCCGGACGATGCTGTACTGAACGCGGTGATGGTGCCAGCCCGCTCCTCTGACGCGCCGTTCCTGGCGGGGATGAACACCACACTGCTGCGGTTCGACGCGGAAGCCCTCTGGCGAGGGTTCGACCTGCCCGCGCGGGGCCGACGCAAAGCGGGCAACGTCTTCGGGTTCCTGACCGGCGGTGACACGGCCGTGTCCAAGCAGGACCTGGAATGGCTGTGCGAGCACCTGGTGGTGGAAGTCGGCGCACCGGCCATGACGACGAACCTCCTGCAGCCAGGGCCGGCCGAACAGCTTCTCCTCCAACGGGTGCGCGGCGAGCTCGGCGCGGGGCACGCTTCGTCCAGGACGTGTACGCCGCTCGCTGAGGAACGAGGCTCCAGCGCACGGTGATTTCGGCAGGGAGGTGGGTGCGGGGGCGGTCGGCCCGGGACCTGTCGGTGGGACTCGCTAACGTTCGTCTCCTGATCATCAGTTCGAGGAGAGGGGCGGGGCTGTGCGGCGCTGGGAGTTCGTCGAGGGCGACTCGGACAAGTTCTGGGAAGCCGCGGTCGACGGTGCCGCGGTGACCGTGCGATACGGGCGGTCCGGTACGAACGGGCGGGAGCAGGTCAAGGCGTTCCCGACCGTGGAGGAGGCGCAGGCGCACCTCGCCAAGGTGGTCGCCGAGAAGGAGCGCAAGGGCTACCGCGAGATCCATGCGGGGGCGGACACGGAGCCGGGTGCTCCGGCGGATCCGGTGTCCGTGGCGCAGCCCGTCGCGCCCACGGCCGAGGCTGCCGGTCCCGAGAACGAGGATGCCTTCGTCATGCCGGACCTCTGGCGCCGGGCCCTGATTCCGCGCCGGGGCGGCATTCCCCGGAAGCCGTCCGCGCCGGGGAAGGACCCGGTGGCCTCGTACCGTGACGGGCTGCGGCAGATGGAAGACTGGCTGGAGCAGACGCTCGCCTCGGAGCACAGCGACCCGGAGCTGGTCGCGGCCGCCCGCGCCCACCAGTCCGGCAGCCGGGACCCGCTCGGTGCGGCGGTGCTCGCCGCCGTGTTCTCGTATCCCGGCAACAACGGGCTCCGTGCGGCCGTGGACGCCTGGGTGGCGGAGTTCGGCCTTCCGTTCGCGGCCAAGGCCACCGTCGAGCTGTTCACGACGGCCGTCGAGACCGACTGGATCCACCAGAAGTCCGTCCACCCCCGCGTGCGGCGCGGGGCCAACCAGAGGCACCACGCGTACCGCCCCGCCGCGGACCGGGTCCGGTCGCTGCTAGCGGCCTGCGACGAGGATACCCACTGTGCGGCGGTCGAGGCCCTGGCGAGCTGCCGGAACAGCCTGACCCGCCTGGTGGTGGCGGCGTACCTGGTGCCGTCCGAGACCGCCTGGGTCGAGGAGTGCGTCGCGTCGGGCTCCCGACTGACAGCCGTCGAATGGTCGATGCTGCTGTGCTCGCTCTCCTCGGCGGAGCCGCTGGAGAAGCTCTCCCCGTTGCCGAGCCTGGGCTATGACGGATGGTCCACCGAGATCATCGCGACCGTGGCCGAGGGCCTCGGCGGCGACGCGGCACTGGTGATGCTGCACGACCTGAACACCAGCTACCACAACAAGGACAGCAAGAAGCGGATCCTGGACGCGCTCGCCGAGCTCCCCTCCGACGAGGGCTTCCAGGGACTGCTGGCCCAGCAGGACGGCATCAAGTCCACCCGCGCCGCCCTCCTGGCCGGTCTGCGTCGCTTCCCCCGGCGTGCCGTGCGCCTGCTCGCCGAGGCCTCCGCGGACTCCACCGACCCGGCCGCGCAGCAGCTCGCCCGGCAGCTCCTGACCGGCCACGTCGCCGTCCACCGGACGACCGCGCTCTCACTGCTGCCAGAGCTGACGCCGGAGCAGGCGGCCCTGGTCGAGCCGCTCACCGATCTCGGCGAGCGGGTGCCGGAGGTCGGCCCCGACTCGCTGCCGGAGCTGTTCACCAGCCCGCCGTGGACGCGGCCGCGCTCCGCCGGCAAGCCCCGCGTGCTGACCGGCCTCGCCGTGCCGCAGGAACCGCAGATGCGTTGGCTGCCCGGTGAGCGCGAGGCGTGGGCGGCGAACTCCGAGTCCTGGTACACGAGCTGGTCGGACGAGGACTGGCAGCGGGTCGCGGCCACGATCCGGGCCAGGATCGGGCAGCCCGAGAACGCGCGGCTCCACGGCGGACAGCACGCCGAGCTCGCACTGTTCGCTTACGGCGACGAGGAGTTGGCCCGGCCACTGCTCGCGCAGTGGCGCGCCGGTGAGCGCATCTGGCACTCCGGGGACTCGCTGCGCCGAGTCGCCGCCCGATTCGGGACGGACGCCGTCGAACCGATCCGGGCCGCCGCGGTGGGGAACCCGGCCACGCACGCGTCCCTGCTGCTTCCGTACCTGGACGCCCAGGTGGCCGAGACCATGACGGACTGGCTGGTGCGCCTCAAGTCGGCCGGGAGCACCGCGCGTTCCTGGTTCGTCCGGCACGGCGCGGACGCGGCCCGGCTGCTGGTGCCCGCCGCGCTCGGGAAGGCCGGGGCGGCCCGGCTCGGCGCCGAGCAGGCCCTGCGGGTGGTCGCCGAGGCGCACGGCGCGGCGGCGGTGTGCGCGGTGGCCGCCGAGTTCGGGCCGAAGGCGGCGGAGGCCGTGGGCGCACTGCTGTCGGCCGACTCGCTGGTGACCGCGCTCCCGGCGAAGCTGCCCCCGCCCTGCGACTGGGCGGAGCCGGTGATACTGCCGCAGCTGCTGCTGCGCGGCGGCGAGGGCGCCCTTCCCTCCGAGGCGGTGCGGCACGTGCTCACCATGCTCGCACTGTCCGCGCCCGGGGCGTCCTACCCGGGCCTCGACGAGGTGGCCCGGCTGTGCGAGCCTCGGTCGCTGACGGAGTTCTGCTGGGCGGTGTTCGAGCAGTGGCGGCTGGCCGGCATGCCGGCCCAGGACGGGTGGGCGCTGCACGTGCTCGGCCGCTTCGGTGACGACGAGACAGTCCGTCGGCTGACGCCGGTGCTCCGCGCCTGGCCGGGCGAGAAGGCACACCACCGGGCGGTGGACGGCCTGGAGGTGATGGCCGCCATCGGCACCGACACGGCCCTGCTGCACCTGCACGGCATCGCACAGCGGGTGAGGTTCAAGGCGCTGAAGGCCCGAGCCCAGGAGAAGATCTCCGAGGTGGCGGCCGGTCTGGGCCTGACCGGGGAGCAGCTGTCCGACCGTCTGGTCCCGGACTTCGGGCTGGACGCCGACGGGACCACCGTCATCGACTACGGCACCCGGACGTTCACGGTCGGCTTCGACGACCAGCTCAAGCCGTACGTGCTGGACGCGGCCGGTGCCCGCCGCAAGGACCTGCCCGCCCCGGGGGCGCGGGACGACGACGCGCTGGCGCCCGCCGAACGCAAGCGCTTCGCGGTGCTCAAGAAGGACGTCCGCACGGCGGCGGGGGACCAGATCCGCCGCCTGGAGGAGGCGATGGTCACCCAACGCTCGTGGACGGCGCAGGAGTTCGACCAGCTCTTCGTCGGGCATCCGCTGCTGCGGCACCTGGTGCGCCGCCTGGTGTGGCTGTCCGAGACGGACGGCAAGGTGACGGCGTTCCGCGTCGCCGAGGACCGCACCCTGGCGGACGTCCGGGACGAGGGGTTCGCACTGCCGGCCACGGCCTGCGTCCGGCTGGCGCACCCGCTCCTGCTCGGCGAGGGTCTTGCCGACTGGTCGGATCTGTTCGCCGACTACGAGATCCTGCAGCCGTTCCGTCAGCTCGACCGTCCGGTGTACGCGCTGACCGACGAGGAGCGGGCCGGCCACCGCCTGACCCGCTTCGAGAGCGGTCCGGTGCTGCCCACCACGCGGCTGGTCGGCATGGAACGGCGCGGGTGGCGGCGCGGCGAGCCCCAGGACAACGGCGTCGAGCAGTGGCTGTCCCGCCGGGTCGGGCCCGACCTCTACGTGGTGATCGCTCCGGAGGACGGCATCGCCGTCGGCATGTTCGACTCGTACCCCGAGCAGCGTGTGGAAACGGTGTGGCTCGACAGGCGCCCGGGAGACTACTGGACCCACAACCGCACCTTCCCGACCTTCGCCGAGCTCGACCCGGTGATCGCCTCCGAGGTGATCACCGACCTCACCGAGCTGACCACGCTCTGACCCTTCGCCACCTCACCGACGACCGCCCGGGAGAAGAGCTGGCCGCGCTGCGCGCCGAGGACCACGACCACCACCCGCCAGGCTGGGAACCGCCCTTGCCGCCCGCCCTCTCCGATCGACGACATCCGCCGGCGCATCTACGAGCAGGCGGCGGACACCGCCCGCATGTATGTGCTCCAATGTCCCGGTGCCTGCTGCGACCCCGCTTGGCCAGGAGTCTCCTGTCTGGTCTTGGCCGCAGCGCAGGTATCGGCGTCGACGTTGGCCAACCCCCTCGGTGGGCTGGGTTCTCAAGCTTGCGGACGGCCGCCATACCGAGAGCCTTGGCACCGCCGTGGTTGAGGAGAGCAATCTCGTGGGCGCGGCTGAGCTCCCCGTCCACAACGACGCCGAGTTGGAAGTCAGTGCGCTCAGGGTCTGCGAAGACGAGAAGCTTGGCCGGCATGACGGGCGGGCCTTGGCCTGGGTGATTCCGCAGACCAGCAGGACCTCGCGGTTGGTGGTCCCGCGTTCGCGCAGCAGCGCGTTCCTGCCGAATCCGGTCGCGTTCGGCCGCTCGGGCCTCGTGACCCCCGGCGCTCCGGCGGCCGCAGCCGGGGCGGTACCGGAATGATGGAGGATATGGATGCCAAAGGGGCCAGCGGCAAGGGAGTTGACCATAGAATGACCCCCGTCGCTCGTGCCTGAGGGGGGTCATGACGAACAAGGATGTCAGGCGGGCGCAGGCTCGGTTGGGTCGGCTGATCGATCCCGGCGCCCGTGCGGCGGAGGTCGGCGACCGGCTCGACATCACCGCCGAAGAGCGGTCCGACGAGGTGCGGTCCCGCCTGGAACTGATGTTCCGCACCCGGCCGGGGCTGACCGCGGTCGTGATCCGCCTGGACGGGCAGGACATCGGGATCGCCACCCCCAGCAGGCTGGTCGCGACGGCCGGAACCGCCGGTGACCAGCCCGAGTTCGGCGGATCCGACCGGGCCACGCTGCCGGGGCTCTCCCAGCAGTTCAAGGCGATCCGGTTCGTTTGCGCCGTCCCCGCCTGCGACCGTTCGAGCATCCTCTCCTACTACGATCCGCGCGCCCTTCCGGTGTGCGACGTCGCCGGTCACGGCACGATGGGACTGCGGCGATGAACCTTCCCGGCGCACTCAAGCCGCCCGCCGAACTCGGCGCCGGGCGGCGCTTCTTCCTCCTCGGCTACCTGCCGACCTATGCCGCGCTGGTCTTCCTCCTGGTGCTCGTGTGGGCCGGCGCCCGCGCCTGGGCGGCGCCCGAAGGGGCGGGGCTGAACTTCAAGGCCGCCTGGGCGACGGCCGCCGGACTGGGCGCCGGTGAACTGGTGGCGCTCGTGCTCGCCGTCACGCTGCTGGGCGTCCTGCTCAATCCGCTCCAACTCCCCCTGGTCCGGCTCTTCGAGGGGGCCTGGCCGCGTCTGCTCGGCGGAGGCCTGGCCCTGCGCCGCCAGCGGCGGCGCAAACGCGCCCTGGAGACGGCCGCTCTGCTCCCCCAGGGCGCGACCGCGCCGAGCCCGGAGGCGGTCCAGCGGGCCGGGGAGGCCGGACAGGAGCTGCGGCGGCGCTTCGCGCTCCCCGACCACGTGCTGCGCCCGACCACCCTGGGCAACGCGCTCGCCGCGCTGGAGGACAGCGCCGGGCGCCCCTACGGCCTGGACGCCGTGGTGGCCTGGCCCCGGCTCCACCCGCTGCTCGTCGGGGAGGTACGCACCCTGGTCGACGACCGGCGCGACGCCCTGGACGGCGCCGTACGAATCGCGGCCGTCATGGCGGCCACCTCCGTCGTTGCGGGTGTACTGCTGCTGCGCACCGGGTGGTGGTGGCTGCTGGCGCTGGTCCCGCTGGTCGTGGCAGCAGCGGCCTACCGCGGCGCGGTGCAGGCGGCACTCGGCTACGGGGAGAGCGTCCATGTGGCGTTCGACCTGCACCGGGCCGACCTGCTCAAGGCACTGCGGTTCGAGGTGCCCACCCGGCAGGGCGAGGAACAGACCCTGTTCACCGAACTGAGCGACTTCTGGCGGCAGGGCATCCCGTTGGACCCCGCCCGGACCTACGCCGCCGGTGGCGGCACTGGAGGGAACCCATGACGGCCCCGGCCACCGGGCGGCGGCGGATCCTGCCGTACTCCCTGCTCGTCGGTCAGGAGGAGCTCGGCAGGGCCCTGGAGATCGCCTACGTCGACCCGGCCGTCGGCGGGGTGCTTGCGACCGGCCAGCGCGGGACCGCCAAGACCACCACCATCCGCGCGTTCAGCCTCATGGTCGCGGGCGAACTGCCCGTCACCCTGCCGATCGGAGCCACCGACGACCGGGTCCTCGGCGGCTGGCAGATCAAGAAGCTGATGCAAGGGCTGGCCGAACCCGAGGACGGGCTGCTCGTGGAGGCCTCCCGTTCCGCGTCGCGGATCCTCTACATCGACGAGATCAACCTGCTTGACGACTACCTCGTCAACATCATCCTGGACGTGGCCTCGACCGGGCTGCTCAGCGTCCAGCGCGAGGGCTTGGCCGAGCAGCGCCAGGAAGTGGACTTCACCCTCGTCGGCACCATGAACCCGGACGAGGGCGGACTGCGCCCCCAGCTCCTCGACCGGTTCGGCCTGGTCGCCGAGGTCGCCGCCGAGCAGGAGCCCGAGCAGCGGCAGCGGATCATCGAGACGGTCCTGCAGTTCGAGGCCGAGCGCGACGACCCGGAGTCCGCCTTCCTGAAGGACGCGCTGGCGGCCGACGAGGCACGGAGGGCCGAACTCGACGGCGCCCGGGGGCGGCTCGGCTCCGTCGAGTACGGCCCGGACACCCTGCTCGACTGCGGAAGGCTGGCGGCCGACTTCCGCGTGGTCGGCCACCGCGGCGACCTGGTGCTCTGCCGGGCCGCGCGGGCCCTGGCCGCGATCGAGGGCGCTTCGACGGTCAGCACGGACCACGTGCGGCGGGTGGCCCGGCTGGCGCTGATCCACCGTCGCTCCGCCGGGGAGTCGGGCTCCCTGCCGGCCTGGGGCCCGGAACAGGACCGGCAGGTCGACGAGGTGCTGTCGGTCGCGGCCGGACGGCCGGCGTGACCTCTGTGCCCTCCGCGCTCGCCCGGGTGCTGACCCTGCTCGACTGCGTGGCGGCGGAGCGGCGCCTCGGCGGCCTGCTGCTCTTCGACCTGGAACCGGCGCTGCTGTCCCTGCTCGGCCGGGTACTCGCCGAGCGCCTGGCCGACGGGCCGGACGGGGGCGCCGCCGCGTCGCCCGCGGCACCGGGCGACGACGGGAACGGGAGCGGCGGGAGCGGAACGGCCCGGCCGCACGGCCCCGTCGTCGTCCTCGGGGCGTGGACCACCGCTGAGAGCCTGTGGCTGCCGACCGCACCCGTCGGCCGCGGCTTCGCCCTGCGGCCCGGCGCCCTCGTCGAGCAGGGCGACGCCGGTCCACCACCGGTCGTACTGGTACCCGATCTCGAGCACGCCCCGCTCCCCGTCGTCCAGGCCGCGCTGGCGCTGCTCGACTCCGACGCCGCCTCCGTGGAGCGGCTCGGGCACAGCCTGCGGTGGGAGCCCCGGACCCGCTGGCTGGCCGCCCTGCCCCGGGCGGCGGCGGCACGGCTCTCCCCGCACCTGCTGGACCGTTTCCCGCTTCGGGCGGACGCAGGCGACCTTGCGCAGGCCCTGCTCACGCTGCGGGCCGCCACGCGGCACTCGGCGGCCACGACGGCGGAAGCGGCGGCGGAAGCGGCGGCGACCGGCGCCGCCGAGCCTGCCGACGACCTGGCGCTGCTCGGCGCGCTGTTGCCCGCCCGCCGCGCACGCCCCCGCCCCGCCCGACTTGGCCCCGAAGCGGCCGCCCTGGTCGTCGCGCTGATGCCCGGCGGTCCCGGTCGGCGCAGGGACCTCGCGCTGGCCCGCACGGCCCGGGTCCTGGCCGCCGACGCCGAGTACGTCGGCCCGGATCACGTGCACGAGGCCGCCCGGCTACTCGGTCTGCCCCCGTCGCAGGCCCCCGTCCCGCCCCGCGCGGCGGACCCGCTACCCGCCGAACCGCCCACGGATCCGGCGCCCCCGGCGGCCCCCGGGCCGACGGCGGCGGCCACCGGTACGAACCCGCAGAGCGCCGACCCGGCCGAACCGCCGTCCGCGATCGCCGCACCGGCCTCCCGCGCGCTCGACCCCGAGCAGGCCCCCGTACCGGGCACCGTCCCCGGTTCGCCCTACCCGGAGGACGACCCCGCCGCCCTGCCCCCGTTCGCCTCGCTGCGCTCCGACAGGCACCGCTCCTCCGCCGAGCGGCCGACGGGTGGTCGGCGGACCGGTGCGCGCCCTGCTCGCGACCTCCACGACCTCGCCCTCGTCCCCACCCTGCTGGAGGCCGCGAAGTTCCAGGCGGTCCGCCGCCTCGCAGCAGCCCCGGGCCCGGACGCGACGGACTCGGCCGGGCCGCCGCGCGGGCTGTCCGTGAGCGCGGCGGACCTGCGGCAGTACCGGCGCGCCCGCGACAGCGGCCGGGCACTGTTCCTGCTGCTGGACCACTCCTGCCGCAAGGGCTGGGACCTCGGCCCGCCACTGGCTCCGTTCCTCCGCTGGGCCTACCAGGAAAGCGCTGCCGTCACCGTCGTCGAGTTCGGCCACCTCGGAGCACCCAACGAGGCAGTCGCCGAGCGGTACCGGGCCGCCTCGCTCCTCGACCCGCGGATCCTCGCCTCCGTCGCACGCTCCCCGGGCCCGGCCAGCCCGCTCGCGCACGCCCTGGACCTCACGGCCCAGGAGATGCGCCGCTTCCACCGACGGGCCCGGGGCAACCACCACCGGGCAGTCCTGGTCGTGGTGACCGACGGCCGCGGCAACGTGCCGCTCGACGCCAGCCTGATCGGCCGGGTGACGGCCCGGGTCGGTCGGGAGGGCGTCACCGACGCCCTCACCGCGGCCGCCGCCGTCCGGGCTCTCCCCCGCGCCCGCACCGTGCTCATCGCCCCGGACAGCGGCCTCCACCCCGACCTCGTCCTCGACCTCGCCGAGGCCCTGGCCGCCGAAGCGCTCCTGGTACCGGCCGAGCCGGCCACCGGGCGGGCCGACCCCCCGGCCGCCCCGCCGTCACCCGTCGGCGCGGACCGCCGCCCGGAGGCGGGTCCACAGCCATGACGACCCCGCAACCTCCGACCATGCGCGGGCTCCTCGCCGCCGATGTCGGCCTGCCCGCACCGCGCCCCGCCGTCCGCCCGCCGACCGGACCGGTCGCCGAGGACGTGGTGCGCCCCGGCCCCTCCGACGAGTTCGAGCCCGGCTGGGCCGGCCTCGGCGACGCCCTGCCCCCCGGGACTGCGATGCTCTGCGTCACCGGCAGCGGTTCCGCCGAGCAGCCCAGGATCTCGATGACCTGGCACCACGAGCGGACCGTCCAGTCGGCGCCCAGCCAGCCGGAGCTGCCTCAGCTCGGACTGTCGCTCGCCCGGCTGATGAAGGACACCGCGGCCTCAGCGGCCGGCCCGGTGTGCGCGGGGGGTGACGGCCCCTGGTCCGCCGCCTACCACCAGGTGCGGAACTGGTGGCTCTACCAGAGCACACTGGTCCGCTGGATCCGGGACCTGTTCGCCTTCTCGCCGCAGCCGCAGCTCGTCATCTGGGACAACACCTCGTACAACATCCCCTGGGAGCTCTTCTACCTCGAGCGGTCGGTGGCCTCCGGCGGCGAACTCGACGGCTGGCTCGGCGAACTCGTCCCAGTCGTCCGCTGGACCAGCGTGCACGACGGTCCGCGGGTGTGGGACTACTCGGCACCGCGACACGCCAGCAAGGGCGGCCTGGTGATGCTGCTCGAGGGGGACCTCGACGTCCCCGTCGGCGGCTTCCCCGATTACCTGGCCGCTCCCCCGTACCGGACCGTCGACGACCTGATGCGGCGGCTCGACCAGCCGGACGAACCGCTCGGACTGATCATGATCCGCGCCCACGGCGCCTACTCGCAGTCCGGGAACACCTTCACCATCGGCGGCCGGTCTCTGAACCGGTTCACGGGCTACCCGATGCACACGCTCCAAGACACCGGGCCCCCGGTGCTGCTCAACGCCTGTGCCTCCGGGCAGGCGATGCAGGACGAGCAACTGCCGGGTCGACCGGTGCGCAGCTTCGTCG
Source organism: Kitasatospora sp. NPDC052868 (assembly GCF_044547105.1). Taxonomy (NCBI): domain Bacteria; kingdom Bacillati; phylum Actinomycetota; class Actinomycetes; order Kitasatosporales; family Streptomycetaceae; genus Kitasatospora; species Kitasatospora sp. NPDC052868. Next base: position 141,516 of record NZ_JBITZW010000007.1, on the reverse strand, counting down.
AACTCTTCCTCCGCAAGGGGGCGAGCGCCGTCGTGGCGGTCATCGGCGACATCGACATCGACCACTCGCACGACTTCGCGGCCCGCCTGCTGGAGGACGCCTCGGACCAGCCCGTCAACCTCGCCTCCGTGCTCCAGGAGCACCGGCGGCACTACGCGAAACGCACCCGGAACAGCTCCGGCAAGGACGAGCAGAGCCTCGAGATGGACTTCAAACTCTTCCTGACCAGCTTTCTGTACGTTTACTACGGGCATCCGGACACCACCCTGCACCTCACCCACCCCGGCGCCGTCGCGAACGGGGAGAGCACGACCGGTACCGCCCCGACGGGGGCCGACGAGGGGACGGACCAATGACACCGCCGTCGGTTCCGCTGCGCCCGCTGGTGAGCTGGCCGGACCAGGTGGAGCCCGGCCTCAGCTACCTCGTCACGGTCGACGTCGAGATCGCGGGCACCGAGCCGCTGCCCGACTGGCCTTACGACCAGGAGGAGTTCGCGATCGGCTGCATGCTCTCGGGCTGCCCCGGCCTCGAGATCGAGGCCCTGGGCCCCACCGCCGTCCTCCTGCACCGGTACGGCGGGACGTACGGTCCGGCGCGCTTCGTGGCCCACGTCGCCGAGGACCTGCCGGTCCCGGGCCGGGCCACCGGCGGGGGGACCGGGGCGCTGAGCCTCCAGCTCACGCTGGTGACGGCCGGCGGCATCCCGTTCCGCACCGTCGACCTGCCGGTCGGCCTCGCACCCGGCGCGGGCGGGCCGGCCGTGGAGGAGCCTCCGACCGTGCCGCTGCGCCCCCGGGTGAATCCGCCGGCCGCTTCACCGGTCCCCGCTCCGAGGGTCGGACGGGCGGACGGACCACAGGACGGGCGGGTCGTCTCCGTCCGGCTGTCGATGACCCGCCCGCCCCTCGGGTCGGACCATCTCCCGGGTCTGGTGGTCTCCGGCTACGAGATCGCGCCCGGTCTGGTGCTGACTGCACTCCCGGGCCGGCCCAAGCCCGGTACGGCGACGGAGGTGTACAGAACGGGGCAGGAGCACTGGCTGCGCGGTTCCGTCGCATGGGTCGGAAAGGGCACGTACGTGGGAGACGTCGCCCTGGTCCGCCTGGACGCCTACGCTCCCGACCGCGCCCCGGAGGCCGACCCCGTCCGCTGGGGGCGCCTGGTCACCCACTCGCCCACCACGGAATGCCGGGTGACGTGGGTTCAGGCACCGTCGGCCCACCGGCCGGGGGAGCTCCACCACGTCTACGGCCACCTCCGCCAGGCCGGAGTCAGGACCGAGGTCGCTATGATGACGTCGGCCCACTGGCCCTCCTCCACCTCGGCCTCGTTCCCGGGCGCGATCGGCGGCGGCGCGGTCTTCTGCGACGACCTGCTTACCGGCGTCACCACCGCGCACGAACCGGACCGGGACCGGCTCCACGTGGTGCCCTGTTCCGTGCTGATGGCCTCGCCGTCGTTCCGCCAAGAGTTGCTCCGGCACCTGCCGCAGGCCGACCTGCTCCTCGAACCCGCCGAATGGCGCGAGCTCGCCGATGGCGTCCGCCCACGGGCCCGGTCCGTGTGGCGAACGCCCGCCGCGCTGCTCCAGGCCCGGCGACAGGTCCTCCCGTTCAGCGGCCGTGCAGCCCTTCTGGCCCGGCTCCGGGACTGGGTGCGCGAACCGGGCCTCGGCATCCATCTGATCCACGGCGCCGGCGGCCAGGGCAAGACCAGACTGGCGCAGGAACTGACCAACCTGGCCGCCGCCGACAACTCGGCGGTGCTGTGGCTGCGCAAGAGAGCCCACTCCGTGAGCCTGGCAGAGCTGAGGCGCGCGGTCGTACCGACGCTGATCGTCGTGGACTACGCCGAAGCCCGTACCGACGAGCTTCGCGCACTCCTGGAGGTCGTCGCCGACCGCGAGTACCCCGACCCGCCGTTCAAACTTCTCCTCCTCGCCCGGACCGCGGGCGACTGGTGGCAGGGCCTGACCCTCGCCAGTCACCTCACCGAGAGCCTCCTCCAGGACGCCCGGGTCACCGCACTCCCGCCGTGGCAGGAGGAGTTCGAGGTCCGGCCCGCGGAGGAGTACGTACGCGCGGTCCGCGGCTTCGCGCTGGAGCTGAGGCGGATACCGGGCTGGGAGCAGCACGACTGGCCGCCCATCGCGGACCATCTCGTCGTCCGGTCCTACCCGGGCGAGCGCCTCGCCCGGGAGCGAGACCGGACGGTACTGGCCCTCCACATGACCGCGCTCGCCGATCTGCTGGACACCGCCGAGCAGCTCGAGTCCGGCTCCGCGGACGAGGAACCCGCTCTGCGGCCCGACGAGCTGGAGGACCGGCTGCTCGGCCACGAGCAGCGCTACTGGACGCTGCTGGCGGACGCCCGGGGCGTTACTTCCGTACTGTCGATGCGCACGCTCCTCAGCACCTTGGCCGTGGCCTTCCTCTTCGGGGCCGAGAGCAGCACCGAGGCCGACGAGCTCCTCCGCCGGGTCCCCGCCCTGGCGGACCAGAGCCGAGACCGACGGGATGCGGTCCGCTCCTGGATCACCGCCGTGTCGCCGTCCGCCCCTCCCCGCCCGTGGGAGACCCTGCAACCCGACCGGCTGGCCGAGCGCTTCGTCGGCCGGGAGCTCGCCGAGGATCCCGCGCTCGCCGATCAAGCCGTACCCGCCGCCTCCCCCGCGCAGCTCGCCCAGCTCCTGAACGTCTATGCCCGGGCCGCGAACCACCAGGTCTTCGCAGGTCTGCTCGGCCGTGAGCTCTCCGCCCTGTGCGTGCGCCACTCCCGCGTCCTGGGGCCCGCGGCCGTCGAGGCCGTCACCCGCGCGGAGGCGCCGGAGCCGTTGCTCGAAGCCCTGGAGCAGATCACCGCCTCGCCCGACCTCCCCCTCAGCGAGCTGGAGCGGCTGACCCAGCGCCTTCCGAAGCAGAGCGAGCGGCTCGCCTTCTGGGCCGTTCGGCTCACCAGGCGCCTCGTCGCCGAGTACCGCCCGCGCGCCGAGTACGACCCCGACCACCTGCCGCGACTCGCCGAGTGCCTCGACGACCTCGGCCTGCGCCTCACCGCGACGGGCCGGCATGAGGAGGCCCTGGGCGCCGCCACCGAAGCGGTCGGCCTCTGGCGCAGGCTGGCCGAGACCCCGTCCGACCCCCACTTGTCCGGCCTGGGCAGGGGGCTCAGCAACCTGGGCATCCACCTCTCGTCCATGGGCCGCTTCGACGAGGCCCTCAGCGCCACCACGGAGTCCGTCCATCTCCGGCGCCGGCTCGGTGGGATGGACCACGACTCCTTCCTTCCGGACCTCGCCGCCGGGCTCGGCAACCTGGGCACCCGGCTGGCGACGGCGGGCCGGCACGAGGAGGCGCTGGACTCCAGCCGCGAAGCCGTCCGGATCTACCGGGACCTCGTCGAGGCCGCCCCGGAGACCTTTCTGCCCGAGCTCGCCGGGAGCCTCGTCAACCTGGCGGCCGAACTGGGCGAACTCGGCAGGCGCGCCGAAGCGTTGGAGGCCGCGGACGAAGCCGTCGAGCTGCTGCGCCGGTCGGCCTCGTCGAACCCCGACGCCTATCTGCCGAACCTCGCCACCGGCCTCGACAGCCGCTCGGCCCGGCTCGCGGACCTCGGTCGACACGAGGAGGCCCTGGACACCAACCGGGAGGCCGTCTCGATCCGGCGCGAGCTGACGGAGGCCAACCCCGCCGCCCGTCTGCCGGATCTCGCAAGGAGCCTCAACAACCTCGCCCTGGGCCTGGACCAGGCCGGGCGGCCCGCGGCCGCGCTCGACTCCATCACCGAGGCCGTCGGCCTCTACCGTCGACTGACCGAATCGAACCCCGAGGCCTTCCTCCCCGAGCTGGGCATGAGCCTGAACAACCTCTCGACCCTGCTCGACCGCCAGGGCCGCCACGGGGAGGCCATGGCCGCGATGGTGGAGGCCGTGGCGATCCAACGCCGACTCGCCGAGGCCAGTCCCGACGCCCATCTACCGGGCCTCGCCGCCACCCTCGACAACTTCGCGGGGAGGCTGAGCGAGCACGGCCGACTGGAATCCGCGCTCGACGTCGCCGCCGAGGCTGTCGGCCTCCGACGCCGGCTGGCTGATGCCGTGCCCGACCTCTTCCTTCCCGACCTGGTGACGAGCCTCGTCGGCCTCTCCATGCTGTTGGGCCGCCTCGGCCGGTTCGACGAGGCCCTGACCGCGAGCGCCGAAGCCGTCCGGATCCACCGTCTGATCATCGGGTCGATCCCCGACACCGCTGTCCCGGGCCTCGCGGCCATGCTCCGCGCCCTCGCGGAGCGGCTGGCGGACGCCGGCCGCACCGCCGAGGCCCACAGCGTCCTCACCGAGGCAGCTTCGCTCGACGACCTGGGGAACGGTCCGGCGACGGAGCCCCGCGACGGGCGGGGCGACCGGGCCGTGCGAGCGCCCTTCTGGCACGACCACGGCGGAGGCAGCACTGGTCCGTAGCCAGGGCCGGGTCCTTGACCCCGGGCCGTGCCTCGACGCCCCACGGTGCGGCGACCGCGACGGCCGCGCCGACGTGCGCCGAGGCCGGTCCGCCAGTCAGCAGCGGGTTCACGCTGGAGACGGGGTGGCCTGCCACAGGCCGGAGCGAGCCTGTCCCACCGTGGCTCCCATGCTCCCGCCCGCCCCCATCAGCTCTACGAGGGAGCGGAGTCGGCAGGCCTTCGACATTGGGCGAACTGACACACCGGGCTCCGCCTCTGCGGCGCCGGTCGGCTAACGGCGACGGTACCGGTCTGGACGGAGATCACTCAGGCCGAGTCCGCGTACAGCCCCCTCCTGAGCGCGATGTGTCGCGTGGAAGCCGACACCACCAGGCTCATCGACAAACATCACCCAGGCGCACACCCCGGTCAACCTGACAGCCGCCCTGCGCGCCCTCCTGTGCACCCTCCTGCGCGGCTCCTCGTGGCACGCCCCACCAGACTGGAAGACCTGTCACTCGATCGAGTGAATCCAGATCGTCGGTGAACATGCTGTTCGGCCTTGTGAACTCGCGTCCAAAGAGGGAGGCGCTTCGACGTCTCTCCCCGGAACCCGGCCGGCGCCGCCTGCGCGGGAACCGCTGTGGATCAGGCGCCGGTTCGGTCTCGCGAGCGGCATGGCCATGAAGTACGTCCGCACCGGCCCGTCCTCGGTGACGAGCCGGTCGGCCCCGCCGGAGTCGGCACACAGTCACGACGGCAGCTGTCAATGACCCTTCCGACGACGGAGGGTAGTCGGGCGTGCGCCGATCGGAATGCTCAGCAAGGCCTCAAACCAGCGGAGAAGGGCTTGCCGCAGTGGGCCGGATCAGCCACTCTGTGCATCGGCGAAATCCACAGAACGTTATCAGGCTTGCCGATTTGACGCTGTGTCATGGGGAGATGAGGCGTGGCCGAGAACTCCGATTTCATCATCGAGCCGCCGAAAGCGGGTCCGGCCGGCGAGGGTTTGGCGGGTGCCGTGCCCCGTCCCTCGGCGCCCGCGGACGAACGGGGACCGCTGCCTGAGGGCTTGGCGGCGCAGCCGGCCTTCCCCGGGGAAGCGGCGCCGGGCGGGCCGCTTCCTGTGGGCCGGGCGAAGCGGAGGCTGCTGGTTGCGGTCGCCGCCGTGCTGTGCGTCGGGCTGGCCGCCGGCGGGGGATGGTGGTGGCTGCGGGCGTCGGACGGCGGGGACCTGCACGTGGCGGCCGGGACGGTCCAGGCGGATCTGCTCGTCCCGGACGAGGTCAGCAGGCTGGCCGGGACGACAGTGGTGGCCGGGCCGAGGGGCAGCGAGCCTCCCGAGGCGGTCGCGGTCGAGCCGTCGGGCTGTGCGGTGGCGGCGGGGCCGGCCACCAGGTCGGTCTACGGGCAGGAGTGGACGGCGTTCCTGTCCGCGACCTACCAGGACCCGGCGGGGACGGGTGACCACACGGTGACCCAGGTCATCGGCGTCTACCCCGACGAGGACAAGGCCTCCGCCGCGTTCCGCAGGCTGGACGAGGGCCTCAGGGGATGCCGGTCCGCCGTGCGGATCGACCCGGACGGCAGCACGTCGATGTGGACCTACAAGACCGACACCGTCACCCGGGACACCGTCGGCTGGACGGCGACACAGGATGCCGGGGACGGCTGGGCCTGCCACCGCCAGGCCCGACTCAAGGGCCGGACGGTCCTGCAGGTGGCGCTCTGCTCAGCGGGCGACGGCCGGCCGGCCGTCGCGCGGATCGCGGACCGGATCGCCGGGAAGGTGACCGCATGACACGGCGGCGGTCGGCACGGCGAGGGGTGGCAGCCCGCGTTCCGGGCGCCGCGTGGCGCGGCGTGTGCCTGATGCTCCTGGCGGCGCTGGTCCCGGTCCCGATGGCCGGTGAGAGCGCGGCCGCCCCGGCGGCCGATCCACCGGTCGCCGCACTGCCCGCCCCGGCCGCCGTGGCTCCCGTGCCCGAGCCGCTTCGGCCGAGCGCGGGCTACCCCGCCGCCCTCAACACCCGGATCACCGCCTTCGACCAGCAGGTCGGGACCTTGCCCCAGCGCGCGAGCGAACTGGCGGCGGAGACCCGCAAGCTCACCGAGAGCACCGCGGCCCTGAAGGCGAACTCCGAGGCCGCGGCCAAGGACTCCTCCACCGCCCTGGGCAAGGCCTCCGCCCTCAACTCCAAGAGCGCCGCCCTCAACTCCCGGATCGCCGCGCACAACGCCGCACCACACGTCTTCGAGCTGCCTGCCGAAGCCGCGGCCGCGAGCGCGTACGACGCGGAGAAGGCCCGACTCGACGCCGAAGCGTCCCAGCTCCAGGCCGAACGGGCCGCGATCGAACCGGAACTGTCGAAAGCCAGCGCCAGGCAGTCGCAGGTCCTCGAGGAGGCGACGAAACTCGGAGCCCAGGCGCGTGCCCTCGGCACCAAAGCCACCGCGTTCCAGAACGAATCACAGCAACTGATCTCCCAGCGGCAGCAGATTCTCCGGGACGCGGCCACCGCGAACCAGGGCCTCATCGGCACCCGGCCCGCCCCAACACCGATGGCCCGGGGCGCCGACGCCCCCCGCCCGCCTGCCGCCCGCGTCACCGGCGCACCGTCCGCAGGCAGCGGCGGACCGTCCGCAGGCAGCGACGCCCGCTCCCCCGTCGGCAAGAACGCGGCTATCGACGCCTACGCGAGGAAGAACGGCGTCAAGGTCGACAAGCGACCCGTCACCGCCTACCTGGACCCCGACGCCGTCAACCGTCTCGACGCCTCGGACCTTGCCCTGCTCGCCCCCGTAGCCACCTACGAAGGCCTGATCCCGAAGCCGAACGGCCACTACAAAGCACTGGAGATCTGGGACACAGCAGGCGGGTCGGGCCCAGGGCAGGAGGCCTTCAACTCCGTTCTCGCAAAAGGGGGCCAGGCCACAGTCCCCAACGGCGGCGGCAAGAAGATCATCGATGAGGTCGCGTCCCTCACGCCCTGTGAAGCCCCCAACAGCTTCGCCGCTGGTACACACGTCCTGCTCACCGACGGCAGCAGCCTGCCGATCGAACAGATCGCTCCTGGTACGCAGGTCCTCGCGACCGATACGGCGACCTGGGCCACTGCGTCCCACCCCGTGACGCAGACAATCCGGCATGCCGGACCGCACGCCATGGTCGACGTCACCGTCACCGGCGGTGCGACACTGCACGATACCGACCGGCATCCCTTCTGGAACGCCACCACTGGTGCGTTCACCGACGCGGCGGACCTCAACCCCGGCGAAGGACTGCGAAACCCCAACGGAACGACGGTCGAGGTCAGTTCGGTCCGCGGCTACCCGCAGGATCTCACCGCCTACAACCTCACCGTCAAGGGTGTCCACACCTACTATGTGCTCGTGGGCGCCACGGCGGTGCTGGTCCACAACGACGAGAATCTGAACTGCGGTCTGGACCTCGCCAAGCTCGTCATCGACGACAACCACATCCTGGAAGGCCACACGCCCGAGGGAAGCAACCCCGACGTCACCAAGACCGAGTTCCTGCCCAGGACCACCCCGCAAAGCCGGGCAGCATTCATCCGGACCGTCCTCGCGAAGGGCAAGCAAGTCTTCGACACCCCAAACCGGGACGGCGAGGCATGGGAGTACAAGTTCGTCAACCCGAAGGGAGAACCAGTGGTGATCGGGAAGACCCGGAACGCAGACCCGAACAAGATCAAAGACTTGTATACGGTCCGAGTCTACGTGGACCCTGACACGCTTGAAATTCGGAATGCCTTTCCAGTCGAGCGACCGTAGGGGGTCTGATGGTCACGCTTGAGTATCTTCGAACCGGCCAGTATGTGGACCGTGGCCGAGAACACCAAGAGGGAGTGGATCTTGCCCGGGTAAGCCGAGCCGACTTGCGTTGGTACTACTTCCTGTCCGAACTGTCGTTCACGGTCGACGGGGCTCAGCTGGCTCCGCCGTGGTCGTGGACGCCGGTGTTCGACTTCCTCTGGTCGATGCACGGTGTACTGGGCTACCTAGAGCGAGGTGTGGGCTCGACGCTAGGGTTTACCGAGAACGCCGAGCTGATCAAGTTCACGCCCGAGGCTGGGAAGATTCGAATCGCATGCACCTACTCCACCATCGAAGCGGTCTGTGAACTGGCTGAGCTCAGGAACGCCTGGATTGCCCTACGGCACGACGTTCTGGCTGAACTCAGCCTCGAGTACCCACAGTTGGCCGAGAACCAGGCCCTCGCGGAACTCGGGCTCTGACCCACAGGAGGTTGCTGGAACCTCAGCAACCTCAAGAGGCGATCCGGATCACGCCTGGGAACCACGCTGAGGCTTCGTCGATCCGGAACTCCAGACCGGTCGTCAGACCGGCCGGAGCGTCCGGATCCACCGCCTCCCGCCTGCTGCAATGAACTTCAGCAGCGGATCGAATGTGCCGTCGTCCCGCACGGCCGCCCTCTATACCGAATCGGGGTGGCGGGAGGATCACGCCGTCGGTCGGCCAGGTCTGGGCCTGGCCACGCGGGCCGGAAGCCGCAGCAGGTCGTGCAGAGCGACGCCGTGCTCGGCCCACAGGCGCAGCCGGTCGCGGTCGACCCAGTGCACCCGGTGCTTGTCGCCCCACGCCTTGGCGTCGCGAGTCAAAGAGCCGTTGGTGATCACGACGGCGATGTCTGCGCCGTGAGCGGGTCCGGCGGTCCCTTTGACCTGGTACATCACCTGGGAGCCGACCTTCGCGCCGACCTTGGTGTGCTTGGCCTGGAGCACGATCCGGCCCAGGATTGGGTGCTGACCGATCACGTCGGCGGCCTGGTCGCCCTGCTGGCCGACCTTCCGAGCTCTCCAGCCGTCCCGCACCAGCAGATCCCGTAGCACGTATTCGAACTCCTGGTCGCCGAGGGCGTCGATGCCAGCCAAGTCGAGCCGCAGCGACGCCAGCCGCTGTGCACGGGCCTGGTCTTCGGCGCGGCGCCGCACCCACCTGGCCGTCGCGCCGATGGCAGCCACGCCCGCGAGGCCGGCGAGGACGGGCCAGTACCGCACGGCGACCCGGGCGCCGGCCTCGGCCGCCTGGAAGAGCAGGACAGCCGCCGCGAGGGCGACGAGCCCGGCTGCGGCGAGCTCGGTGGTGCCGTGAGGCCGACGCAGTCGACGCCGCCTGCGGGCCATCAGGGCGCCGCGGGGGCGGAGGCGGCGGGCGCGGGCGTGCTCGGCGTGGTCGTGGCGCTGTCGCCGAATCCGATGAAATGCCCCCACAGCCAGACCAGCGCGCAGATCCCGGCGATCGTCCAGCCGCTCATCCTCTTCGCGCCCGGCCGCGGGTTGCGGCGGATGTGACGTCGCACGACGTGGTACCCCTCCGGAACCGGCATCGAGGTCTCCCTTCGGTCGGCGGACCGCACCACGCGGCCCTTCTGGCCATTGATGTACCAGCGGCCAACGACAGGAAGTGACGGATCATCAACAGACGGTCTCGGGAAGGAGTACATTCCAGACAAGCAGGCCGCCGGAGGCGGCCCACCCGCACCCACCCCTCCACCTGCACTGACCATTCGTCGTCGATCGATCTCGGAGCATGAGCGCTCCTCCCGGGGTTGCCCGCACCGGAAGCCCCGCACGTATACCGGGGTCCCTGGCCTGCGAGGACAGCAGACCCGTCGCTGCCGGGAGCCCTGATCATGAATATGGCGGAAAGCGGCGGCGTACGCCGACGGCGCACAAGCAGGGCGTCGACCATCCGCGCTCGGACTGCGGTGTCACTCCGGCGAGTCGGCTGCGCCGTCGTGAGGCCGGTACGGGCGCTTCGACAGCAGCGTACTGCGGTGGCCTGTGAAGCAGGCCGCCACCGAGCGCGCACCACGTCGTAGGAAGGCTAGCTGACGCCGTTCCGGCTCCCGACCCCCGTGGAGCGGCTAGATCGCGGAGTAGTCCTTCCACCGTCCGTAGTCGACTGCGCATTCGAGGATCTCCCGGAACGTCGGGAAGAACGCCAGGTCGCCGTTGCCGAACCAGAGGAAGCGTCCCGGGCCCGACCCGGGCGGGATCATGAGGATTCCCACGGCTCCGTCACGATGTACCGAGATCGGCGCGAGGAGCACGTCCGGCTCGAGACCGGAGTCGACGCAGAATTCTCCCTGTATGAGATCGACGAATTTGCGCCCTGCCTCCGGAGGGACGCCGCCGATCCAGTCGCGCCAGCCGTACACCGGCTTGTGGTGCTCGAAGTTGGCCATGCCATCGCCCTGCAGCAGGAACTCGGCGTAGGTCGGCTCCAGTGGCTGCCCCATCCAGCCTTCGAGTTCCGCGACCTGATCCGGCGTCGCCGGCGGCCGCAGGCCCGGCGCGGGTGACATCCGGTCCGGATTGGGATCGGCAAGGTGCTCTCGCATCCGTTGGTCCACGACGTCACGCACCCAGTCGCTCAACACAGCTGTCCCGTCCTCTGCATCGCCGTCTTCGCCCCTGATGATTCTCCGGCAGGAACCGACACGACCGTCGCGGCTGCGTGGCTGGGCCGCCCGCCCGGGTGGGGCGGTCGGGCGGGCGGCGCAGCGGGGTGTTGCCGGTCAGCCGGTGGTGGTGGTGGTGGTCGGCGCGGGGAAGGTCTCGCGGGGGCCGAAGTCGGTGTAGTTCACGGTGATGACGGAGGTGACGGTCGTGCCGCCGCGGGGCACCTTCATGGACTGCGTCTGGCTCAGGATGCGGCCGGCGTGGTCGATCCAGATGTCGTAGTCCTTGGTGCCGACGCCCTGGTCGACCATCTTCTTGTGCTCACCGGGGTCGATGGCCTTGATCTGGGCAGCCGTCAGGCGGGCGCCGAGGTGGTAGGCCGGGACGCCGTTCTTCTGCTCCATCCCCTTGCGGGCGGCGGGCCCGGCTTCGGCGAGCGCCTTGGCATAGGCGATGCCCTCGTCGTCGGAGGAGGCCTTGTCGTTGCCGGGGTCCGTCGGGCTCCAGGAGCTGCCCGGCGTGCTCTTGTCCCGCATGAAGACGGCCGAGCCGGTGTTGACCGACTCCATCCAGATCGTCGGCTCGCCGCCGTCGCCGATCGTCATCTTGGTTTCGATCCGGCCCTCACGGGTCGGGGTGTAGAAGTTGATCCGGCCGGTCTGGGTGATCACGCTCCCCTGGCCGTCAGCCGTCGCGGTCGTCTTCATGGTCTCGGTGGCGGCGTACGGCGTCCGGTCGGCCTGGGCCAGTGCCACCGCGGGGTCGAACGCCCCGGTGGCGTCGACCGGGGCACCGGTGCCACTCGCCGCGGTCGGCGTCGGCGTGGCACTCGCGCTCACGGCGGGGATCACGGTGGGACTGGCGGTGGGACTGGCGGTGGGACTGGCGGTGGGGCTCACGGTGGCGCCGGCGGCGGAGGTGGCCGGGGCACTGGCGGCCGGCGGTGCGGACTGCGCGTCGTCGCCATCGTTGCAGGCGGCCACGGCGGACAGGGCGAGCAGCGTGGCGGCGGTGGTCAGGGTGGTACGGCGGATCGTCACAGTGTCTCCGGAAAAGGGGGATGAGCAGGGAGAACACTTTCACGAAACACCCTCATTCTTCGAAAGCATTTACGACAGCCCCGGCCTCCTTCGCGGCCGGCGGCACATGGCTCGAGTAGCGCGGCCCGTCAGGATCCACCCCGCCGGACCTAACCGGCGGCCGTAGACAGTCCGTCAACAGCCGCGTCCACCGGACGTCCACGGGCCTCGGCCACGATCCTCGTCGAGCGTCGGCGACAGGTCGGCGCGAAGGTTCGAGAGAGGACGGAAGCCATGAGGAACCTCATGCGGAAGAGCCACGCGTGGACCGCGCTGGCGGCTGCGGCGATCGCCGTCGCGGCCCTCCCGGGGACGGCCAGCGCCGACTCGTTCGGCACGATCAGCATCTTCGACAACAACAAGTGCATGGACGTCCGCAGCAGCAACAGCGCCAACGGGACCCCGGTGCAGATCTACTCCTGCAACGCCTCGGGCGCCCAGACGTGGGCCGGGACCGACAAGCCGGACGGGATCGGCATGACCCTGTCCGCGCTCGGCAAGTGTCTGGACGTCGCCGGGAGCGGCACGGCGGACGGCACCAGGGTCCAGCTGTGGGACTGCAACGGCAGCGACGCCCAGCGGTGGGTCCGGTACGAGGGCAACGTCCTGATCAACCCGCAGTCCAACAAGTGCCTGGACGTCCCCGGCGGCAGCATGCAGGACAGCACCCAGCTGCAGATCTTCACCTGCAACTACACGGCGGCCCAGCAGTGGTCCTTCGCCCCGCCGCGCATCCCGCACAACGGCTAGCCTGCGCCGCAACGGGGCGGTCCACCGCGCCTCCACGAGGCCGGTGGGCCCGGGGCTTCCGACCGGGGCGACTTCACCCAGGTCAGGTCAGGTCCCATCGCTCCGGCTGGAGGTCGCCGCCCCGGGAGGCTCCCCTTCCGGGATTCCGCCCGGGGCGGCGACATCCAGCCGAGGTCTGGTAGCCGGGCAACGAACACACCAAAGCATTCCTTATGACTTTCCCGATAAGGCCCAGAGGTGTTTATATATGCCCCATGAAAACACTGGGCCTGATCGGCGGCATGAGCTGGGAGTCCACCGCCGAGTACTACCGGACGCTCAACCAGCTCACCCGTGAGCGGCTCGGCGGACTGCACTCCGCCCGACTGGTGCTCTACTCCGTCGACTTCGCCGACATCGAACGCCTCCAGGCGGAGGGCCGCTGGGCCGAGGCCGGCGCGATCCTCGCCGACGCGGCGCGCGCCCTGGAGGCGGCCGGCGCCGAACTGCTGCTGATCTGCACGAACACCATGCACCGGGTGGCCGACCAGGTCGAGGCGGCCGCCTCCGTACCGCTGCTCCACCTCGCCGACGCGACCGCCGCCGCCGTCCGGGCCGCCGGGCTGCGCAAGGTCGGCCTGCTGGGGACGGCGTTCACGATGGAGCAGGACTTCTACCGGGGCAGGCTGGAGGCGAGCGGCCTCACCGTCCTCACCCCCGACGCGGACGGGCGCGCCCTCGTCCACCGGGTGATCTACCAGGAGCTCTGCCTGGGCGTCGTCCGTGAGGAGTCGCGCTCGGGGTACCGGCGGGTGATCGAGGAGCTGGTCGCGGCCGGCGCCGAGGGCGTGATCCTCGGCTGCACCGAGATCGAGCTGCTGGTCGGCACCGAGGACAGCGCCGTGCCGCTCTTCCCGACCGCCCGCCTGCACGCCGAGGCCGCCGTCGAGGCGGCGCTCGCGGTCGGCGGAGGGTGACTCCGCGGAGGTGACGCTGCGGGTGCCGGCAGATCGCCCACGCAGGTCGCGGCCCTGATCATCGACCCTCGGGCCTGCCACCCGTGACCGACGCCCCCAAGCCCTGAAGCCTGGCCACCGCGCACCTCCGACGCACGGACCGCACGCACGGACCGCACCCCGCCGAGCCCCGCCGAGGTTCGCGCGAGGGCAGCGGCGCCTGCCCAATCGGGCAATGTCGGCGTGCGCCGCCCGATCCCTGAAAGCATCCCGTTGACACCAAAGTTGGTCTAGTCCACCGTGGTGAAGCAGGGTCATCCAGACGAGTCCGGCGGAGCCCCGCAACCCGGCACCGACACCGCACGGGACTCACCGACCCATCAACTCGACTACCTCACCGCGGCTTTGAGTGAGCCTTGCGGCGTTGCCATGCCTTGATCCTCGGACGGGCGCATGGATCTGACGATCAGACGGAGATTCCCACACCATGCAACGTGTCTGCCTCGCCCTGCCCACCATGCGTTCCTGCCCCGGCACCATCGTGGACCTCGCCGAGGAGGCGGCCTACGCCGTCGCGACCTTCGGGGTCGAGGTGCACCTCCTCGTCCTCGACACCACCGACGACGCCGAGTTCGCGAAGAACGCGGACGCCGTGGCCGCGCTGGATCCCACGCCCGGCGTGTTCGTCCACCACCTCGGCAACGACCGGCAGCGGGACTTCCTGCGCCGGGCGGCCGAGCGGTCCGGCGCCGCCGACCCCGAGCTGCTGCTCGACATGATGCTTCCGCAGGCCGTCGCGTACGGCTCCTGCGTCAACCGGCTCTTCCTCGCCGCGGCCGCCCTGGGCTGCACCTCGACGCACCTGCGCAACGACGACGCCGACTTCCAGGTCGTCGACGGCGAGAAGGTCTTCCCGATCCACCACGAGCTGCTCTCGATCGGCCGCCCGGCCGGCGAGGCGGCGGCCGTCGTGACCCGCTCCGAGCTCGACCCGGCGGACGCCGACAGGCCGGTGATGCTGGTCAGCGGCTCCTTCATCGGCGAACTCAACGTGGACATCGGCGAGATCCTCGAACTGGACCCGGCCGTCTACCGCGACCTGGTGCGCCTGTGGACCCCGCCGGTGTGGTCGGACGAGGAGCGGGACGCGATGGTGGACCTCTCCTTCAAGGGCGTCGGCGCCGAGCCGTTCGACGGCGACAAGTCCGTCCTGGGCGTGCCCGACATCTGGAACGTCTACATGTGCAACATCGCCCTGGACCACCGGGCCTACGAGGTGCTGCCGCTGCTGCCCTCGATCGAGACCATCGGCTGCGACTACGCCCTGCTGCACGCGCTGGTCCACTCACAGTCGCCCGGTGTCGTCCACAACCGCCACATCGTCAACTACTACACGCCCGAGCGCCGCACCGGCGCCGGCTTCATCTCATACCAGATGCGGTTCGTCAAGTTCCTGCTCTCGATGCTGTACCTGTACCCGGTCTACGGCGGGATGATCGACCACGGCCGCGGGCTGCTGGACGAGCAGCACGGGCTGAAGGTCGAGCCGATCCTCGACCTGGTGCGGGGCAGCGTCGACTGGGACCGGGCCGGGAACGAGCACTGCCTGGACGTCCTGGACCGCTCCTACCGCAAGCTGGGCGGCAAGTACGCCGAACTCGCCGACGTGGTGGCCGGGAAGCGGCAGCAGCTCATGGACGAGGCGCAGGAGGACGCCGCGCGCTGGGCGGTGCTGGTGGGCGCCTGGGCCGGCATGGTCGCCGCCGCCCGCGCGGACGGCCTCCACCCCGGCGTGGACGGGACGGCCGGGTGATCGAGGACATCCTGATCCGGCGGCTGACCGACGCCGACTGGGACGCCGTGGTCGCGCTGGAACACGACGCCTACGCGGCCGACGGCCTGTCGGAGGGCCGGGAGGCACTGCAGTCCCGCGCCCTCGGCTCGCCGGAGACCTGCTTCGTGCTGGAGCAGCAGGGCACGGTCCGCGGCTACCTGCTGAGCCTGCCCTACCCGCCGCTGCGCTGCCCGGACCTCGCCCAGGCGGAGGCCGCCGCGTTCGAGTCGGACAACCTGCACGTGCACGACCTGGTGATCGCCGAGGACCTGCGCGGCCGGGAGGTCGCGCTGGAGTTCATGCGGTACTTCCAGGCGCGGGCGAAGGAGCTGGGGTTCGAGCGGATCTCGATGGTCGCGGTGCGCGGCGCGGACATCCTGCTGCGGATCATCGGCTACCGCTCGCACCGGGAGGTGGCCGTCCCCGCGTCCTACGGGCGGCGCGCGGTCTACATGTCGATGCCGGTGACCTGACCCGCAGCGGCGCCTGGGCGCATCACACTCCTTCGAACCGGACGAACGGGTGTGATGCGCTCAGTGATCGCATACGCTCAGCCCGCCCGCCCGCCCGCCGTGCCGGTCCAGGCCGTGCCGCGCCGTTCCCGGCCAAGCCGTTGATCATCTGACATACCCGGCGATGGCCCGTGCGCACTCCATCGACTCGGCCTGCGCGGTGTCCACCTCCAGGTCGTAGGCCACGCCCTGGTGGACCACGTCCGCCTGCGAGACGGCCATCCCGATGATCCGATCGCCCCGTGCCACCTCACGGCCCGCGGCGACCGCCCCGTCACACCTGACGCCGACCCACAGCACCCGCAGGCCGTCCAAGGCCTTCTGCCATCGTTGCTGTGAGTCCGCTCCGCCGAGGAAGACCTCGTCGAGGATGACCCGGGCGCCCGATCGGGCCATCGCGGCGACCCCCTCGATCCATGCCGCCTCCAGCGTTCGAAACTTCGGCCCGACGATCACCCCTCCGTCCGGCGCGAACTCGATCCCGCCGTCCGACGCCTGCATGGACGCCGGCATCGCCTCTACCAGCGTGTCTGTCCCGAGGGCCAGCCACGGGTCCGGCAGGACCGCCTGCAGACACCGGACGATCCCGGACTTCCCCGAGCTGGACCCACCGTTGAGAACGATCACCTGAGTCATCACCGCGCCACAGTAGAAGCACCGGGGCAACACTCGAAACCGATTTCCGCGGCAGAGGGCCGGGCCGGTGGGACGGGAGGCCGACTCGGCTTCCGTCGGACACCGCGTACCAGGGCCCGGGCCGGCCGGATGTCACACTCTCCCGCTGCCACCACTCTCAGGGTGTGCAACGAGAGGAGTCCCCGATGTCCGAGGCCACGCCGAACGGCAGCATGCCCCGCACTCCCAGCACTCCCAGCACTCCCAGCACGCCCAACACGCCCAGCACGCCGGACGACGGCGTCGACGCGGCCACGCACGCCTTCACCGAGCACCGTGAACTGCTGTTCTCCATGGTCTACAACCTGCTCGGCACCGTTGCCGACACCGAGGACGTCCTCCAGGAGACCTGGCTCTCCTGGAGCGCCCGGAACCGGGCCACCGAGACCGGCCCGATCAACCACCCGCGCGCCTATCTGGTGCGGGTGGCGGTCAACAAGGCGCTCGCGCGGCAGGTGGAGGTGAGCCGTCGCCGGGAGAGCTACTTCGGTCCGTGGCTGCCCGAGCCGCTGGTGGCCCACCTGGACGCGGACGTGCTCGCGGGGCCTGCCGAAGACCCGGTCGAGCACGCCGAGGCCGTCTCGATCGCGCTGCTGGTGGTGCTGGAGACGCTCACCCCGCTGGAGCGGGCGGTCTTCGTCCTGCACGAGGTCTTCGGCTACGCCCACACCGAAACGGCCGAGGTGCTGGGCCGCAGTCCGGCCGCCGTCCGTCAGCTCGCGCACCGCGCCCGGGAGCACGTGCAGGCCCGCAGGCCCCGGTTCCGCACGGATCCGCAGCTGCGGCAGCAGGTGACCGAGCGGTTCGCCGGCGCGGTCGCCGACGGCGACCTGACGGTGCTGCTCGACCTGTTGGCGCCCGACGTGACGCTCTGGGCCGACGGCGGCGGCAAGGCCACGGCGGCCGGCGCCCACCCGGTGCACGGCCGCGACAAGGTGGCCCGGCTGCTGGCCGGCGGCGCGAACCGGGCACCGGACGGCGTGCAGGTGCACTGGGGCCTGGCCAACGGCGACCCCTCGGCGCTGTTGTTCGCCGGTGCCGTCCCGTTCGCCGTCCTGGTCCTCGACCTGACACCGGACGGCGAGCGGATCGCCGGCGTCTACTTCCTCACCAACCCCGACAAGCTCAGCCGGGTGCGCTGACCGCGCGCCGGACGAAAGGACGCCTGATGTACCTGATCACCGGCGCGACCGGCACCGTCGGCCGCCACCTGATATCCCAGCTGCTGGCCGCGGGCGCACCCGTGCGGGCCGTCACCCGCAACCCCGGTCCGGCGGCAGCGCTCGGACTGCCGGACAGGGTGGGGCTGGTCCGGTTGGACCCGGCCGACGGGCCGGCCGCGCTCGCCCCCGCCCTGGAGGGTGCGACCGCGCTCTTCCTCCACCCGCGCGCCGTCGGTGACGGTGCGTCCGACCTGGTCGCACTGGCCCGGGAGCGGGGCGTGCGCAAGGTGGTGGCGCTGTCCGCGCTCAACGTGGACGACCCGCTGAACGAGCAGCCCTCCCGGTACCGCGGGGACCGCAACAAGGAGGCCGAGCAGGCCGCCGCCGACAGCGGTCTGGCCTGGACCAGCCTGCGGGCCGCCTCGTTCGCGGGCAACGCGCTGCAGGCCTGGGGCCCGCAGATCCGGGCCGGCGATCTGGTCCGCTATCCGTTCGCCCGGTTCCAGGAGTCCCCGCTCGACGAGCGCGACCTCGCCGAGGTCGCCGCCCTTGCCCTGTTGACCGATGATCTGATCGACCGTCAGGTACGGCTGACCGGACCGGAGACGCTGAGCCACGAGGAGTCCGTGGCCGTCATCGGGCGGCCGCTGCGGTTCCAGGAGGTCCCGCCGCACGCCGCCGCCGAGGGCATGATCCGGCACGGCCTGCCGGAGCCGTTCGTCACGGCGCTGATGGCCCGCTACATCCGGCACGCCGGCCGGGCGCAGCACCCGGCGACCGGGGAACTGGCCGGCGTCCTCGGCCGCCCCGCCCGCACCTTCGCCGAGTGGGCCGCCGACCACACCGCAGACTTCCGCAGCGCCGCCTTCCTGACGTCCACCTTCCGCGGCACCGAACTGCGCAGCGCCGACCCGCGCAGCGCCGACCTCCCCAGCGCCGACCTCCCCAGCACCACCGAACACGCCGCCGCCTCCCGCGGCCCGAACACCTGAGGAACCACCGTGAAGCTCACCATCCTCGCCGCCAGCGGCGGCATCGGCCGCCACCTCCTCGACCAGGCCCTGGCGGCGGGCCACGACGTCACCGCCGTGGTCCGGACCCCCGCCAAGCTGGCCGACATCTCCGGAGCCCGGGTCGTCCGGGCCGACCTGGCGACCGCCGACGGCACCGCCCTGCAACCGGCCGTCGTCGGCGCCGACGCGGTGCTCTCGGCACTCGGCGCGGTGGGCCGGTCCGACCACGGCGTCGCCGAGCTCGGCACCCTGGCCGCCCTTGAGGCGATGCGTGCCACCGGCGTCAAACGCATCGTCGTGGTCAGCGCCGCGCCGATCGGCACCGTGCCCTCCCCCGGCCGCCCCAACCCACCGCGGCACGACCCCGGCGACGGCCCGATGATGCGCCACCTGCTCAGCCCGGCGGTGAAGACCGTACTGCGCGCGCACTACGCCGACCTGGCCCGGATGGAGGACGCCCTGCGCGCCTCCGGCCTGGCCTGGACCAGCATCCGCCCGCCCCAACTCACCGACCGCCCGCTGACCACCACCTACCGCACCGCCCTGGACCGCAACCTGCGCGGCGGCAGCAGGATCTCCCGCGCCTCCGTGGCGCACTTCATGCTCCGCGCCCTCGCCGACCCCACGACGATCGGCCACGCGGTCGGCATCGCCGACTGACGCGGCACCGCCGACGGGCTGTCGGCGGCCAACGCGGCCGACGCGGCCCGCCCTGCGCGACACGGTCGCGCAGGGTGGCGGTCCCCGACCGACGGACCTTGCCGCCGGGCGCACCCAGACGGTTGAGGCCGAGCGGCAGCCGGGGTGGTGGTGTCCAGGCGCTCTGCCCCGAAAGACTTGTTGGTCTCAGGGGTCGACGCCGAGGGCGAGGGCTTTCCGTGCGAGGCGGCCTGGCCGTGTCCGCTGTTCAGCCGCATGCCGACGGCCACCCCTCCGGCAGCAAGCACCGCAACCGCCACGGAGGCAGCCAGGCATCGTTCCGGGGCCATGTAGCCCACCGTGCCCACCACCGCTCCCGTCGCGGTCAGGGGCTGGGTGGTGTCCATGACGGAGGCGATTCCGAAGTCCGTCAGCAGTGCCTTGCCGTCGGAGTCCAGGAGCACGTTCTGCGGCTTCACGTCCCGGTGCAGGATGCCTTCGGTGTGGGCGGCCTCCAGCGCCGCGAGGATCTCCAGCCCGATCTCGGCCGTCGCCTGCAGTACCGCGCCAAGGATTCAGACGGCGTCCTCGGGCCGTGCGGCGAGGACGCGGGTCAGCAGGTCGGTGAGGGTGGCCCGCTCCTCGGCGTCGAGCGGGGCGAACCACTGCTGCTCACGGCGGGTCTGCTCGGCGAAGGCCTCCCGGACGGCGTCCTCGCCGGCGGCGGTGAGGGCGACGACGACCCCACGCCGGTCGTCCGGGAGTGGCCTGCGCTCGACCAGGGCGTCCCGTTCGAGGGTGTTGACGGCGTTGGTGACGGCCGAGCGGGACATCGCCGAGATCTCGGCAAGCCTGGCGGGCTGCGTGGGGCCGAGCAGCCAGAGTTTGAACATCAGCCTGAACCCGGGGAGCGTCCAGCCGCGCGGGCGGTGGATGTGGCCCTCCAGGTCGGCGACGACCAGGTAGGACAGGTGCAGCAGGTGGTAGCCGAGCGCGAAGGCCTCCGGGTCGGCCGGCGGCGGCATGCCCGCCAGCCGGTCGCGGGCGTAGGCGGCGTAGCTGAGATCTGGTCGGTTCACGGACAGAGTCTTGCGCATGGCGGCCCGACAGGAGATTGTTACGGCCATAACAATCACGGCCATAACAATCAACCCTGGAGGGCACTGTGCGGATCACCATCGCCGGGGGCGGTATCGGCGGGCTCGCCACCGCGCTCAGCCTGCACGCGGCCGGATTCGACGACGTCGTCATCCACGAGGCGAGCCAGGCGATCCGTCCGCTCGGCGTCGGGATCAACCTCCTTCCGCACGCGGTACGGGAGTTGACCGAGCTCGGCCTGGCCGACCGGCTGGCCGCGATCGGCGTCCCCACCGCCGAGCTGGCCTACTACAACCGGCACGGCCAGGCGATCTGGTCCGAACCGCGCGGGCTCGGCGCCGGCTACCGGTGGCCGCAGTACTCGGTGCACCGGGGCAGGCTGCAGATGCTGCTGCTGGACGCCGTCCGCGAGCGCCTGGGCGCGCACGCGGTCCGGACCGGGAGCCGGGTCTCCGGCCTGCGCCACGACTCCGACCTGCTCGTCGGCGCCGACGGGATCCACTCGGCCGTCCGGGCCGCGCTCTTCCCCGGTGAGGGGGCGCCGCCGTGGAACGGCCTGGTGCTGTGGCGGGGTACGACGTACGGCGCACCGTTCCTGACCGGCCGGTCCATGATCATGGCAGGGGACGGCTCGCAGAAGTTCGTCGCCTACCCGATCGGGGACGGCCGGCTGATCAACTGGATCGCCGAGCGGCCGCTGGACGGCGAACCGCCCGAGCGCGGGAACTGGAACCGCCCCGCCGACCTGGCCGCGGTCGTGGCGCACTTCGCCGACTGGCGCTTCGACTGGCTGGACGTGCCGGGGATCATCACGGGAGCCGAGGCGGCCTTCGAGTACCCGATGGTGGACCGCGATCCCCTCCCGTCCTGGACCAGGGACGACGTCGTCCTGTTGGGAGACGCCGCGCACGCCATGTACCCGATCGGGTCCAACGGGGCGTCCCAGGCGATCATCGACGCCCGGGTGCTCGCCCACTCGCTCGCCACGACCGGGTCCGCCGCCGCGTACGAGGAGATCCGCAGACCCGCCACCACGGCCCTCCAGCTCGCCAACCGGCGCCAGGGGCCCGAGGTCGTCATGCGGCTCGCCCACGAGCGGGCGCCCGGCGGCTTCGACGACATCGAACAGGTCGTCCCGCTCGCGGAGCGGGCGGAGATCGCCGCTGCGTACAAGCGCACCGCAGGCTTCGACCCGGCCCTGCTCAACGAGCGCGCGTCCTGGAGCGTGCGGTGAAGCTGGAGCACCTGGCCGCCTTCGAGGTCGAACTGGATCCGGTCCTCGACCTCGGCGACTCGCACTGGGGCAGACGCCGGGTGATCAACATCGTCGGCGGAACCTTCGAGGGACCGCGGCTGTCCGGGGTGATCCTGCCGGGCGGTGCGGACTGGCAGGTGCTGCATCCCGACGGCATGGCCAGCATCGACACCCGCTACACCCTGCGCACGCACGACGGCGCGCACCTCTACCTCTCCACCAGCGGTGTACGCCACGGCCCGCCCGAGGTCCTGCGGAGGCTGGCCGAGGGGGAGACGGTGGACCCCGCCGAGTACTACTTCCGGCTCTTCTGCCGCTTCGAGACCGGGGACGAAGGCTACCGGTGGCTCAACCGCACGCTGGCCGTGGCATCGGGCGCCCGCACCCCCGAGGCCGTCCGCTACGAGGCCTACACCGTCGCATAGCGCCGCCGCTCGTCATTCCGCGGGTGGCCCCCGTCTGGAGGCGGGGCCACCCGAGGCGAAGTGCGGGAACGGCGACGTGCGGGAACGGCGACGTGCGGGGACGGACCGCCCCCGGGCACTCGTTCACGGTGAATCCCCGGCGAGGAGTGACACCCGTGGAGCCCGCGGCGCTGAAACAACCGAGACGAGCACCGCGCGGCCGGCCGACCGGCCCGGATCCCCGCCGGGCAGTCCGTCCGCCGGCCGCACAGCCCTCCCGCCGCCCACCGGGCGGCACCCGTGCGGCCGCCCGGCTCCGGACGGCCGGGGCCGGCCGACCCGGTCCGCTCGGCTCGTCGGTACCGGTCCAAGCCCGTCCCCACCCACAGAGGCCATCCAGCGATGCAACAACTCCCCCACCCGGCGGCCGAGGACACGGTGCCGATCCCGCACCCGTACGAGGACGCGCCGGCTTACGAGGGCACCCCGCCGTACGAGGACGCGCCGGCTTACGAGAGCACCCCGCCGGGGGCGGGAGCAGACCCGGCGGACGCCTCCGAGCCCCGCCCCGTCTTCGTCGACTCCTCCGGCCGGCGCCAGCGGCGCGTCCGCCGCGTGGGCCGCGTGCTCGTCGTTCCCGCCGCCGCCTACTTCGTCCTGCTGATCAGCTCACTGCTCGGCGGCCCCACCATCCAGTCGCCTTTCCTGCCCTCGGCGCAGGCGCCCCAGCCCGCCCCGAGCACCCCGCCGGCCCCCGAACCCGCCCCGCCGGCACCCGAGCCCACCCCGCCGTCCCCACGCGCGAGCCAGGCCAAGGCCGGCGCGACGAAGCCGCCGGCCGCCCCACCGCAAACCACGCCCGCCGTACCGGGAACCGGCTCCCGCAGCCCCGGCGCGGCGGAGGCGACGCCGACACCGGTACCGGGCGCCGGCCAGGCCGCCCCCACCACCGGCGCCGCCGGCCCGCCGACGGACACCGCCACCAAACACGGCCGCTCCTCCGCCGCACCCGGCCAGAGCGGCAAGCCGACCACCCACCCGTGACCCGCCCCTTCCGAACCAGGCAGGTAGCACCTCCCTTGTCGAACAACCGCCGCCGACGCCGGGGCAGGCGCGGCACCGTCCGCAACGTCCCGCTGCGCACCCACTGGCTGCTGCTGACCGCCCTCGTCGCCACCCTCGCCGCAGCCCTGCTGATCCAGGGCTACACCCAGCACATGTTCGACGGCAGGGCCGACGGCGCACCCCGGGCACACGGTCCGGCCGACGGCGTCCCCCGGCAGATCACCACCGGCGGCCCGGTCATCGGGAGCGACGCCACCCGCACCGTGGCACCCGCCGCCCACACCGTCGCCCTGACCTTCGACGATGGCCCGGACCCCGTCTGGACCCCGAAGATCCTCGACGTCCTGCAGCGCCACCACGTCCACGCCACCTTCTTCACCGTCGGCACCCAGGTCGCCGCCCACCCCGAGCTGGCCCGGCGGATCGTCGCCGAGGGCCACCAGATCGGCCTGCACACCTTCACCCACACCGATCTGGGCACCGCACCCGCGTGGCGGCAGTCCCTGGAGCTGCGCGAGAGCCAGCTCGCCATCGCCGGGGCCACCGGCGTCACCACACCGCTGCTGCGCCCTCCGTACTCCTCCACCGGCGACGCACTGGACGACGCCGGCTGGAGCAGCATCGTCCGGGCCGGCCGGGAGGGCTACCTCACCGTCCTGACGACCCGGGACAGCGAGGACTGGCGCCGGCCCGGCGTCGACCGCATCGTCGCCAACGCCACTCCCGAGGGCACCGACGGGCAGATCCTGCTCATGCACGACGCGGGCGGCGACCGCGGTCAGACCGTCGCCGCCCTGGACCAGCTCATCCCGAAGCTCACCACCGCCGGGTTCCGCTTCGCCACGGTCGCCGACGCGGTCGGCCTCACCACCGCCGAGCGACCGGCCACCGGCACCGACCACTGGCAGGGACTCGCCCTCATCACCGCGCTACGCACCAGCGACCTGCTGCTGCAGGGACTCTCCTGGCTGCTCTGGGCGGCCGGCGTGATCAGCGTTCTGCGCGCCGTCGCCGTTCTCGTGGCGGCCAGACGCCACGTGCGCACCCGCCGCAAGGCCTGGGGCAGGCCGATCACCGAGGAGGTGAGCGTGATCGTGCCGGCGTACAACGAGAGCGCGGGCATCGAGGCCGCCGTCCGCTCCCTGCTGGCGTCCGACCACCCGGTGGAGATCATCGTCGTCGACGACGGCTCCACCGACGGCACCGCCGACCTCGTCGAGGCCCTGAACCTCCCCGGGGTCCGGGTCATCCGCCAGCAGAACGCCGGCAAGCCGGCCGCGCTCAACACCGGGATCGCCGCCGCCTCGAACAACCTGCTGGTGATGGTCGACGGCGACACCGTCTTCGAACCGGACGCCGTCCGCATGATCGTCCAGCCCTTCGCCCACCGCCGGGTCGGCGCCGTCTCGGGCAATGCCAAGGTCGTCAATCGCGGCGGCCTGCTCGGCCGCTGGCAGCACATCGAGTACGTCGTCGGTTTCAACCTCGACCGCAGGCTCTTCGACCTCGCCGAGTGCATGCCCACCGTCCCCGGCGCCGTCGGCGCGTTCCGCCGCGAGGCCCTGCTGCGGGTCGGCGGCGTCAGCGACATCACCCTCGCCGAGGACACCGATCTCACCATGGCCCTGTGCCGGGACGGCTGGCGCGTCGTCTACGAGGAGCGGGCGAAAGCCTGGACGGAGGCACCGGCCTCGCTCGGCGCCCTGTGGAAGCAGCGCTACCGCTGGTGCTACGGCACCCTGCAGGCGATGTGGAAGCACCGCGGGGCGCTCGTGCAGCGGGGGCAGGCCGGCAAGCTCGGCCGGCGGGGCCTCCTCTACCTGCTGATGTTCCAGGTCCTGCTGCCGCTGCTCGCCCCGGCCGTGGACGTCTTCGCCGTGTACGGCCTGATCTTCCTCGACCCGGTGCGGATCATCGGTCTGTGGGGCGCTTTCCTGCTGCTCCAGGTACTGATGGGCCTCTATGCCTTCCGGCTGGACAAGGAGCGGGCCGGACCGCTCTGGAGCCTGCCGCTCCAGCAGTTCGTCTACCGCCAGCTGATGTACCTGGTCGTCATCCAGTCGGTCTTCACCGCCGTCGCCGGGTCGCGGCTGCGCTGGCAGCGGATGGAGCGGTACGGCAGCCTGCGGGTGCCGGGCGGCGCGCGCCCGGCACCCGCGGGCCCGTCGGTTCCGGCCGGCCTCGAACTCGCCGACGCGTGGACCCGTGAGGCCCACGCCGCGGCGCCCGCCGGCACCGGGCCGGGGCTGCACACCGGCCTGCCAGGCACGCCCTGGCCCGCCCAGGATCCGGGCGCACACCCGCCCCGCGACCCGGCCCGCGGGGGCTCCGGCTGAGGACCCGACGCGCCGGGGCCACCCGGGACGCGGGAGCCGGACGGGTACCCCGGGTCGGGCCGGCCGGGGAGTGTTCCACCGGCGGCGCGGATATCGATCCGGAATGTTTCGGCTCCAGGGTGTGACACCGGGACCCTCGGCGGCGCTGAGGGGCATGAGAGACGGCCGCCGCCGGCCCCGTCGGCCAGGCCCGCTCTCACCCACCATCACTGACAGCGAACGGTCACCATGCGCGCTACTCTCACCACCCGCGCCGTGTTCACGGCAGCGGCCGCCAGTCTCATGATCCTTCCCGCGGCGCCCTCGGCCTTCGCCACCGCCGGCACCTACACCGTCCCGGTCCACCAGGACCTTCCCCTCACCGCTGCCGGTTTCGGCGAGCACGAGGCGAAGTGCGGGAGCATCGGCACCAATCAGGACGGCTGGCACTTCGTCCTCCCGGGCAACTCGACGGACTTCGTCAAGCTCACGGTCGCCTTCGACAACGGCACCCCGCAGGTGATCACCGTCTTCGGGCCGCCCACCACCAAGCACGCCTATGTCGGGTCGGCTCCGGGCGCCAAGCTGACGTCGGCCAGCGCCGAGGTCCAGGGCGGCGAGGTGAAGTGGTTCAACCTCTCGCACACCTGCCCGGCCGTCAGCACCTCGCCGAGCCCCACGCCGACCACGCGGGCGACGTCGACGCCCACCACGCCGGGGATATCCACCTCGCCGAGCGCCACCACCGGCCCGTCGCCGTCCGGGTCCAAGTCGCCCTCCGCCTCCGCCTCTCCGTCGGCGTCGGCGTCGGCGTCGGCGTCCATGTCGGCGTCGGCTGCGGCCACCACCGGGGCGTCCTCCAGCCCCACCGTGGCGCCCGCCTCCTCGACCGGCTCCACGGCCGGTGCGGCCGCCGACCACTCGGCCTCGCCCTCCGCCTCCACGGCGGTGAGCGGTACGGGCAGCCTCGCCTCGACCGGGGCGAACATCGGCCTGACCCTGACCGCTGCCCTCGGGCTGCTCGGGGTGGGCGCCGTCCTGGTCATGCGCCGCCGCCGGGCCGGTCAGCACTGACCTGACCGCCCCCGGGCGCGGTGACCACAGGACGGGCCACCCGGCCTGTGGTCACCGGCGGGTCCAGCGGACCGCCGCACCTCAGCCGACGGTCTTCGCCTCGGCCGGGGTCCGGACCGCGTCCAGGGCCCGCTCATCGGAGGTACCACAGGCGGTGGTGCCGCAGGCGGTGGTGCCGCAGCAGGAGTCAGGCGCGCCGACCGCCTTGTCGAGCGTGTCGGCGTCGGCCTTGACGACGTAGACCTCCCAGGGCTCCCGGCCGGGGCCGTGCAGCCAGACCTTGTCCTGAAGGGCGTAGCAGCAGGAGGTGTCGTTCTCCTCGACGGTGGCGAGGCCGGCGCCCTTGAACCGGGCAGTGGCCGCCGTGACCTCCCCGGTCGTGGAGACCTCGACGCCGAGGTGGTCGAGTCGGGTGTCCTGCCCGGCCTCACCCTCGATGAGGACGAGCTTGAGCGGGGGCTCGGCGATGGCGAAGTTCGCGTAGCCGGGCCGGCGCTTGGCGGGCTCGACCCCGAAGAGCGCGGAGTAGAAGGCGATGGACCCTTCGAGGTCGGCGACGCGAAGGGCGAGCTGAACGCGGGACATGGCGGTCTCCCCGATCCGGGAACCTTGATTCGACGGTTGTCGATACAGCGACCTTGCCTCTCGGAATAGATGGCTGTCAACATAGACACATGTCGAATCCGAAACTCGAGGTGCTCAGTCAGGACGACGCGAGCGCGTGCTGCTCGCCGATGGTCCGCGAACCGCTCGGCGAGGCGGCCGCCGTGGACCTGGCGAAGATGTTCAAGGCCCTGTCCGACCCGGTGCGGCTGCGACTGCTGTCGCTGATCGCCTCGTACGAGGGCGGCGAGGCCTGCGTCTGCGACCTGACCGGCCCGTTCGCCGTGTCCCAGCCGACGATCTCCCACCACCTCAAGATCCTGCGCGAAGCCGGACTGGTCGGCTCCGAGCGCCGGGGGACCTGGGTCTACTACTGGGTGCTGCCCGCCGCCCTGGCCAGGTTGTCCGCCCTGCTCGACGCCCCGGCCACCGCCGGAGACGCGAGATGACGGACACTGCCGCGCTGGGCCGCCGGGCGGCCGCCGAGCTGGTCGGGACGGCCGCGCTGGTCGCGGTCGTGGTCGGCTCCGGGATCCAGGCCGCCGGGCTGTCCCAGGACGTCGGCCTGCAGTTGCTGGCCAACTCGCTGGCGACCGTCTTCGGCCTGGGCGTGCTGATCCTGCTGCTCGGCCCGGTCTCCGGCGCCCACTTCAACCCGGTCGTCACGCTGGCCGCCTGGTGGACCGGCCGCCGGACCGGAAGCGGGCCCGGCCCGGGGGAGGTCGCGACCTATGCCCTCGCCCAGACCGCGGGGGCGATCGGCGGTGCGGTGCTCGCCGACGCGATGTTCGACCGGCCGCTCGTCGCCTGGTCCACCCACGACCGCTTCGCCGGACATCTCTGGCTGGGCGAGGTCGTCGCGACCACCGGCCTGGTCCTGCTGGTCTTCGGGCTCGCCCGGACCGGCCGCGAGCGCTTCGCCCCGGCGGCGGTCGCCTCCTTCATCGGCGCCGCCTACTGGTTCACCTCCTCCACCTCCTTCGCCAACCCGGCCGTGACGATCGGACGGGCGTTCACCGACACCTTCGCCGGCATCGCCCCCGCCTCCGTCGCACCGTTCGTCGCCGCCCAGCTCGTCGGCCTGGCCGTGGGCCTCGGCCTGGTCGCGGTGCTGTTCGGCCACCCGGTCCCGGTGGCGGCCGCCGTCCCGCGGCCGGCCCCGGCTGCCCCGGCCACTTCGGCCACCCCCTGAACCCGCCCTCCCCTCCCCCTCCACCTCCCCCTGAGCCCCGAAGGACCGTGCCGTGCCTGCTCCCGCTGTTCCGTCCGTGCTGTTCGTCTGCGTCCACAACGCGGGGCGTTCCCAGATGGCCGCCGCCTTCCTCACCCGGATCGGCGGCGACCGGGTACAGGTCCGTTCCGCCGGGTCCGCTCCCGCGGACAGCGTGAACCCGGCCGTGGTCGAGGCCCTCGCCGAAGTGGGCATCGACATCTCCGCCGAGACCCCGAAGGTCCTGACCGTCGAGGCGGTGCAGTCCTCCGACGTGGTGATCACCATGGGCTGTGGCGACGCCTGCCCGTACTTCCCCGGCAAGCGGTACCTGGACTGGACGCTGGACGACCCGGCCGGTCAGGGCGTCGCGGCCGTCCGCCCGATCCGCGACGAGATCGAGCGGCGCATCCGCGGCCTGCTCGCCGACCTCGGCGTCCAGGTCACGGCTTGAGCGCCGGGACCGTCACGGTTCGCGGCGGGAACGGTCAGTGGCCGGTGAGCTGACCGCTGAGGCTCTGGTGGATGTGCACGCTGTGCTGGTTGAGGCGACCTTGGCGGGGTCGCCGCCGAAGTCGAACCGGGTGCGGCGGTCGTTGCTGGAGACGAGGAAGAGCGCACCGGTGACCGTGTAGGGACACAGGACGCGCAGGCGCGCGGAGGCGGTGGGCGGGGCGGGCAGCCCGCCTGGCCTGGCCTGGCAACTCCGTCCCGTGCGCAGCGTCGGGCACGACGAGGAGGCCGGGGCGAGCAGGCGGCTCGACGCCCTCCCGGACGTAGGAGCGTCCGGGAGGGCGTCGATCTGGGCGCTCACCCACCGGTTGCCCGGTGAGGCGGAAGCCTGCGGTGGGGCGTCGGGCTCAGCTCACGGGGATGGCCTTGACACCCGAGAGCAGGGGGACGAGCTGGTACAGGCCGTCCCCGGGGCCGCAGGAGGGCGTGGTGTCCGGGGTGTTGGAGATGTTCGTCCCCGCCTTGAACCGGCCGTCCCCGCTCGCGGCCACCGTCGTGAAGTGGTCGCGGCGGCCGTTGAAGTAGTACATGCACTGGTGCAGGTTCAGGTACCGGCCGGCGGCGAGGTCCAGCGGCGTGGCGCTCGACAGCAGGGGGATGGGGTCGTAGACGCCGCCTCCGCTGCCGCATCTCGGGCTGGAGTCACGGGTGTTGGAGACGTTGGTGCCGGCGGTGAACTTGAAGTCCGTGGCCCCCACCAGCGTGGTGAGGTGGGTCTGGTCGTAGTCGCCGAAGAACACGCACTGGTGCAGGTTCAGATAGCGGCCCGCCGTCAGGTCGTAGCCCTCGGCGGCCGAGTAGACGTTCCTCTCGTAGGTCCCGTCCCCCGGGCCGCAGGAGGGGGCCGCGTCCGCGGTGCCGGAGACGTTCGTCCCGGCGGTGAAGCGCCCGTCCCGGCTGGGGACGACGGTGGTCAGGAGGTCGAAGCTCGCCGGCAGGAACGCGTCGAAGACGCACTGGTGCACGTTCAGGTACCGGCTGGCCGCAGGTTGCGCCGCGGCGGCGGGCGCCGGGCCGGCCAGGACGGTGGCGCACAGGGCGGTGGTGGACAGGGCGGTGGCGAGGAATGCGGCGGGGCGGGGAAGTGGGCGCATCGGGGAGGTCTCCGTGGTCCGGTGGGGCCGCTCCGGGCGAGCGGCCTGTCACTCGCGATGTCTTCCCGGGCCCCCGGGCGTCCTGGAGCCCGGGTGGAATCTTCACCTGAACGACAGGGCGTCGTCGACCCTGCCGTTCGCCTCCCGGACGGGCCGGTCCCCGGGTCAGTCCAGCCGGGCGGCGGCGTAGGACTCGATGGCGTCGCGCTGGTACTCGGCCAGGCCCGGTGCGATCGCCTCGTACGCGGCGCGCCACGCGTCGTTGTCGACGCAGGAGCGACCGATGGCGCGGTACTCCTCAGCCGAGACGCTGCGCAGTGCGGTCAGGGCCCGGTACTGGGCGTCGGCCTCGGCCTGCACGGGCCCGGCGTCGACCGGCAGGCCCGCGGCCATCAGCTCGGCCAGCCGGATCATCTGCGCCGTACGCTCACGCTGGCCGGCCTCGACCTGCTCCGGGCTCATCGCGGCGACCCTCCGGGCGGCCTCCTCGGCGTGCTCGGGGAAGTCCCGCAGGCTCTCCTCGTACACGGAGGGCAGGATGCCCTCGAACAGGTTCTCCGGCCGGTTGATGGTGGTCATGGATGTGCCGTCCTTTCTGGACTGTTCCAGTTCCGCGATCGTGCGACAGACGGTGCCGACCAGGGCGTCGAGCCGGTCCCGCTCGGCGAGAAGCCGCCGGT
This sequence comes from Kitasatospora sp. NPDC052868, assembly GCF_044547105.1. Classification (NCBI taxonomy): domain Bacteria; kingdom Bacillati; phylum Actinomycetota; class Actinomycetes; order Kitasatosporales; family Streptomycetaceae; genus Kitasatospora; species Kitasatospora sp. NPDC052868. The sequence goes on along the minus strand of NZ_JBITZW010000007.1, from coordinate 110,713 downwards.
GGTGATCGCGCAGGGCCTCCACCTCGTCGACCTGCTCGACCAGGACCCGGCCGATCTCCGGCAGCCCCAGGCCCAGCGCCCGCAGAACGAGAATCTGCTGAAGCAGCAGCAACTGGGACTCCTCGTAGTAGCGGTGACCGCCCACCCCGATCCGGGCGGGCACCAGCAGGCCGATCTCGCCGTAGTGCCGCAAGGTCCGCGCGGTCACGCCCGACATCCGAGCGACCTCCGCGATCGACCACTCCATCGCCGCACCCCTCACGATCGCCTCACCGGGCCGGACTGTCCGGCCCTGTCCACGACGGTAGAAGCTGCCGTAGCGACAACTTCAACCCCTGCAGCCCACCTCGTTGCGCGGTCCGCTGCCGCCTGGCCTCCTGCTGCCTGCCTTCTGCCAGAGGTGCCTAGGGTTCCCCGAGCTGCCCGGGGCGGGGCCGGCCGTGGGGGGTGGAGGTCATGAAGTGCTCGGTTGCGATGATCCGGTGGCGGACGTCCTCGGGCAGTCGGGTCAGGATGCCGGGGAGCGGGCGCTCGCGTTCGACCTCACTGCGGTGGGCCGAGATGGCGGCCCACTTCCGAGCCACCCACGGACTCACGTCGCAGGTCAGGTCCACCAGGCCGTCCGGGACGCTGAGCGCCGTCTTGCCGACGCCCTGCAGGAGGGGGCCGAGATCGACGAGCGCCGAGTGCGGGTGGGTGGCCATGTGGAGGGCGTCGGGCTGCCACGGCTCCCCCGCGTCCGGATAGAGGTGTTCGAGTCCGGCGGCGGCGACGGCCAGCAGGGTGGCGCGGTGGGGACACGACGGTTCTCCTCATCGGTGGGCGGCGGCGCCGACAGCACCGGCGCTGTCGGGCAGGGCAGGGCAGGCTGGACGGACTGCAGGAGGCAGGAGACTGGGTACCGACAGGTGGGGTCGTACGGGTTCCGCGATTCGGTTTCGCATGGTCGCCACGACCAGTGGCTGCGGTCTAGGCCGCGTGGCCTGTCGTACGGACGTGTCCGCAATCGTGTGTCGGCTCATCCGTGTGGTTCACCTGCGGGACCTCAGTAGCGGAACAACCAGCGCTTGTGTTGAATCCTGGTGTGAGTCACGTTGCGAACGTCATGATTTCTGTGGATTCGGATGATCGGTCGGGTGCTGAGGAGCTGAGTCAGTGGTTGCAGACGTCCGCCCCACGGCGCGGCTTCGGCCCGGGCGCTGTCGGATGGGTCGGCTCGCTCAAGGAGACCACCGGCAGTGACACGCACTGGGGCGGCGGTAAGTATCCGGAGTGTGACGTCTATGCGGGAGCGCTCAACCACACCGACCTGGCGGGGCTGGTGGCGCATGTCGAGCGCATCGCCTGGGAGCGCCCCGAGTTCGTACAGCTGTTCGTGATGGACCAGGAACAGGTCTACTTCCGTGTGTGGATGTTCCACGGTACGGAGCTGCGGCAGATCGTGCCCGAGGGCCGGGAGGAACAGGTCTGGTCGAACGGGTGACGCTCCCGATGCGGCCGGTGCCGCGGGCCCGGAGATCATCGGAGACGCTGTCGGCCGTCGTGCCCGGGTACGTGTCGGCCGACGAGAGGCTGATGGCCCTGGTCAGGGGTCCGATGGTCCCGCCGCGGTCGCCGCCTCCGGTCCGACCCGTCCCTCGGGGCCGGCGACGCGGTCCTGGCTCATGTCAGTACCTGCGCAGCAGGCCGATCAGTAGCCTACGGTTCCGCCGCACCCGACCGGATTGCCATCAGAGGTCACGCGGCACCCGTGAGGAGCCTCGTCCGCGTGACACCGCGTGGCGTGCTCCTTCTCCTGAACCTGTGACTACTGGTCTGCAGCGCGTACGGACCGATTGGGCGATCGATACTGATGACGGCTTTCACCGGAGCGTTCTGGCGGAGCGGTGACACGGGCTTCGCCGCCGCCGCGACCTCGCGGATCTTCAACCGGCGGCGCCCCTCGCGGCGGCCTGCGGCGGTGCTGTGCGCCGCCGACACCGCCGACGTGGTGGCCGGCGTGAAGCTGGCCGCGGCAGAGGGCTGGAAGGTCGCGGTCCGCTCCGGGGGGCACAGTTGGGCCGCCTGGTCACTGCGTGAGGACACCCTCCTGATCGACCTGGCCCGGTTCACCGGGATGTCCTACGACCCCGCCGACGCAGTCGTGGCGGTCGGCCCGGCGGTGCGCGGCGGGCTTGACCTGGACCCGTATCTCGCCCGACACGACCGGTTCTTCGCCGTGGGCCATGCACCCACCGTCGGTCTGGGCGGGTTCCTGCTGCAGGGCGGCATCGGCTGGAACTGCCGCGGCTGGGGCTGGGCCGCGGAGTCCGTCGAGTCCATGGACGTGGTCACCGCGACGGGCGAGCTGGTGCGGTGCTCCAAGACCGAGAACGCCGACCTGTTCTGGGCGGCACGCGGCTCCGGCCCCGGCTTCTTCGGCGTGGTCACCGAGTTCCGGCTGCGCACGCGCCCCCGGTTCCGGCAGCTCACCCGCTCCAACCACGTCTACCCCGCCGAGCTCGCCCCGGAGGTGCTGGACTGGTACCTCACGGCGCGCCGCGACGTGCCGCCGTCCGTGGAACTGGCCGCCGTCGGCTGCACTCCGCCCGGCTCCGACCGCCCGGTGCTGGTCATCGACGCGGTCTCGTTCGACGGCGGCCCGGCCTCGCTCGCCGCGCTCGGAGACTGCCCGGTGGCCGGCCGGGCCCTCGCCGCCACGGTGGCCCGGCCGGTGGACTTCGCCGACCTCAACGCGGAGCAGCTGCGGGGCAATCCCGACCACCACCGCTACTTCGCGGACAACGCCTTCCTCACCGGCTCGACGGCGGAGCTGGTCCCGGCGCTGGCACCCGCCTTCAGCGAGCTGCCCACCGCCAAGACGTTCACCGTCCTGGGCGACTTCACGCCTCTGATGTCACGTCAACTTCCGGACATGGCACTCTCCGTGTCGACGGACCTGTACTTCGCCGCCTACGTGATCGGCGAAACCGCGGCGGAGGACGCCCGGTGCCGCTCGTGGCTGGACGACACGATGACCCGCGTGGCGCCGCACTCGGCCGGCTGTTACCTGGGCGACAGCGACTTCACCGTCCGACCCGACCGCGCCATGTCCGACGCGGCCTGGTCGAGGTTCCAGCAGGTCCGCGCCGCCCGCGACCCCGAAGGCCGCTTTCCCGGCTACCTCGGCGACCCGGTGCAGTAGACCGGGCGACGCCGGCGACCTCGTGCCGCCTCACTTCACGTGCCCGCCGGCGGAGCGCAGCGACCGCTCCGTCTCCCGGTACCGGCTGCTGAGCCTCTGGTGGGAGAGGGTCACCAGCACGTGGCCCTCAGCGGTGCGCTCGGGCGAGCCCAGGTCGAGTGCCAGTCGGTGGTGGACCCGGTTGTACCGGCTCTCCAGGCGCCGGATCGCCTCCTGGACCAGGTCCGGATCGTCGTGCAGCCGAGGCACTCCCTGGGACTGCAGCCAGACGCTCCCGCTGTCGTACCTGGCGACGGACAGGGCCACCGCAGGGGTCCTCCGCAGCAGGTCGGAGTCGCCCCTCCGGGCGAGGAACGCGATTCGGGCCTCCCCCTCGATGTCGATCACCTCGAATCCGATCTGGCGGCAGCGCAGGAGGCCCTGGCGGTCGAAGCAGGCGAGGTGTCCGTAAGTGGGACTCAGCGAGCGGTACTTGTCCCCCTTCCCCTGGCTCACCACACCAAGGATCGCCAACTCGTCCCGGGCCCCGCGCAGTTCCGGCTCGTCGTCGCCGTAGTCCCCGTCCGGTCCCCAGAACGCGTCGTGCGGGCCTCGCCGGGGCGCTCGATCCGGGTCGTCGTCGCTGAACCTCGGTGCCAGCGCCCGGACGTAGGGAGCGGACCGGGACACCGGATCGTCGCCGAGTTCGTTGCGCACCCGGTAGGCCAGCACCTCCAGCCGAAGCCGCTCGTTCCGTTCCCGCTGGTCCCAGCTGGTGTAGTTCCCGTCCGACTGCTCGCCGACCTTCGGCTTGCTGTACAGGCCGGCCAGGGTGCGGATCAACGAGCGCTCCCCGTCCGGCGACTGCTTGACGAAGCCGCCCACCTCGAAGCAGATCTGGCTCCCGACGCCGGCCGGAACGGACAGCGCGACCATCGGATCGAGAGCCGTCGCCCTTGCCTTGATCCTGTTCTCCACCGTGCTGATGACCACGTTCCCGCCGTCCGCCGTCGCCCAGACCGGCGTGACGCTCACGCCGCCCTGTCCCGTATGGACGGCCAGGTGTACATACGGGCGATCGGGACTGGGCAGGTGGGTGGCGCGGCCGAAGGGCGGCCGCAGAACGGAGCACTCCTCCGCGGTCAGCGGGAGTCCCTCGACCTTGTCGACCAGTTCGGAAATCCTGCGTGCGCGCTGCTTGATCTCCTCCCGCGCCGCACGGGCCAGGGCCAGGTCGTTCCCGGCCAGGCCCCGGCGCTGTGCGGCGGTTCTGAACAATCGGGCTGTCTCGGCGCCGGGCGGCCGGCCGAGCCGCTCCACCGGAGCCCGCTCGTACTCAGGGGAGGACATCTCGCGGGACTGCTGCATCTGCACACTCTCCGTGCCGGTTCTCAGGGTGGGCGAAGGGCGTTCGGCCGTGGCGCGAAAGCCGGCCGAGACCAGCCGGTCCAGGCCAGCCGGTCCAGACCAGCCGGTCCAGGCCAGGCGATCCGGCCCAGGCGGTCCAGGTCAGGCGATCCAGGTCAGGAAGAGCGTCAGCTCGTCCCGCAGCTGGCCGACGGTCGGCCGCTGCACCTCGATCTCGGTCTTGGCCTGCGCGCCGACCGGCGAGGTCCGGTAGACGTTCGTGAAGTCCTCCACCGCGGGCTGTTGCAGGACGAGTGACGCTGCGGCCTTACCGGCGGATCGCGAGATGCAGTGCAGAACCTCGTGGTTGATGTGGTAGATCGTTCCTGCCGGCAGGACCGCCTCGAACGCGGCGTACAACTGCTCCTTGCCCTGCGCCTCCAGGGAGAAGGTCTTCCCTTGCCCGATCGGCAGGTACCGGTAGTGGTGGTAGTCGGTGCCGGGGCCGATCTTGAACTCCTGGGCGAAGTACTCGCCGACCACGAGCGCGGTCGTGAAGTCCCAACGATGCGAGTGGATGTCCTCCGTGATGGTCCCCGAGGCGTCCGGTTGTGGATGCCACAGGTGCAGGCGCAGCTTCCAGGGGTTCTTGTCGCCGGCCAGCAGGACGACCTTCAGGAAGTTGTTCGCATGGTAGTAGGAGCGGGCGGCCATGTCGGCAAGGGCGGCCTCATCAGCGATGATCCGGCCGATCAGAGCCCGCAGTTCGCCGGGCTCTGAGAGACGGCGGACGACCGACTCCGACCCTTGGAAGGTCGTGCCGCCTCCACTGTCCACGACCCGTTCCAGCTGGTCCTTCACTTCTTGCAGGGTCGCCTCTGACGAAGCCCGCATCATGGCCTCTTCCCCCTTTGCGGATACTGGTGATCCGATGGATCGATGGGTACGGGAAGGCATAGCCTTCGGCTCAACGGTGTGCTGCGGCCGCCGCCTCGACGGCGGCCGCGATCTTCTGGAGGATCTCCGCCGTGTCGTCGTCGGTGAGCGTCAACGGCGGTGCGATCCGGATCACGCCGCGCTCGTGACGCGTCATCACCCCGGCGCGGGCCGCGGCCTCCGCGATGGCGGCGGCGGACTCCGGGGCATCGGCCTCGATGGCGATCACCAACCCGAGTCCGCGGACGTCGGCGATCAGCGGGCTCGACTCGAGCTTCCGCAGCCCCTCCAGCAGCGTTGCGCCCTGGGCCGCCGAGTTCTCCACCAGCCGCTCGTCCGCCATCACGTCGAGCACGGCGTTCCCGACGGCGGCCGCGACGGCGTGGCCGCCCGTCGTGTGCCCGTAGCGGAGCCCCTGGGCGACCGGCTCCCGGACGAAGGTCTCCTTGATCGACGAGGTGACCGTCACGGCGGCCAGCGGGAGGTAGCCGCCGCTGATGCCCTTGCTCATGGTGACGATGTCCGGCGTGATCCCGTCGTGGTCGAAGCCGAACATCCGCCCGGTGCGGCCGAATCCGCAGAACACCTCGTCGAGGATGAGCAGCGCTCCGTGCCGGTCGCACAACTCCCTTAGTCCGGCGAGGAATCCGGTCGGGAGCACGACGCAGCCGCCGAGGCCCAGCAGCGGTTCGACCATGACCGCCGCGGCGGGCGGGCCGGCCTCAAGTGCCTTGGCGAACAGCCCGATCAGCGCTTCGGCGCCCGCTTCGGTGCGTATCTCGCGCGGCGACGCGGGCAGGGAGACGTGGTCGATCGGGAAGGGCGGGGCCCACTCGCTCACCGTGAACGGCAGCCCCGAGAGCTGCTGGGCCAGGTAGGTGGTGCCGTGGTAGGCCGCCTCGAAGGTGATGACCCGGTTGCGGTTCTCGCCGTTGTTGCGCCAGTACTGCAGCGCGATCCTGAGGGCCGCCTCGGTGGCCTCCGAACCGCTGTTGAGCAGGACGGTCTCGTTCAGCTCGCCCGGCAGGAGGTCCGCCAGCCGCGCGGTCAGCGTCTCGGCGGGGTCATGGCTCGACACCATGGGGTCGTAGTGGACGAGTTGCTGGAACTGCCGGGTCGCGGCCTCGATCAGCCGTGGATGCCCGTGCCCGCAGGACGCGTTCAGGACACCGGAGATGCCGTCGAGGTACCACCTGCCCTCCGCGTCGCGGACGCGGTTGCCTTTCGCCTCGACGATCCGCAGGGAGTTGGCCTGTTGGGCGATCGACGTCCAAGGCCGCCACAGCGAACTCGTTGAAGTGGAATTCTGCATGTCTGAACACTCCAGGGGACGGGTCGTCGGGACTTCGGGTTCCCGTTCAGGAAGGCTGGGAATTGCCGTGCGGACCGGGTGGCGCCGACACCCGGGATCCGCGCACGGTGCGCTCCGCGGTATGCGTACGGGTAGGCCGTCCCGTGACCGGGAAGAACCTGGCGCACTCGTTCCCGTTGCAACTCAAACCCAGTCTGCCTGAACCCCGGCTCCCCGAAGTCCCAACAGGTAACAGGACGGTAGGGTCTGACCTGATTGAATCGATCATGCTAGTTTTGGCGCGGTGTTCTTCGCCACCGACCCGGTCACACCGGAAAAGCTCGCCTGGCAATACGAGTGGTCGGATCTGGTGGCCGCCACCGTCGTGGTGAGCAGCCGGATCGAATGCCCGTAGAGAATGTGGTCCTTCTGTACGCCCTGGGGTGTGGTGGGGGTTCCTTCGAATGCGCTGAAATACCGACCGGGCCGCAGGACTTCGGCCAGCAGGTCTCCCACCCGTGCGTGGTTCAGGTCGACGGCGGCGACGGCCGGGCCGGCCTCGCCGGCGGCCAGCAGGTCGGCCGTCAGCATGTCCCACATCCGCGCGAACATCGGTTCGGTCGGGCTCACGCCGAAGTGGTGCAGCGGATAGCAGTGCCCGTTGACCAGTCCGAGAAGCCCGCCGCCCAGCTCCAACTGCCCGACGACATAACCCTTGTCGTGCAGCGTCCAGTCGTCACCGTTCGGGCCGACCACCTGAAGCCCGGGGTTGGGGAACCGCCTGTACACAGCGCCCCGGATCGGGAACCGGGAGACGATCCCGAGCGCCAGGGAGGCGTCCTCCACCATGTGGGACCTGCTCGTCGGGAACGAGGCGAAGTACGGATACCCCAGACGTCCCGCCAGCCATTCCGTCTGGCTCGCCCGGCGCCCGTGGTAGTCGTGGGACTCCTGCAGGCAGACCACATCGGGCCGGCCCGCCTCCAGGACCGACGCGAAGTAGTCGAGCGACGGGTCCACGCCCCGCTGATGGGATCTGCCGAGGATTCCGCCCCCGATGTTCCAGGTCCCGACCTTCAGAAGTGCAGGCTTCATGAGTCCATCCCGTCCGGAGTGGAGAACCTTCGTGGACCCGCGCCCGGTCGGCGTGCAGCGCACCTGTCGGCGACGGGGCCGCCGCGCGGCAGGAGGTCATCGCCTCAGGAACGCGGCGCACTGGAGTACTTGAGGTCGGGGAGCAGACCGAGGTGCTCCTCTCGGACCAGGTCGAACCGGAGCGCGAACGCCACCAGGGCCTCGCGTTTGGAGTGCATGCGGCCCTCGTCCACGTACTTGGCCCACTGGCCGACCGGGAGCTTGCGGTCCGTCAGGTAGTCGATGTGGTAGTTGATGCTGCTGCGGTTCGCATCCCTGAACTGCCTGGTGCCCTTCAACCGTTTGACCACCTCCTGGGCGGAGGGCACCGCCGCCATGGAGGAACCGCGCAGACGCGGCTCGCACAGCGCGACGAGAACGGCGAAGTACTTGCTCGCCATGTCCAGATTGGAGATCGCGGACTCGGCGTACGCGGCGGCCTGGTCGGACCCGAGCAGGACCGGCGGGGGCGCGAAGACGGTGAGCTCGCTGATGTTGGTACCCGAGGGGATCAGAATGCGCGAGATCTCGAACGGGATCACCATGCCCAGCTGGCGGGGGCGCGCCTTGACCAGCTCCGTTCCGCCTTCCAGGTTCTCGATGGCGAAGGTGGTGCCGGCGGTGAGGTTCGAGAACAGGAGGTGATGGCCGCAGACCTCGAACGCGCCGATACTGGGCTTGGCATCGGGCTGCAGTCTGCCGCTGAATTTCGAAATGCCGAAGTCCAGTCGATCGCCGCCCTTCAGGCTGCTGCGCTCCGTGACTCCGGGGTCACCGGGGTGGCGGCCCTTCTTCCGCCAGGTCACGATCACCTCTACATCGGTTTCAATCCCAGCCTGCATGAAGAACACCTTCCTCGTCCTGGATCCCTCACGGGAGTTCAAAGGTCGACCCGGCATCGGTCCTCCGTCGCATCCCCCGCGACGGCCTGCCGATGACAGACCTGATCAACCGTCATGACGCTGCTGTCGTAGCGCCGGCGTTTCCCACCTCTGCAACGGCTCCGGCCCGGCGTCGCGCGCCCGGCGGGAATGGCCGGAGCCGGCCTACACCCTGCTCGCGAGCTCCCTCGTGGCGGAGGCGCTCAGAATCCCGCCGTGGAGTTCCTTGAAGGCGGCGCCGCGCATGCCTTTGGCCGTCGCCGCCTTCAGTCCGCCCCGGAGATGCCTCAGCCCGTGGGTCCGCCCGAACCGGACCGGCTGGTGGAACAGGAGACTCACGTAGGCGGCGAGCCTGTCAGGGCTCTCCTCCCCGGTCAACGCGATCTCGTGGACGTCCAGTTGGTCCCGCCACCTCAGCGCGGTGGCCACGCCCTCCACGCCGCCGGCGCGAGCGGTGAAGACGACGAGCTCGACCGACTCGCAGTCGAGCCACTCGGCGTAGCGCATGCGGACGAACTCCGGGTGGTCGGGGATTCCCTTGCCGGTGTTGTGCCGGGCGATCACCTCGGCCGCCGTGTCCGCGACCTCCGGCCAGGAGTGCACCGCAGTGGCCACCCGCTGCTGCTCCATCAGGTTCCGGTCGCGGCGCAGGACCCGCCTGACCCGCGATCCGTAGCGCTGCTCGCCGTCGTCCGCCAGGGCATCCACGAAGTGCGCCTCCTGTCCCAGCGGCGCCCAGACGATGCGGCCTCCCGACGAGGTGTCGAGGAGATCCCTCAACTCCCGGTACACGTAGGGGAAGAGCATGCCGCGGTCGTCGGCCGCGGCCGCGCGGGCCGCGGCCGTGAGCAGCCGCTCGAAGGAGGGACCGTCCCGCAGGCCGCCGCTGACGTAGGTGGCCGAGCGAAGCTCCGCATTGCCGCCGACCAGCAGATACGAACCGGGGTCCGTTCCGTCGCCGTCCGTGGCGCCCGCCGGGAGGGGCCACCTGGCCGGATCGTAGGCGGGGTTCGCCCAGAAGCTGCCGCGGGGCGTGTACAGCGGAAGCACCGCCAGGAGCCGCTCCCCGTCGGTCGCCCGGGCGTACTGCGTTCTCCAGCGGCCGTCGGACTCGCGTTGCACCATTCGGTGGTAGCACCCGGCCGCGCCTGCCGAGCCGTCGAGCCCGTCGAACTGGCCGGCGTCCACCGGGCTCAGGCTCGGGACGAGATCGACGGACACGGTGGAACCGCCCTGACCGGCGGTCTGGTTGTCACGTGCCATGGGAAACCGGAAGCTCCTCTCGGGTGGGACTGCTGCGGGGGCCGGGCGTGCGCGGAGGAACTCCGGCATCGGCGCGGCGGCGCCGGCGGATGGCGTGCCATGCGGCGTCGGCAGCAGGAAGATCGGCTGGCGGGGGTGATTCGTCGGCGTACCGCGGGTCAGTCCGATGCCCCGGTGTCACCACGGCCGGTTCCTCCGGGCCGTCGATTCGGGCAGCCCCGTGACGGTCCCCCGGCAGCCGCCCCGACCAGCCCGAAGGCCTCCACCACCGCCGCTGGATCCGCTCCGACGACGCGTGCGGCACGTTCCCTGCACATGCTGTTCGCCCCCCCCTGCGTGCACGATGACCACCCGGCCTGACAGCCACGTGACATATGCCATGTGAAATTACACTAGTGTTTACCCTTGAACATCGTCAACGGGATTCCGGACTGATCCTCCGTCAGCAGACGATCTCGGCCACTGCCTCCAAGCCTCCAGTCCGCGGGCATACGGGCGGACCGCGAGTGGAGCCGACGCCGCTCCGGGCCCGGCCACCCGGCCACCCACCACACGGACCCGGCCACCGACCGCCATCGGTCCGCCGTCCCGCCGACGGCGACGACTCCACCCGCGGCCGCCGCAACGGATGCGCGACGGCCGCTCCCCCGCGCTTCGCGCCGCTACACATCGGAGCATGGAGAATCGCCGGCGCCGCAGCCCCGGACGGGACTGCGGATCAGCCGGTCGACTGAACTGCGGGACGCCGGCCTCAGATCGCCGGCCTCAGGACGCGCGAAAGTACCTCACGGTCGGGTCGGTCGAACCACCGGATTCGAGATAGGCGGCAAACCGGTCGGCATTCACCTCGTGCACGAAGTTCCAGGTGATGGAAACGCTGGGTGTGAGGGCGACGGCCGCATGGAACCATCCGGCGGGGATGAAGATGGCATCCCCCGGAGAAAGCGTGACATCCATGACGGGACGGACCGCCCGCCAAGCGGGGAACCGCACGTCATCCGGGTGGTCCAGGTCGACCACGGCCTCCCCGTCCGACAGGAACTCCGCCGCGTCCGGGGGATACAGGACAAGGCGCTTCTCCCCGGTGACCTGGCACAGGACGGCATCGCTCGCCCATGGATCCACGTGCAGGCGGGTGCGCCCGCCTGCGGCGCAGACGAAGATGCCCTTGGCGGGGAAACCGTCCCTCACCGGATCCGCATCCTCCTCGATGGGCGGAAACACGTAGTTCGCCGAAGGCAGCCAGGAAGGGGCCGCCCAGCTCCCCGCCAGCTCCGCGAATGCCCCATCAGCGCAGATCATCTGGAAATGGCGCTGCCTGGCATACCAGCGCACGTAAGGGACGGGCTCGTCGCCGGACCGCCCGCCTTCCACCATGGACACGTAGTCGCCGAACCCGACCGTGCGCTGCATTTCAAACAGGTCGTCGAAGACAGGGACACGGCAGGAGCCGAACCGCTGCGCCAGCAGGTCCAGCTTCCACGGCGAAGCCAGCGGCCCCGTCCGCGGAAAGCAGTCCCGTGCGACGAGCGGCTCGTTCCCCGCCAGATGGCTTTCGATGAACTCCTTCTGATCAATGCTGGACATCAGGCTGCGATCGGTCACTGAGGACTCCCCTGGGGTGAAGGACGGCTGGACACCGGTCGAGCAGGCCGGCGGACGGTGCCCACGGCCCGCGGGACCGTCATCCGCTTCCTGCTCGGTCGTCGACCAACGCCACCGCCACCGCCACCACGAGGCCGACCTGGTGCGTGAGAGTCACCACCACCTCGGCCAGGCCGAGTTCGGCGGCGGCCTTCCGGGCGCCGCCGCTCAGCGTGACGACGGGTCTGCCCCACGGATCGCCGAGCACCTCGATGTCCCGCCAGCGGATCCCCTGCCAGAACCCGCGCCCGAGGACCTTGCAGGTCGCCTCCTTGACACAGAAGCGGCCGGCCAGGCGCTCCACGCTGCGTTCCGGCCCCAGGGTGGCGGCCTGGGCGAGCTCCGCCTCGGTGAACACCAGTGAGCGGTAGCGGTCGTGCCGGGCGATCCGGGCGAACCTCTCGATGGCAAGCAGGTCGACGCCGATCCTCATGCCGGCCCCCTCCCCCTGGCGACGCGCATCCGGGAGAGCGCCGGTGCGGCGGTTTCGGTCACGGTCATCCAACGGCCTCCGGCGGCTTCAGGCAGCCACGCCCGAGACCCCTTTCCCCAGGTAGTCGGCCAGGCTCCCGACCGACTGGAACACCTCGGGTTGCAGGTCCTCCACGTCCAGCTCCACGCCGATGGTGTCCTCGAGGGCCATCAGCAGCTCGATGACACTGGTGGAGTCCAGGGAGAGGTCCTCGACAAGGCGGACGTCCTCGGTCAACTGCGCGATCTCCCGGTCGAGTACGTTGGAGAGCGCGACGCGGACGTGCTCGACGATCTGCTCGCGGTTCACGAGACCTCATTTCTTGTTCCGGCCGACGGTGCGACCCGGCTGTACAGGTGTTGTTGACGCAACATGTCATCGGGCAGATCACGACTCCGCACGAGGTGCGCCTCGCCGTCCCGGACGAGGACCTCCGCGGGAAAGCCGTGGCCCAGGAAGAGGCCGGGTGAGGCCGTGGGGCCGTAGGCACCCGAGCGGGTGACGCCCAGGAGGTCACCCACCCGCAGCGGCGGCAACGCGGCACGCTTGAGCAGGGTGTCGTTGGGCGTGCAGAGCGGGCCGGTGACGTTCCAGCTCTGCAGCTCGTCGTCGCCGGAACCGCGGTTGAGCAGTCGCACCGGGAAGTTGCGCTTGGCGAACGAGCCGATGCCGACCGCGGCCATGTGGTGGTTGGTGCCGCCGTCCGCGACGGCGAACAGCTCCCCCATCGACTCCTTCACGTAACGCACCGACACGACGTAGACGCCGGCCGGGGCGGTCAGATAGCGGCCCGACTCCATCAGCAGCCGGGTGTCCGGGTGGCTCTGCGTGAACTCCTCGATCAGCGGGTTGATCTCCCTGGCCAGCGAGGCCGGGTCGAGGTCCGCCTCCCCCTCGAAGTAGGCGACCCCCAGTCCGCCGCCGATGTCGACCGCCTCCAGGGGGATTCCGGTGGCCGCCGCCACCCGGTCGGCCAGCTCCAGCACATGGCGGGTGTTCTTGCCGATCACCTCGGCTTCGAGGATCCGGGTGCCCATGTAGACGTGGATACCGCCCAGTTCGACATGCCGGTAGCGCGATGTGAGGTCTCCGGCGGCGAGCACCTGGGCCTCGTCGATGCCGAACTGCCGCGGCTTGCCGCCCATGGTCAGGCGGGATCCGCTGACCAGGAACGCCGGGTTGATCCGCAGCAGGACGCGCTGCCGGACACCCAGCTCGGTGGCGAGGTGCTCGATCCGGTCCACCTCGTCGAACGACTCGGCGACGATGGCGTAGATCCCGGCCCGCAGGCAGGCGTCCAGCTCCTGGTCGCTCTTGCCCGGTCCGAGGAAGATGATGTCCTGCGGACGGGCGCCGGCCAGCAGCGCGGTGCGCAGCTCCAGCAGCGAGGACACCTCCGCGTGCGCTCCGCCCTCCCTCAGGGTGCCGAACACGCTGACGTTCGGGTTCGACTTCAGCGAGAAGAAGATGTCGAGCGCGGGATGCAGCGCCTCCGACAACTCCGACAGGCGCCGCAGCAGCACATCACCGTCGTACACGTAGAGCGGCGTACCGAAGCGCTCCGCCAGCTCGGTGTAGGCGATGCCTTGGATCCTCATGAGCTCCCACTCTCCACCAGGGTGCGCAGACGCTCCTCGGCCCGGCCCCGCAGGGCGAGCGCCGAGTCCGCGTCGGCGGCGATGCAAATGCCGTAGACACGCCCGTGGAACGGTCCGGCCCCGGAGCCGATCCCGGCGTTCAGGGTGGCGAAGTTGTTGATCAGCACGCCCGGAACGTCGGTACCGTTGAACATGGAGCGGCCGAGGGCCTCGGCCACCTCCGCGAAGGAGTGCGCCCTCGACAGCCTCAGGTTGAAGGTCGTGGCGATGGCGTGCCGTCCGTCGGGGACGAACCGCTCCGCGATCCGGCTCTGGTACGTCGACATGTTGAACCGGGCGTTGATCTCCAGGCACGGGTACAACGTCCCGTCCGGGCCGATCATGGCGTCCACGCCGACCATCCCGTAGTACCCGTCCGCATACAGCGCGCGGCCGATCAGCCGAGCCGACTCGTGCAGCGTGGCGAGGTGCTCCGCGGAGAGCGGCACCGGGAAGCGGTGCCCCTGGTGCACGTTGTTGTGCAGGACCGCCTCCTTGACCGCCTCGAACCGGACCTCTCCGGAACGGCTCACCAGGAACTGGTAGTTGAGATCACCGGCGTCCTCGATCCAGGACTCGACCACCATGTCCGCCCGGGCCTGCCCGCCGCGACGGCCGATCAGCCGGAGCAGCCGGTCCGCGGCCGCCTGGTCCGGCAGCACCACCATGCCGCGCCCGGAGACGCCGAGCGACTCCTTCACGACCGCCCGGCCGCCGCGGGCGATCTGTGTGTGGACGGCCCCGGCCAGGTCGGCCACCCGCTCGCACACCTGCCCCGGCACGGCGGCCAGCCCGAGCGAGTCGGCGAGGCGACGGCTGTAGATCTTGCCGTTCACCCGCTTGCAGACCTCGGCCGACGGGCCGGCCAGTGGCAGGCCGACGGCTTCGGAGAGCCGTTCCTCGGCTGCGGAGACCCCCATCGGCATCAGGTAGGTGCGGCCGTCCGCCAGCCCGCACAGGAGATCCAGCGTCTCGGGCGACTCCAGCGCGTCCTCCGTGACGGTACGCGTCGGCAGCGACCGCTCGACCGCGACCACCTCACTCGCCGAGGCTTCGACCGCCCGCAGGTATGCGGCGTAGTCGCGGTCCATCGGTGACTTCAGCAGCACGATGTCGGAGGCCTCGGCGAGCAGTACGCCCATCTCCTCCATGCGGTTGACCGTCGCCGTGGCGAAGGCGATGCCCGCCCCCGGCAGCTTGGGTTCACCTGCGGCCCAACTGCGTTCCACTTCGAAATTGTTGAGATAGACGAACCGCGCATTCCCGTCTCCGACGAGATCGCGCTTCAATCGATCGGCGAAACCCACTGCAACTCCTCGGTGCCGGAACTCTGCGGACCTGACGGGTGCCAGGTCCTGTCCGGCCTAAAGGGCCCTGTCCGGAGCAAGGAAGATCTTGGACCCCAGCGGCTGGTCCAGGCTGGCGGCCAGCGCCTCGTCGAACCTCTCCAGCGGGTAGACCGGGCCCAGGAGGTCGTCCATCTCGAGTTCGCCGGCCAGCCGCACGACGTCGTCCAGCACGTTGTAGGAGACGGCGGCCAGTGTCACGTCGTTGCGGACGGCCCTGGTCACGTCCAGCGTGAGCGGCACTGCCGGGCGGCTCTTCAACACGACCACTCCGCCCGGCCGGACCGACCGAAGCGCCAGGTCGAGCGCCTCGTCGGTGCCGGCCGCCTCGATCACGAAGTCGTAGTACCCGTAGGTGACTTCGTCACCCGCGAGGCCGAGGCCCGGGTCCAGGGCCGGGGCCATCTCGACGTCGGAGAAGCCGCGGGCGCGAAGGACCCGGGTCGTGAGGTCGGAGATCCGCCCCGAACCCAGCACCAGTCCCCGCTCCTCGGGCCGGATCGGGGCCCCGAGCACCGCGGACATCGCGGCGATCGGCTCCACGCAGGCGGCCCGCGCCAACGGCAGGTCCGCCGGCACGGCGCACAGGCTCGCCTCGGGCACGACCACCTGCTCGGCGAACGCACCGTCGATGTCGACGCCGAGCATGAGCCGGTGAGCACAGCGGTTGCCGTCCGCGCACGCCTTGCAGTCGCCGCACGGGATCAGCGGCAGCGCCACCGCCACGCGGTCACCGGGCCGGTGGCTGCTCGTCGGGTCGGATTCGACCACCTCCCCGACCACCTCGTGGCCGAGGACCCTCGTACCCCCCAGCGGAAGGAGCCCGGTTGCCGCCTGGACGTCCGTGCGACAGATCGCCGCCAGCAGCACTCGGAGCCTGACCCAACCGGACGGTCGCAGCGGCTCAGGGACGTCGCCGAGCTCGGTGCACTCGGAGTTCCGAATGACAGCCTTCATGAAAAAGATCCCACCCTCAGAATTTGACCGCGTACGTCGAATCGTCTTCGACCGTCGTGAAAAACTCGCCGAGGAAATCCTCCAGGCGGGCGTGTGACTCCGCCACGAAGAGCACCGGCTGATGGGCGTGCGAATCGTAGTCCTGATTCGCCATGGCAGCCAGGTCCAGCGGCCTGATGTCGGTGTTCTGGAACTGCCGGAGCTCCCTGACGGAGGACAGGAGACTCGCCCCCCACACCTTGACCTCGCCGCCTTCCCGCACCAGCCCGCACTCCACGCCGAACCAGAAGATCCGCGAGACGAGCTCGACGACCTCGGAGTTCTGCAGGCGCCGCACGGCGTCTCCGGCGAGCTGGTACAGCTGCGCCCAGCGCTCGTTCACCAGGTGCGGGCCGTGTCCGACGACCTCATGGATCATGTCCGGTTCCGGAGAGAATCCGGGCCGTGAGACATGGCGAATGTACTGGGTGGACCGGAAGCTCCGGTCGGCGAGACTCTCGTAGAAGACCCTGGCCGAGACGCTCCCGGCGACCGGCGTCATACGGAACCCGGTCGCCTTCTCGATCGTGTCCGAAACGTCGCGAAGTTGCGGTGGCCGGTGCGACGGAAGACCGAGCGTGCTCAGTGATTCCAGGTACACCGAACTCGCGTGGCGCTGATGGAGGTCGTGCAGCTCCTCGGTCACCAGCCGCCAGACCCGACGGTCGTCGTCCGAGTACACGATGTGCGAAGCCTGGTCCCCCGGCCGGGCGTGGATCGCCGTGGCGGCGATCCACTCGCGGCGCTCGATGTACCGCTGATCGCCGTACCCGGGGTGGGCCTCGGGCAAGGTCACCGATATTTCGCCGTCATTGTTGTCGATAAGCGCCGGCCCCGGCCGCCGCCCCCGCATCGTCACGTCAATCGCCGCATCAGTAGATTGATCCGCCATGTCGGACACCGTAGCCTTATCGCGTCAGACCCCGGTCCTGTTACGTGCCAGGACTTCCGAGGTTAGGACTTCCGAGCCGAGGTTCGGGAGATATCAAGGTGTTGGTATTGGTATTGCGGCTAAATCCTGGTCGCCGAGAGCACGAAGCTCTCGGCGGCCGCGAGGAGCTCCTCCACCGCCGCGCCCGGGAGATGGTTCGCGTTGTAGTCCGCGACGAGCTGCGGCCCTGTTTCGTACAGGTTCCATGAGACGGCCACGGTCTCGGTCCAGATCTTGTCGCCGGGCAGGCTCAGTTCGACGTACTCCGCCCCGGTACCGGTGAACAGCGGGGTGTAGTACGTGGACCTCGGGTACTCGTTCAGTTCGACGTAGAGTCCTGCGGCCTCCTGGTCGGCCGCCGTCAGCGTCTCGTTCCACGACGTTCCCGCAACGGTGAGCGGAAGGGCGTACTCGAAGACGTCATGGGTCCGGTCGGACACCTGCCGGATCGTTTCGAGCGGACTCGCGGACCGGCGTCCGAGGTGCAGTGGCACGGTTTGGACGAACAGCCCCGCGGTCTGCGAGGTCCCTGGCAGCCCGCGACCGTGGTGGGCGACGGAGATCCCTGCCGTCGGATCGCCGGCCACCTCCCGCACACCCGCGAGCACGCCCGAGGAGACCACCGCGAAAGGTGTCACCCGGGCCTGCCGCGCGAGCGCGTGCACCCTGGCCCTGGCGTCCGCCGGAAGATCTCTGGTGACCACCCGGTGCCGGTACCCGCCGGTGTGCTCCGCATCGGCCAGGAAGCGAGGCGGAAAGGCGCCGAACTCCCGGGTGTAGGAGCTCCAGAACGCCTTGCGCTCCTCTCCCCACGCACTGGAGAACAGCCGGCGCTGCTCCGAGGCGAAATTCTGGTAGCTGCCCGCCTCAGCGAGGTAGCCGTCCTCGCCGGCACCGCCGGCCAGGGCGCGGTCGTAGAACTCCCTGAAATCCGCCTTGATACGGAGCCACGAGATCAGGTCGGTGATGATGTGATCCATCGCGATCCCGAAGAGATGCCTCCGCTCGCCGCGCTGCACGATGGCGATGCGTGCGAATCCCGGGCCGTCCAGGCTGAAGGGGGTCCCGAGGAAGCGGCGCATCAGCTCGATCGCGTCCTCGTCCGTCTCCGCGGTGTGGAACTCCACCTCGCCCAGGACGTCGGCGTGCGTGCACGCCTCGTCCGCCGAGACGTACGTCCTGCGCAGGACGTCGTGGCGCCGGCAGACTCGCCGCCATGCCTCGCGAACCGCGGCTGCGTCCAGTTCCCCGGTTATCCACACCGCCCGGTGCACCAGATTGTTCCAGTCGGCGAACTCCCCGGTCAGCCTCGCCTTTTCGGAGAGCGAAGTCGGCCCGAGGGAGTTCTTGCCCGGGGGCGGTGTCACCGTCGACCCAGGGATGCGCGGCGCCTGCATGCCTCAGGCACTGATGTCATGCGAGTCGGCCGATTCGCGCCCCGGCTTGCCCTCAAGGAAGTCCGAGAGGCTTCGCGGCGAGGTGTGGGTGAACACCTCACGCAGCTTCACATCGACGCCGAGGGTCCGGTGGACCTCGCCGACGATCTGCAGCATGTGCAACGACGTCCCGTCATTGTCGAGGAGATCGGAGTTCTCGTCGAGGTCCGGCCTGCCGAGGACCTGTCGCCAGATCTTGGTCAGGATTTCAGTACGCTCTGACATCTCTCCCCATAACGTAGACCCGCATCGGAATTCTTGGAACGGAAGCTACCGATCGGCGCGATTCGCATGTACTGACAACAGTCAGGATCATGCCGGCACCGCGAATCCGCCTACGGGCGCCACCTGGGCGGCACTTCGATACTGGCACCTGTCAGTATGCATATTCATGTGCGCCGCCTATTATGCCTGACATTGCCACCTCCAGCCGCCGGCTGAAGCCGGGCCCGGAGGGCAGGGGTAGATCATCGCCTTAATTCTCACCCTGAACGTAAAGTAGGTCACATGAAACTGATCGGGGCAGGCCTGCCGCGCACGGCGACACTGACTCAGAAGATCGCGCTTGAAATGCTGGGATACGGCCCCTGCTATCACATGAACTCGGTCTCCGCCGATCGGAACCAGTGGATGGCCGCGTACGAGGGCAACCCCGACTGGGCGGCGATATTCGCCGGGTACTCGGCAGCGGTCGACTACCCGGCAGCGTTCTACTACCGGGAACTGGCCGAGGCCTACCCGGACGCGAAGGTCCTGCTCAGCGTGCGGGACGGCCACTCGTGGGCCCGCAGCATCCGGGACACCATCTGGGGCCTCACGTACGGCGACACGGTGGCCCGCCACCTGGCAGCGGCCGTGGAGGCCGCCGATCCCGAGATGCGCCGGAACGCCCGGATGCTGCGGGGCATGTACGCCCGGGCCGAGCTGTTCGGCCCCGACCCGGAGGTCTTCGACGAGGACACGGTGGCCGCGGGAATGCAGCGGCACATCGAGGAGGTCCGCGCGCACATCCCGGCCGACCGACTTCTGGAGTGGTCCCCGAAGGACGGCTGGGAGCCGCTCTGCGCCTTCCTGGAGGTCCCCGTCCCGGAGACCCCGCTGCCGCACGTCAACGGTTCCGCCGTCTTCAACGAGTACCAGGTCGACAGTCTGCTGAGGGTCCTGCAGGGGATGAACCTGTAGCTTCGCCGCTCCGGATCGGGTCGGCTCCGCATTGGGTCGGCTTCGGATCAGGGCGACACCCGGAGCCGGCCGGCCTTGGCGTCGGGTCCGGTCTTGACGGCTCGCCGGCTTTGCGGGCGGGCCGTTTCCGCATGTCCGGGCGGCTGTTCCGGTCCTGTGGTCTCGGAACCCGACTGCCGGCAGCGGTCCCCTCCCGGACGCACTGGAATCATCAACTCCACTGGTATGACTACTTGTTAGGGTGCAGAAATGGAACATCTGGAATCCGTGGTGTGGCCGCCCGAGCCGATCAGGACCGAGAGGCTGGCGCTCCGTGGGCCCGAGGCCCGGGACCGCGCGGCGTTCATCGAGCTGCTCGCCTCGCCGGACGTGAACACCTACCTCGGCGGCCCGCGGCCGCGTGACGAGCTCGAGCGCGAACTGCCCGAGGTGCCCGAGCAGTGGCCCGGGAGCTTCGTCGTCGACCTCGACGGGGCGATGATCGGCCAGATCCTGCTCAGGAGGGCCACCGGCCACCGCCGCCCGGCCGCCGCGGGGAAGGCCGATCTCGGCTACCTGCTCCTCCCCCACGCGTGGGGGTTCGGGTACGCCGCCGAGGCGTGCACGGCTGCACTCGGCTGGCTCGCCGCCGCCCTTCCCGG
The DNA here is from genome assembly GCF_044547105.1 of Kitasatospora sp. NPDC052868. Taxonomy (NCBI): domain Bacteria; kingdom Bacillati; phylum Actinomycetota; class Actinomycetes; order Kitasatosporales; family Streptomycetaceae; genus Kitasatospora; species Kitasatospora sp. NPDC052868. The sequence continues at coordinate 90,413 of NZ_JBITZW010000007.1, read as the reverse complement.
CGAGCCCGTGGTCCTCACCACCCAGAGCGCGAACACCGCCTCGATGCGTCTCGCGGCGAAGCTGGGGTTCACCGAGGTGGAGCGCTTCGAGGCCTGGGGCACCGAACAGTGGCTGGGCATGTACTCCCCGGTCACGCCGTCCGGTTGAGTCTCCGACGACGGAACCGCCGGGTTGGGAGGACCGCACCGCGGCGCGTTTCCACGTGATGGACGTCGACGCCCTGGCCGTGGCCGGACCGCGCGTGTTCGCGGTCCGGTCACGGCCAGGGCGTCTTCCGTGCCGCCTGGGCCGGCGCTCCCCTACGGCGCCGGCCGGCGCTTCGCCAGACCTTCGGCGCTACCGGCTGCTCGGCCAGACGACATCGTCGAGGAAGCGCTCCACCGCCGTCGCCACCTCTCCGAGCACGGCGGCGGAGTCCCTGAGGGGGCCGGGCACGAACATGCTGTGATCGGCATTCTCGATCTCGAGCACGTGCGGAGTGAGCGACCGGGCGAGGTCACCGTCCCAGAACTCGTCGGCCGTCCCGCCGACGAGCAGGAAGGGTGCGGTGCTCCGCCGCAGCGCCGCGATGGTCTTTTCGGCGACCGGCGCGCTGGCCAGGAACGGTGTGAACCAGATGGCGGGCAGCTTGAATTCGGCCGCCACGGGGGCTGCCCGCGTACCGAGCGACTTGGCGATGATCACCGTCTCGCTCGCACCGGCCGAAGCGACTGCCTTTACCGCCGCGGTCACCCGCTCAGTGATCATGTCGTCCACGTCGTCGGCGAAGAGGTCCCCGGTACCGAGTTCCCATTCGACCGGGTACATGAACGCCCCGCGTCGGGCCACCGCCTCACGGTTGAACATCAGCAGCGAAGTACCGGGGCCGTAGATTCTTCCGGGCGCGATCACCGCGGCCCGAATTGGCGTTTCGTAGTTCTCGTTCGTCATTTCTCAACCGTATATCGGGGCCGCATTACCGGGAAATGGTTTGCCGAGCGGAAAGTCCGCCTGGTTTATCCGATCGCCTTCACGGCGCTTTGCCCGCAAGTACCGCGACAGCAACGGTTTCCGCCTCCCTGCGCAACCGGGACACCTGGTCCGCCGGCCCGGAGGAACAGGTATCAGGGCAGTTCGACAGGGAGTACACAGGAGGCTCGACGTCCATCTCGCCGTCACGGGACTCCGGTCGGGCACAGCAGGGCACCGCGTCCGGGGTGGCACCATCGACGGGTCGGGACATCCACCGATCGCCGTCGGCCCTCACCCAGGCGTACCTCGGTCCGGTCGCCAGCACCACGGAATCCACCCGGCAGACCTCACCACTGTCCAGATAGAGCACCACCCCGGACTCGTCCGTCGTGCCGAACTCTTCGACCCGGCTCCTGATCCTCCGCACCGTCGCAATTCCGTTGGCCTGGATTATCGACTCGCCGACGGTGTGCGCGAGGTAGGTCCGGTACCGGTACCAGGTGGGAGGCAGGTCGGCGCGAGACGGACACTCACCTCGCCGGCACAGCCAGCGGGCGAAGTGCTCGGAGTCACCGTCGAAGCAACTCAAGTCCTCGGCAGGTGTTTCAAGTTGGTGCCGACCCGAATCCGGAGCCGACCCGACCGCTCCGGTGTCAAGGCCCGGATCGACGAGGAGCAGTTCGATCGGCACACCCTGGGGATGATTCGACACCCCGTCACATAGATGCACCGCTGCCAGCGACCCGGCAACACCAAGACCTACGACAGCGACAACCGTCCGCTGACTTCGCACGTCGTACACCTGCTCCCCCTCACGATCGTGGATGGAATTCTGCCCTCAGGCCACTCTCAGAGTGCGTGGTCGGGAACCTTGACGGAATCGAGGACCGTCACCGTGTGCCCGACCTTTTCACCGCTCTCGACCAGGGCGAGGGCGTCCACCGCCGCGATCTCGTACGGCGCCAGCTCGCTCTCGATCTGCAGCGCCCGCGCACCGGCGGCGGCCGGCGACAGGCCTTCGAACGCCTCCCGCAGGACGCTCACCGGGTAGAAGTGGAACGGGCCGAGACCCTCCCGCTCCCACCGGGCGAATCCGCCCACCACCTCGTGCGGCTCGGACTGGACCTTCCAGGTGTAGGTCAGCACGCTGCCGTTGTAACCGGCGGCCCCGGAAAGAGCCAGGATCTCCGATATCGGAATGCGTGCGCCGATCGACGACAGCACGCGGCCACCGACCCGCAGGACCGGGTACGCCTGCTGCAGAGCCAGGTAGTGCAGGGTGACGAGGTTCTTCTCGGCGAAGCCGGGGATCTCCTCGCTGCGCTCCCGGATGAAGGTCGAGCTCGTCTGGCCGTCGGCGAGATCGTCGGTCTCGGCCATCGGGATGTTGGGAAGGTTCTCGTAGATCACATCGACCTCCGACAACGTCCCGACCAACGGGGAGAGCAGGTCGCCGACGCCTCCGACCAGTTCGACGTCCTGCGCCAGGAGGTTGCTCTGGATGTTCCTCCGGGCGTGTTCGAGAACGTCGTCGTGGATGTCGGTGAACCCGATGGTGCGTGCCTTCAGGATCTCCACGGCCGCCAGGGCGTCCAGACCGGCACCCGTACCGATCGTGCAGAACCGCGGTGCAAGGAATCCCATCTGGGAAAGCGTTTTGAAGGCAGGCACCGCGACGCTCGCAACCCAGTCGGCGCGCGGATCGTCCGACTTCGGGAGGTACGAGTGCTCCGTCAGTTCGAGCCTGATGGCGGACCTGATCCGCTGCGTTTCCCCGATCTGGAAGAACTCGCCCGGCGACACCACAACTTCTGCCTTGCTGGCCTGCGTACTCATCTTTCCCTCTCTTCGATAAGGCTAGTTCTCGCCCAGGGCGACCAGGAATTCAGGGGAACCCGCCACCTGCGATCGGCCCTGGGCCATGATGATGTTGTCGGTGATCAGCAGGTCGCCACGGCGCCACGAGAGCTCGGTCTTCACCGAGTCGTAGGCGTGGTCTATGGCCGCCACGTCCTCCTCCGACAGCGGTGATCCGTCCCCGAAGAAGGTGTTCATCGGGAGGTGCCGGCCGAAGGCCCTGGTCATGTAGGCGCGTTCGTTCGGATCCAGGCTGCCGGCGTTGAGGAAGGAGAGCTGGTTGAACCAGCACTCCTCCCCGGTGACCGGGTGCCTGATGACGCCGGGCAGGCGCCGCACCGTGTGCAGCGTGCCGTTGGGGAGCCAGTCGAACTCGATCCCCTCCGCCTCCAGGAGCTCCTCAAGCCCGGCACGGTCCGTCCCCGGGAAGGCCTCCGGCCACGCGATGCCGAATCCACCGTGGAAGGCCCGGGTCATGGTCCAACCGCCCTCCCGCACGCGGTCGGAGAGGTGCGCGGGTAGCCCGCCCGCTATCCGGCGGGCGTCGCTGAGGTGGGCCCGCCCCTCGCCCTCCGGAGGGGTGATGCACGCGGTGAGCACCACCGGGGGGAACCTCCTGCTGAAGGAGTTCTCCTGGATCGGGCAGATGTGCCGGTCCAGCGGCCAACTGATGGGCGAGATGACGCCGCGCCCGAAGTCCCTCCGGCGGTTGAACACCTCGGTGGGCGTGAAGCCGCCGATACCCAGCGCGTCCCGTGCCTCGGCCAGACGGTCCGGTCCGTCCATCGGCAGTCCGTGGACGAGGACCGCACCGTGGACCAGCAGGTGGTCGCGGATGGTCGCCGCCATGTCCCGCAGCCACGGCAGCGGTGAGTCGGTCGGGGCCTCGAAGGAGGGAATCGAAGCCTCTTCCTGCAGCCTGGGGGAAGTCCCGCTCACTTGTCTCCTCCTACTGGCGCACATCGCCGGATGGGCAGCCCCTCGTGCCGCCGGAACTGACGCGACGTCAGGACGCGGGCGCTGCGGATCTGATTCACGGGACTCAGGAGGGACTGGCGACCGCCGCCGCAGGCGAGGGTTCGGCAGCCGCACCGAGCGAGCGTTCGGCGGCGCGGGCCACCGGCGGGGTGGCGACGGCCGCGAGGACGACGATGGCGGCGATCGCCAGCCAACCCGCCGTGTGCCAGTTCATGGCGAGGTAGGTGTAGACGGCCGGCGCCCACACGGTGCCGATGGTCTGGCCGACCTGGGTGACGCCCTGGTACTCGCCACGGCGGGCGGGGTCGGACAGCAGTGCGGTGAATCCCCAGCCCGCCGCCGCCTGGAAGAGCTCGGCACCGGTCAGGACGATGTGCGCCAGCCAGACGAGGGCGATGGTCAGCCATGCGGCGCTGCTGCCGTGGGTGAACACGACGACCACGCAGGAGGCCGCGAAGCAGACGGCGCTGCGGTATGCCGCCCGGATCGCGCCCGCCAGTGTGTGGGTGCCGCGGGCGGTCATGGTCTGCATGGTCACCGCCATGAGGGTGTTGGTCGCGAACAGCCCCGCCAGCAGCACGTGCGGAGCGTTGGTCTCCTCGACCAGCCAGAGCGGGATGACCACGGAGAGGATCACCTGGTTCGTGGACAGGACTCCGCCCAGGACGGACACGGCGAAGAACGGCCGGTTGCGCAGCGCGCCGCCCCGCTTCCGCTGCTCCCGCCCGCCCGCACGGGTGGGCTCCTGGACGGGTTTGGCGGTGTCGGGGAGCCGGAGGATCATCACCGCGTTGAGGAGCATCACCCCGCCGACGAAGACGGGGAGCAGTCGGATGGCGGTGTCACTGCCGGTGGCGAGCGCCAGGCCGCCCAGCCCCGCGCCGATGGTGAACCCGGCGTTCAGTGCGCTCCGGTTGTAGGCGAGCGCCGCGATCCGCTCCTCCTCGGTGTAGAGGTTGAGCGAATACGCGCCGTAGCCCGCAGATCCGCCGACGTTGATCATTCCCAGGGTTATGACGACCACCAGGAAGGCGACGAACCCGCGGGCCTGCGGGTAGGCGAGGTAGCAGACCGCCTCTGCGAGGGACGCCGCCGCCCACATGACCTTCGGGCCGACCCGGTCGGCGGCCCGGCCCAGCGGCACGGCGACAACGACGGTGACGAGCCCGGCGATGGTCAGGCCCAGGCCCACCGTCGCGGCGGAGAGGCCGACGACCTTGGTGAAGAAGACCGCGTTCGCGGTGAAGAAGCTGCCGGTGCCGATTCCGTAGACCAGAGCCTGAGCACTGACCCGACCCGCCGTCGGCGACGGCGGGGCCATCCGGCGCAGCAGGCGTGCCAACGGTTTTTGAGGGGCGGAGGGCGGGACGGCTGATCTGGCTCGGGACATGTGCGCACGCTAGCGGGGCAGGTTGGTGCACGTCTCCTGACATAGGACAGGCTCGGGGGTTTCGGATTGCCGCGCCGACGCACAACGGCTGGTGGCGAATACCGATGGCGGTGTGCACCACTCGCCGGGGCCCTGCCGGGTGTCAGTACGGTTCGCCGGACCGGTCGGTAATCTGCTGGTTCGACTATAGGAAATTGATCGTCATAGCGAATAACGCATTCACGACCAAGGGATAGGGAATGGCAAAGCTTGTGCCCCTCACGCTGGTCGAGCGGTTCCTGCAGGGCTTGGAAACATCCCCGGACCGTCCCGCCGTGCGGATCGGATCGGAGCTCGCCACCTACCAGCAGGTGCACGACACGGCCATGCGCTGGGCGGGGTCGCTGGTGGCGAACGGCGCCCCCCGGGCGGTGGGAGTCCTGGCGGGCAAGAGCATCACCTCCTATGCGGGCCTGCTGGCCGTCCTGTACGCGGGCGCCACGGTCGTCCCGTTGCAGCCGGGCTTTCCCACCGAGCTCACCCGTCGGATGATCAGGGTGGCCGAGCTGGACACCCTGATCGTGGACGAGCGGGGACTGGCCGTCCTGCCGGAGATCACCGATCAGGAGAGGCCCCTTCGAGTCCTCGACACCGGTGGCTTCGCCGACGGGTTTCCGACCGTTCCGGTGGCGTCCCATCCGGAGTTCACGGCGCCCGTCCAGGTGACCCACGCGGACCGGGCGTACGTTCTCTTCACATCGGGTTCGACGGGGATCCCGAAGGGGGTCCCCGTTTCGCACGGCGGGTTCGCGCACTATTTCGACCAGCTTTTCAGGCGGTGCGACTTCGGACCGCAGGACGTGCTCGGCCAGACCTACGACCTCAGTTTCGACCCCGGTATCCACGACGTGTTCGCCGCCTGGGGTGCAGGTGCGACGATCCAGGTGGTGCCGCCCTCGGCGTACCGGGATCTCCCGGCGTTCGTCGCCGAGCACGGGATCACCATCTGGCACTCCACGCCGAGCGGCATCTGGATGGCCAGGGAGATGGGCGGGTTGGAGAAGGGCGCGCTCGGCGGCCTGAAGTGGTCGATCTTCGGCGGGGAGGCCCTGCGCTGCCAGGACGTCGAGGACTGGCTGGCGGCTGCGCCGGGATCCAGGCTGGAGAACCGCTACGGGCCGACCGAGCTCTCGATCGGCATCTCCTACCACCGCTGGGCCGGCGAGGAGTCGGTGAAGCGAGGCATCAACGGGACCGTGCCGATCGGGAGGGTGCACGCGGGCCACGACTTCCGGCTGGTGACCGAACACGGGGAGCAGTCCCCCGAGGAGGGTGAGCTGTGGGTCACCGGCCCGCAGCTGATCGCCGGCTACCTCGATCCGGCCGACGACGAGGGCCGGTTCGTCGACTTCGACGGCCGGCGCTGGTACCGCACAGGTGACCGGGTACGCGCGAATCCGGACGGCGAGCTCGCCTACGTCGGCCGCATGGACTCGCAGGTGAAGGTGCACGGGTGGCGCGTCGAGCTGGCGGAGGTCGACCATCTGGTCCGCGAGTGCGACGGGGTGCGCGACGCGGTCACCGTCGCGCGGGCCACGGCCCACGGGACGGAGCTGGTCGTGTTCTACACCGGCGCCGAGGTTCCGGAGTCGACGTTGGCCGACGCCATGCGCGCCGTGCTGCAGGCCAGCACACTGCCGCGCCGGTACATCCACCTGGACAGGTTCCCGCTGAATTCCAACCGGAAGGTCGACCGACTGGCACTGCGCAAGCGGGCCGAGAATCTGCCGGATTGATCGAAGCGTCGGCCGGGAGGGGTGCAGCGGGAGGACGGCGCCCCTCCCTCCGCCGATCAGGAGGAATTGAACGATGGCCGGATACCGGCGCACGGCCGAAGAGGCGGAGAGGTTCCACAAGCACGGCATCGACCTGACGGTCTACCGTCAGCGCGACCCGTCCGCGACGGTCGTCCGCGTGCATGTCGAGCGAGGGCACTTTCAGGAGTTCTACAATGTGAGAAGTTCCTACATCTATTACGTCATCGCCGGTCGAGGGGTGTTCTACCTGGACGGCGAGGCGGTGGAGGTCGGCGCCACCGACCTGGTCACGGTCCCGCCGAACACCCGCATCCACTACTTCGGCGCGATGGAGATGGTCCTGACCGTCGCACCGGCGTTCGACGACCGGGACGAACGGCATGTCCGGTTCATCGACGAAGGCGAGGGCCCTGGAGCCGAGTAGGCCCGCCGTTGTCCGTGCCCGTCTGGTGGGGATGGGCACGGACTTGGCGGCTGGCGGCAGGTGGTGGCGGGTGGTCAGGCATGTAGCCCCTGGAGTCGGAGGAGGAGGGCGGCGACGTCGCTGGCGTTGATGGCGCCGGTGGCGTCGAGGGCGGTCTCCCAGGCCGGGTCGGTGCAGATCAGCAGGGGGCCGTCGGCGGCCGAGTCCGGGAGGCGGCCGTGCGAGCCGCGGACCCAGGACGGGTCCAGCGGGACGACGTTCATGGTGTGGCGCAGGCCGAGCTTCTTGCGCGCCAGTCCGAGTGCCGCCCTGGCCTTGGCCAGTCGGTCCGCCGGGTCGAAGAACAGCTCGGCCGGGTCGTAGCCGGGCTTGCGGTGGATCTCGACGGACCGGGCGAAGTCGGGGGCGTGCGCGTCGTCCAGCCAGTAGTAGTAGGTGAACCAGGCATCGGGCTCGGCCACCGCGACCAGTTCGCCGGAGCGGGGGTGGTCGAGGCCGTAGCGGGCCTGCTCCGCCCGGTCGAGGACCTCGTCCACGCCCGGCAGTCGGAGCAGGTGGTCGCGCACCTTCGGGAGGTCGGCCTCGTCGGGGACGTAGACGTGGGCGACCTGGTGGTCGGCGACGGCGAAGGCCCGCGAGGTCCACGGGTCCAGGTACTCCATCCCCGCCTGGGTGTACACGTCGAGCCAACCCTCCCGGCGCAGCTCGCGGTTGATGTCCACCGGCCGGCTCGCCGGGGTGATGCCGTACTCGCTGAGCGCGACCACGGTGGCGCCCTCCGCCTCGGCCTGGTCCAGCAGCGGTGCCAGCTCCGCGTCGATCGCCCGGGCGGCGGCCAGCGCCTGCCGGGAGTTGGGGCCGAAGCGCTGCAGGTCGTAGTCCAGGTGCGGGACGTAGACCAGCAGGAGGTCGGGGCGTTCGGTGCGCAGGATCCGGCGGGCCGCGGCGATGATCCACCGGCTGGAGGCCAGTCCGGCGGTCGGTCCCCAGTACTGGAACAGCGGGAACGGGCCGAGCTCCTCGGTGAGTTGGTCGCGCAGCGCGGGTGGCCGGGTGTAGCAGTCGGGCGACTTCCGGCCGTCGGCGTGGTACACCGGCCGCGGGGTGACCAGCAGGTCGGTCGAGGCGCCCATGGCGTACCACCAGCAGATGTTGGCCGCCCGGTAGCCGGGCTGTCGGGTGCGGGCGGTCTCCCACACCTTCGGCGCGGTGACCAGCCGGTTGTGCTGGCGCCACAGGTGGATCTCGCCGAGCTCCCGGAAGTACCAGCCGTTCCCGACGATTCCGTGCTCGGCCGGCAGCCTGCCGGTGAGCAGCGTGGACTGCACGCTGCAGGTCACCGCGGGCAGGACGGTGCGCAGCGGCGCGTGGCCGCTGCGCCGGGCCAGCCGGGCGAGGTTCGGCAGGTGCGGGAGCAGTCGCGGTGTCAGCCCGACCACGTCCAGCACGATCACCGGCTTCAACGGTTCACCGTCCCGTCCGTGGTCCGGAGCGTCGATGCGTTCGCCAACTCGCTCTTCGCCCAGCGGAGTTCCTCGGCGATCCCGGCGACGATGTCGGTCGCGGCGCCGGTCCCGGCGCCGGGCAGGACGGGCCAGGTGTAGGTCTCGACCTCGACCACCGTCCGGTCGCGGACGGCCGCCACGGCCGCCACCGTCGCGCGGAGCACGTCGGTCGTGCTGCGCAGCGGGGCCGGCGGCGCGGCGTGCAGCGGGACGTGGAAGTGCACCCGCCAGGGGCCGCGGGCGGGCAGTGTGTCCAGTGCCTGCGGCAGGTCGTCCGCGGCGAGCACCTGTCCGGAGGTGTCCGACTCCCTGACCTGGTGCAGGTAGCGCGGTTCGGCGTAGTCGGCGAGCGCGCGGCGCGCGGCCGGGTCGGCGGGGTCGTCGACGTGCAGCGCCGCCGAGGCCTGGACCTTGACCACCGCGAGGCCGGCCCGTTCGATCGAGGCCACCGTCTGCGCCGGGTCTGCGAAGGAGACGGCCAGGTGGCAGGTGTCCAGGCAGAGGCCGATGTGCTCCGGGTCCACCCGGGGGGCGAGCCAGCGCACCGCGTCCGCGACGGTGTCGAGGACACAGCCCGGTTCCGGTTCGACGGCCAGCCGGATCGGGCGGCCGGCGCGCGCGGAGACGGTGCGCAGGGTGTCCTCGGTCCGCCGCAGGGCCTGCTCGGCGGCGTGGTCGGCGGCGGTGGACCAGGGCCGGCGCCAGGCCAGCGGCAGGGTGGAGAGGCTGCCGTCGTCGGCGTCATCGGGCAGCAGTCCGGCCAGCACGGCGGCGCAGTCGGCGGTGTAGCGCTCCCGGGCGGGCTCGGTCCAGTCGGGGCGGTACACCGCGTGCTTGACCACCGGCTGGTGGAACCCTCCGTAGGGGAAGGCGTTCAGGGTGACGACGGCGAGGTCGCGGGCCGTCAGCTCGGCCCGCAGCCGGCGGAGCAGGGCCGGGTCGGCGGCCAGTTCCGCCGCCGTCCCGGCCGCCAGCCAGAGGCCGAGGCCGAGTCGGTCGAAGCCGGTGCGCTCGCGGATCGGGGCCGCGAAGGCGTCCAGTTGGCGGAGGATGCCGGGCAGGTCCTCCGCCGGGTGGACGTTGGTCGAGTAGCAGAGCCTGGTCATGACCCGCCCCGCTGAACGGAGTTGCCCGCGGCGGAGACCGCGTCGGCGGCGGGGGCGGCCTCGTCGAGGACGAGGTGCCCGCTGCGGCGGTAGAACTCGATCGGGTTCTGCCAGAGCACGGTGTCCACCTCGGCCGGGGTGAAGCCGGCCGCCAGCATCGCCCGGCCGACCCGGTACGGCGTGAGCGGGTCCGAACGCCCCCAGTCGGCCGCCGAGTTGACCAGGATACGGGCCGTGCCGTACTCCTTGAGCACGGCGACCATCCGGTGCTCGTCCATCTTGGTGTCCGGGTAGATGGAGAAGCCCAGCCAGCAGCCGGAGTCCGCGACCATCGGCGCGGTGACCTCGTTGAGGTGGTCCACCAGGACGGTCCTGGGGTCGGTGCCGGACTCCCGGACCACGGCGAGGGTGCGGGCGGTGCCGGCCTTCTTGTCCCGGTGCGGGGTGTGCACCAGCACCGGCAGGCCGTGTTCCACCGCGAGCTGCAACTGCAGCCCGAACGCCTCGTCCTCGGCCCTGGTCATCGAGTCGTAGCCGATCTCGCCGACCGCGACCACGCCGTCCTTGCCGAGGTAGCGCGGCAGGACGTCCAGCACCTCGGCGCAGCGGGGGTCGTTGGCCTCCTTGGGGTTGAGGGCGATCGTGCAGTTGTGGCTGATGCCGAACTGGGAGGCGCGGAACCGCTCCCAGCCGATCAGGCCGTCGAAGTAGTCGGTGAAGGAGCTCAGGCCGGTGCGGGGCTGGCCGAGCCAGAAGGCGGGTTCGACGACGGCCCGGACGCCGGCCTCGTGCATGTTCCGGTAGTCGTCGGTGGTCCGGGAGGTCATGTGGATGTGGGGGTCGAAGATCCTCATCGCCGGCTGTCCTCCGCCCGCGGCGGTACGAGTGCCATCAGCACCGTCATTCCGAGCAGGGCGCGCAGGTCGGGGGTGATCTCCCGCCCCGCCGCCAGCCGTTCCTCGGCCAGGTCGCGGGCCATCCGCAGCAGTTCGGAGTCGGTGCGGGCGACCAGGTCGGCGACCGCGGGCAGCGTCACTCCGGTGAACAGGCACTTCACCACGCCCTGCCGCCACTGCGCCTGGTCGAGGTGGTCGGCCGCGAACCGGCCCATCGCCGCGGCGATCAGACGCGGGTCGTTGGTGCGCAGCGCGTCGGCGACCAGCTCCAGTCCGAGGTCCACCAGGGAGTCCGGCAGCAGGGGGAGCGCGCGCAGGACGCCGCGCCGCTCGGCGTCGTCGCCGTGCCGGTAGAGCCGTCCGACCTCGGCCTCCAGGGCGTCGGAGACCAGCACTTCGGAGAGCACGGCGAGCAGCCGGGCGCGGGCCTGGTCGTCGACGGTGCCGAAGACCAGGCCCTGCGGGTCGGTCTCCGGCCGGACCGGTACCCGGCCGACCGCTCGGCCGACCAGCGGGAAGTCGTCGTGGATGGCGGCGGGCCGCTGCCGGATGCGCCGCTCGGCGCCGGCCAGCCACCGGCTCTCCAGACTGTGGACGATCGCCACCGGACTCCCTCCGTGGGTGCCGGCGGAAAGCCAGGGGTGGTCCTCTCGGTACGCCATGATCAACGGTCTCCGATCGTGGATGACAGCGGTGCACCCGTATGCACCTGCTGAACGGAAACGGTCTCCCGGGCCTGGCGGAGTGCTGCCATGGCCCGTTGTGCGGTCTGTGGTGCGGCGTGGCTGTGCCGGGGCAGTTCGACGGCCGCGACGCCGGTGTAGCCGGTCTCGTCGAGGGCGGCCAGGGTGGCCGCGAGGTCGAGCCGCCCCTGTCCGAACTCCAGGTGCTCGTGGATCCCCGGGAGCATGTCGTCCAGTTGGACGTTGACCAGGTGCCGGCCCGCGCGGCGGATGCAGGCGGCCGCGTCGGCCGGCTCCACGGCGACGCAGTGGCCGACGTCCAGGGTGATGCCGAGCAGGTCGGGCTCACCGAGCTCCCGGCGCAGGTCGAGGGCCTGGTCGAGGTGCTGGACGACCATGCCCGGTTCCGGTTCGAGGCCGAGTCGGACGCCGCGGCGCTGCGCCTCGGCCAGCACCGGGTCGAGGTGGTCGATCATCCGGCGGCGGTTGGTGGGCGGGTCGGTCCCCGGCTCGGCGGTGCCCGACCAGAAGGACACGCAGTCGGCGCCGAGCGACTCGGCGATCCGGACGGCGCGCACCAGGAAGTCGATCCGTGGCCGGGCCGACTCCGAGACCAGGGTGGGGTGGTGCTTGCGGTGCGGGTCGAGCAGGTAGCGCGCGCCGGTCTCGACGACGCAGCGTAAGCCCAACTCCGCTAGCAGACTGCCGAGTTGCTCCGTCTCCCGGGCCAGGTCGGGCCCGTACGGGTCCAGGTGGTGGTGGTCGAGGGTGAGGCCGGTCGCGGTGTACCCGAGGTCGGCGATGACCCGTAGCGCGTCGGCGAGCCGGTGGTTGGAGAATCCGTTGGTGCCGTAGCCGAGGGCGGGCGCGGTCATGTCGGGCTCCGCCGGGTGGCGAGGCGGCGGGCCGGTGCCAGGGCCGACAGCACCAGTGCGGCGGTCGGCAGCGAACCGCGCCGCGCGCACAGGGCGGCCTGCAGGGGCACCATGCCGTGGATCCCGGCGATGGTGGCGGTGCGGACGGCCGCGGCCGTGGACGGGGTGGCGTCCGCGGCGAGTTGTGCCCGGCCGGTGGTGCCCGCGTAGCTGAGCGCGCAGAGCCCGGCCGCCGCGCGGTGCAGACCGGAGGGTGCCCGGCCCGCGCAGCTCAGGGTGGTGGCGGCGAGGGTGGTGGCCAGGGCCAGCCGGCTGTCGCCGCGGCGTCCGCCGTGCACCTCGCCCCGGGACAGCGCGGTCACCCCGAAGGTGTGCGCGGCCATCGCGAGGGCCGGCGTGCGGGCCGCCGTCCAGCGCCCGGCTCCGGCGCCGAGCAGCACGTCCAGGGCTCGGCAGGCCGCCATCGCGGCGGGCGCGGCCGGGGTCGGCTTCAGCACGGTGTTGTAGGCCCAGACCGCCCCGGCGAGCGGGACGGCGATCCGCAGCGCGTCGGAGCCGCCCGCGAGGGCGGCCAGCGCCAGCCCGGCGCCGCTGAGCCCGGCGGCCGCGGTGAGGGCCGCCGCCGGGGCGATCCGGCCGGACGGGATCGGACGCTCGGGCCGCTCGGCCGCGTCGAGTGCCCGGTCGGCCCAGTCGTTCAGGGCCATCCCGGACCAGTACAGCGCCACCGAGGCGAGCGGCAGTGCGAGCCGCCGGCCCCGCAGCGGCCGGCCGGCCGCCGCCGCCCCGGCCGCGGTGTCGCCGAGGACGGTGAGCGCGGCCGGCGCCCGGAGCAGCTCGGCCCAGGCACCCGCGGCGCCCCGGCCGGGCGCGGTGCTCATTGGGCCACCGCGATCCGCCGCGCCCAGGCGGCCAGCTGCTGCTCCTGCTGGGCGAGCCGGTGCTCGTCGCTGCCGAGCGGGTCCTTGAAGAAGAAGGCCAGTGCGCCGAGCGGTCCGGACTCCCCGGCCCGGTGGGCGCCCGCCACCAGCCGGGCCAGGTCGAGGACCAGCGGCGCGGCCAGGGCCGAGTCGTAGCCGTCCCAGGTGAGTTGCAGGCTCATCCGGGCGCCGAGGAAGCCCTCGAAGGAGACGTAGTCCCAGGCGACCTTGCGTTCGCCGAGGTCCGGTACGTGGTCGATGTGCAGCGGTGCGGTGGCCTCCGTGCCGATCAGGGCGGCCAGGCCGCGGGTCTTGGCCGCCAGCTTGCCCTCGGCGCGCCCGTCCCGGCCCAGGTTGGCGCCGTCGCCGCCGCCGAGCAGGTTGGTGCCGGACCAGGACCGCACGCTCAGGCCGCGGGCGAGGAACATCGGTGCCAGCGCGCTGCGCAGCAGGGTCTCGCCGGTCTTGCCGTCGCAGCCCGCATACGGCAGACCCCGGCGGTCGGCCGGTTCGGTGACCGCCGGGATCCGCAGACCGGGCGAGGGGGTGAAGTCGACGTACGGACAGCCGGCCGAGAAGGCCGCGTAGGCGGCCAGCGCACCGGCGGGGAGCACCCGGCGGCCCGGCTCGGCGAGGGCGCGCGCCAGGGCGGCCGGGTCGGTGTGCTCGGGCAGCGCCGTGACCGGCGGCTCGGTGGAGGAGACGTTGACCACCACGACCCGCTCCAGGTTCCGGCTGCGCCGGAAGTCCTCGATGTCGGAGGCGAGTCGCCCGACCGCTTCGGCCTGGCTGCCCGTGTCGTCGGTGGGGTCGTAGCCGGGCCGGATCTCCCGGTCGGCCGCCTGGAGGTCCTCGGCGACCGCCGCCGGGAGCCATCCGGGCAGCACGCCGGCGTCGGCGAGGTCCTCGGCCCGCTTGGCCAGCGGCGTGTGGACGATGTCGTGACCGCCGGTCACCAGGTCGGACCAGCCGGGGAAGGCCGCCTCGTCGAGCTCCAGCCGCTCGCTCACGCAGCCGGTGGCCGGGACGAGCCCGGCCCGGAAGGCGGCGAGACCGCAGACGGCGGTGGTGGCGACGGACCCCCGTGCCCCGATCAGCCACAGACCGGTTCTGCCTGCCATTTCTGCAACTCCTTCGTGTCAGAGGTGATATGACGTCACGTCAACCGGTCGACGGCCGGTCCCAGCCCTCCCAGCGCCAGAGCCGCCCGCTGCCCGCCTTGGCCTCGACGCCGTGGTCGGTCATCTCGAACCGGCCGAAGTCCAGGATCAGCAGCGCGCCGTCGCCGGCGGCGAACCCGACGTCGATCGGCCGGTGCAGCCGCGGGCCGGCCGGCAGGCCGGCGGTGGACCAGTCGGCGGGGTCGACCAGCAGCAGGTCGCGTCCGAGCTGCGGGCCGCCGGACGGCATCGTCATCGGGGCCTCGTCGCCGAACAGGGTGACCACCAGCCGCCCGGCGAGCGGCGAACTCGGCGGGGCGACGGCGAACTTGGTGGCCGCCACGTGGGACTCGAAGTCGAGCACCGGTTTCTCGGGGGTCGGCAGCCGGTCGTGGTCGGCCAGCAGGAAGGTCGGCTGCGGGCCGCGCTCGGGGCGGAACACCGGGTCGGTCACCGGAACTCCGCCGACGAAGTCCGGCCACCCGTACCAGGCGCCCTGGCGGACCTCGAACAGAAGGTCGGGGGCGTTGCCGATCGGCCGGCTCCCCCGGTCGTCGGCGCCCTGGTCGACCGCGAGCAGCCGCCCGTCCGGGAGGAATCCCAGCCCGAAGGCGTTGCGCAGGCCCCAGGCCACCAGCTCCAGGTTGCCGCCGTCGAGGTCGCAGCGCATCACCGCCGCGGTACACGGCAGCCCGGCCGGCACCTGCTGCCCGGGCTTGGTCGCGGTACCGAACGGGGCGAAGGCGCCGGTGGTGGTCCGCGCGCCGGGCTCACCGGCCAGCGGGTCGTCGGTGGTGACGTTGACGCCGGTCAGCACCACGTCCAGACCGGGGATGTCGTACGAGTGCGGCAGGCGCCCCAACCAGCCGATCTCGTAGGCGTCCAGCCCGATGATCCCGAGGTTGGACATCGCCCCCTGGGCGAAGTACAGCTTGCCGTCGGGGCCCGCGACGGCCATGTCGAGGTGGTAGTTGCCGGGCCCGGGCATGCCCTCGACGATGGCCCGCCGCTCACCGTCCGGGCCGATCCGGGTGATCCGGCCGGCGCCGCCCTCGGAGGCGTAGAGGTACCCCTGGTGCCAGAGCAGTCCGGTCACCGGGCCGGCCAGGCCGTCGGCCAGCAGCACCCGCTCCGAGGTGCCGGCGCCGGGGGTCAGCCGCCAGATCCGCCCGCCCGGGGCGGCGCCGCCGAACGGGAGTCCGGACTCGGCCAGATACACCCCGCCCTCGTCGTCGAAGGCCAGGCTGGTCGGGAAGTCCAGCCCATCGGCCACTACGTTCGGTGATAATGTCATGACCCCTCCACGGAACTCACCACGGGAATCCGTCCGCCGTCGATTACGGTCGGCAACGGTGGATGTGTAGCAGTGTCCACGAAGCATGGTCAAGAACCGCCCGGGGCTTGGGCAGCAGCCAGACGACCACCGGGGAGACGGGTGACCCGGCAGGTCAGATGGGGTGGATCAACCCCGGGAAGCCAGCGTGGCGGGGCACCGAAGGGCCCGGGTACACCGCACGGCGCGAGAAGTCGGAGGCGCTCGCGCGCAGCTGCGGCGGGGCTCGCGACGAAGCCGCCCGCGGCCGGGTGGGCAGGCGTCGCGGGTGGTCCGGGGCTCAGCCGGTCGGCTTTTCCGTCACGCTCGGTAGTCCGGCGCTCTCCTCTCCGACGATTGGCAGACGGTCGTCGGGGCGGGCATCCACTCCCTCCCCGACGACCGCGAGCCGTCGAGGTTACGGGGGTGCCTCGACGCCGGATTTTTCGGTCCGGCACTGGATAGTCGGCACCGGGCGCGCGGAATCGACATCCCCCGGGGAAGGGAGTTCGGGAAATTCTCCGGCGGCCGCCGAACAGCCGGGAGGCACAGCCGGAGCGCACAGCCGGAGGGCACCTCGGAGACGCCCGCACGACGCTCATCGGCGCGCACGCGTCACCGCCGACGGCAGCGCGCGCCACGGGCGCCGGAAACGCGCGCACGACGGCCACCGGCACGGCGGGGATGCCGGGCCGGTGGCCGTCGTGGTGAAGTCGCTACGGACGAACGAGCGGTGGAGCCTGTGCGGTCGGTCGGATCAGAGCGAGTACGCGATCAGCTCGGGCACCGCCGCGGAGCCCGAGAGCCCGGGGGCGCCCGCCGGGACCAGCAGCAGGTTGCCGCTCACGGCCGGGAAGCCGTTGATACCGGCCTTTGCGGTGGACTTCCAGAGGAGTTCACCGGTGGAGGTCCGGTAGCCGAAGATCTGGCCGTCGTAGGTGGCGGTGAAGACCACGTCGTTGGCCACGGTGGCGGCGCCCAGCGCCATCTGCGGCAGGTTGCGCTGCCAGAGGACCTTGCCGGTGGCCGCATCGGCCGCGGTGAGGCCGCCCCGGCCCTTGGTGAAGTCGGGCAGCCCGAACCCGCCGGTGGCGCTGAGCGTGTTGGGCTCGTCGACCCACGGCACGAACAGGCGCCCGTCCGCAAGCGCCATCGGGGTCTCCACGCCGCCGAGGACGCCCGGCAGCACGGTGACGGGCTCGGCCGGCAGCGGGCCCTCGTCGTTCAGGTGGGTGCCCACCGAGAGGGTCCACAGCGGGGTGCCGTCGTCGGCCCGGTACGCGAAGGCCTTGCCCATCTTGCCCGCCACCAGGACGACTTCGGTGCGCACCCCGCCGACCTTGGCGGTGGTGATGATCGGCGAGTCCTGGAGGTCGTAGTCACGCAGGTCGTGCGGGGCCGTCTGCTGGTACCAGAGCAGCTTTCCGGTGCTGCTGTCGAGCACCACCAGGCAGTTGGTGTAGAGGTTGGGGCCCGGCCGGCTGCTGCCGTTGGGGTACTCCGGGGTACCGGGCATCGGCGAGGGGTTGCCGACGGACAGGAAGATCCGGCCGTGGCTGTCGACGGCCGGCGCGTACCAGAGGCCACCGCCGCTGTTGATCTCCGGGTGGCCCCACAGGTCACCGTCCTTGACCGTGTTGAAGTCCCACTTCGGCGCGCCGGTGGCGGCGTCCAGCGCGTAGACCGTCCCCATGGAACCCGGCACGTACCGGCCGAAGGTGCTCGGGACGGTGCTGACCACGACGGTGCCGTCGTAGACCTGGGGGGCGACGTCGATACCGCCCTGGCCGGCGGCGATCAGCTCCCGCGTCCACACCGTCCGGCCGGTCTTCGCGTCCAGCGCGAAGGCGCCGGTGAACGTCGTCCCGAAGAGCAGGCCGTTCGCGTAGGCGACGCCGTTCGGGCCGACCGAGGGGCTGTTGAACTCGTGCTTCCAGCGGACCTTCCCGGTCTCCTTGTCCACCGCGGTGACGCCCGATTCGAGGTTGATCAGGTAGACGGTGTCGCCGACCACGATCGGGTTGGAGGCCATCCGGCCGGCGAAGGTGGGCTTGCCGTCCAGCGGCAGCCGCCACTTGACCTTGAGGTCCTTGACGTTGTGGGAGTTGATCGGGGTCCGGGTGGTGGCCCTGGTGTTGGCCAGGTCGCCGTTGGACAGGGCCCAGTCGTGCCGGCTCCTCCCCAGTTCGGCGGTGTCCGCGGCCGAGGCGGTCGTCGGGCGTGCATCGGCGAGGGCGGGGCCGATCACCAGGGAGAACACGGCCACGGCCGTGAGCCCGATGCGGCGGGGTGTGAGCCGTTTGCGCCGCACCCGCGACCGGCTGTTCGAGAACCTGCTGACGATCACATCAACTCCGTTTCCGCCCTGTGCCGCCGGTCGGCGCCGGGCTGTCGGGAAAGGTGGCACCGGCCCGGGGCGCAGGGGCCCGGGCCCACGGGCGGGCGCCGGTCGGGGGTCGTGCACCGCGCACCGCGCACCGTGTGCAGCGCGCGGCGTGCAGCGCAAGCACCGCGCTCACCGCACGAGTTGCACCCACTGCACGAGCTGCACGCACTGCACGAGTTGCCCGCACCCCGCGGACGCCCACCCGTCGGACCCGACCGGACCCGACCGGTACAGGTCGGGTCCGATCGGGTCAGGTCGGCTGGTCAGGAATCAGCGCACCAGACGGGCGAAGGCCCGGACGTCGCCGACGAACAGCTCGGGCTGCTCCAGCGCGGCGAAGTGCCCGCCGCGGTCGAACTCCGACCAGTGGGCGAGCGTCGGGAGGATCTCCTCGGCCCACCGGCGAACCGGCCGGACGGCGTCCTCGGGGAACACCGCGACCCCGACCGGCGCGGCGAGCGGCCAGGGGCCGGCCCAGGTCTGGACGAACTCGGAGTCGAGACGGTTGGACTCGTAGTAGAGCTGGGCGCTGGACCCGGCCGAGGCGGTGAACCAGTAGAGCGCGACGTTGGTCAGCAGCCGGTCCCGGCTCACCACGTCCTCGGGAGTCGACTCCGCCGCCGACCACTCCTTGAACTTCTCCACGATCCAGGCAAGTTGACCGACGGGCGAGTCGGTCAGACCGTACGAGAGGGTCTGCGGCCGGGTGGACTGGATCTTCCGCCAGCCGGCCCCGTCCTGCTCGAAGTGCATGGCGAACGCCAGCCGGGCGTGGTCCGCCTCGTCCAGCTGCGCGAAGGCGGCCTCGTCCTGCGGCGGGAAGGTGGCGAGCATGTTGACGTGCACGCCCGCGACGTGCACCGGATCGGCCAGACCGAGCTGCAGGGAGATCGGCATGCCCCAGTCGCCGCCCTGCACCACGTACCGCCCGTAGCCGAGCTGGTGCATCAGCTCGGCCCAGGCGCGGGCGACCCGGGCGGTGTCCCAGCCGGTCTCCTGCGGGCGACCGGAGAACCCGTAGCCCGGCAGCGAGGGGATGACCACGTGGAACGCGTCGGCGGGGTCGCCGCCGTGGGCCCGCGGATCGGTCAACGGGCCTATCACGTCGAGGAACTCGACGAAGGAGCCCGGCCAGCCGTGGGTGAGGATCAACGGCACGGCGTCCGGCTCGGGCGAGCGCACGTGCACGAAGTGGATGTCCACCCCGTCGATCTCGGTGAGGAACTGCGGGAAGGAGTTGAGGTGTTCCTCGGTCTTGCGCCAGTCGAACCCGGTGCGCCAGTACTCCGCCAGCTCCTTGAGATAGCCCTGCGGGACACCGCGCTGCCAGCCGGTGCCGGGGAGTTCGCCCGGCCACCGGGTGGCCGCGAGCCTGCGGTCCAGGTCGTCGAGGGCTGCCTGTGGAACATCGATACGGAAGGGACGCATATGCCGATTCCTCTCAGCTGGACAGTTCGCCGGACCGGGCCGGCGCCGGGGCGGCGGGCGGTGCGCCGACCGGGCGGCGCAGCGAGTGCCGCAGGACTCGCAGCAGGGTGCCCGGCCGCATCAGCGACTCGGGCGTGTCGACCAGCCCGGCGGCCCGGATGAAGGCCGCGGTCAGTTCGGCGTCATGGGTGGCCCCGTGGTGCAGCCGGTTCACGTAGGCGTTGGCCATCCGGATCTTGGGCGTCCGGCGGCCCTCGACCCCGCGGTAGCCGAGGTCGGCTCCGGCCGCGAAGTCCCAGGGGGCGTCGATGACGGTGGCGATCTCGGTGAAGAACTGCCGGGCGTCCGGCAGCGCGCCGCGGCGCAGCCGGTCGCGCAGGGCGAGCGCTTCGAGGCCGGCGACGGTCATCCCCTGTCCGTAGACCGGGTTGAAACTGCACACCGCGTCGCCCATCACCAGGAACCCGTCGGGGAACCGCGGCAGCCGCTCGTAGTGGCGCCGCACGCTGGCCGGGTACTTGAACATCACCGCGTCGTCGATCGGCTTGGCGTCCCGGATCGCCTCGTAGATGTCCGGGACGGGCAGCGACCGCGTGTACGCCAGGAAGCCCTCGGGGTCGGTGGGCGGGTGGTCGCCGAGGACGCCGGTGAGCGACAGCTCGACCCGGTTGTCCTCGCCGGGCAGCCGGTAGAAGAAGCCGCCGCGCGGGTGCGCCGGGGTGGCCACCGGGATGATCGCCAGGTCGTCGCCGAACGGGTCGGAGTCCAGCTGGAAGTGCCGGGTGGTGTAGGCCAGGTCGATCTTGACCCTGGTCTCCTCCGGGCGCGGGTAGCCCAGTTCCTCCAGCCAGACCGGGGTGCGCGAGCCGCGGCCGGTGATGTCGAGGACCAGGTCCGCGTGCAGCACCTCGGGCGAGCCGGAGCCCTGGCGCTGGACCCGGGCGCCGGTCACCCGGCGCCGGTCGGCGGTGGTCTCCAGCCCGAGGATGTCGTACTGCTCCAGGAAGGTGATCCCGGGTATCGCCTGGACCCGGCCGCGGACGTGGTACTCCAGCACCGGGCGGGTCGCCGGGACGGACAGCAGTCCGGTG
The DNA here is from genome assembly GCF_044547105.1 of Kitasatospora sp. NPDC052868. Taxonomy (NCBI): domain Bacteria; kingdom Bacillati; phylum Actinomycetota; class Actinomycetes; order Kitasatosporales; family Streptomycetaceae; genus Kitasatospora; species Kitasatospora sp. NPDC052868. The sequence goes on along the minus strand of NZ_JBITZW010000007.1, from coordinate 69,654 downwards.
TGGCCGGAGGCCAGCCGGTAGCCGTTGAAGTACCAGCGGATGTCGCTGCTGAAGTCGCCCGGCCGGACGCCCGCCGTCCGCAACTCCTCCGTCAGGCCGGGGTACAGGCCCTCCAGGACCTGCTGGCCGCGGGCCACCAGGCCGTGCGCGTGCCGGCCGTGCGGGACGCCACGCCGGGGGCCGGCGACCCCGCTCAGCTCGTCCCGGTCGACGACCAGGACCTCCGCGAACGACTCGGCGAGCACGGTGGCGGCCAGCAGCCCCGCCATGCTGCCGCCGAGGACGACCGCACGGTCTCCGACGTGGGTACCCATCGCCGGCACCTCCTCTCGTGGCTCGGAATCAGGCGGCGGCGATGGGGGTGTTCTGGTAGGACGCGATCCGCCAGTCGCCGCCCTCCTTGGCCAGCACCCAGGTCGCCCGGATCGCCCGCTCGGCCGACACCTCGGTGTCGCCGGGGGCCAGCACGCCGCCCCGGGTGACCACCAGGGCCACCCCGTCGGCCAGCGACCGGAGCGAGACCGGCCGGCCGGTGACCCGGGTGCCCTTGAAGGGGCCGGCGAACGCGCGGGCCATGAAGCCGCGGATCTCCTCGCGGCCGGTGAGGAAGACGTCCCCGGGGAGGATCAGCGTCCCGTCCTCGGTGAAGGTCTCGGCGAACCGGTCGGCATCGTGCTCCGCCCAGGCGGCGACGATGAGTTCGGGGACGGCGCGCAGCGCTTCGACGGTGCTCGGCGAGGGGGACGAGGAGGACGAGGGAGTGGCGGACATGGCTTTTCTCCTTATCCGGCGGTCCACGGCCGCGGATGGCCGTGGCCAGATGACGCACAGCCTCACACCGGCTCCCCGCACGCTGCATCTCCCCGATTGCGCTGGACCGGCGGGCCGGCGGAGCGGACCGGTCCACGCCGCAATCCCGGAGATGCGGCCGCCGCACGCGGCTGCCAGCCTCGACAGGGCCGATCAATGACTGCGGCCCGGACGGTCGGCCGCACTGCCGGGCCACCCGTTCCCGAGGAGCCCCGATGACGTCCAAGGAATCCCCGTCGAGGGAAGAACTCGTCAACCGGGCCGTCGAGTTGGTGCCGGTTCTGGAGAAGAACGCGCACTGGCACGAGCGGCACCGCCGACTGTCCCCGGAGACCGTAGCGGCGCTGGAGGAGTCCGGACTGCTCAAGCTCCGGGTCCCCACCCGCTACGGCGGTTACGAGTCCGACATGCGCACGGTGGTCGATGTGATCTCCGAACTGGGCCGTGGCGACGGATCCACGGCCTGGGTGATGTCGGTCTGGGCGATCAGCTCCTGGATGGCCGGGCTGTTCCCGGACGCCGTCCAGGACGAGATCTTCGCCGCCCCCAACGTGCGGGTGAGCGGCATCCTGAGCCCGACCGCGGTCGCCGTCCCCGCCGAGGGCGGTGTCGTGCTGAACGGCAAGTGGTCGTTCAACTCCGGTGCTCTGCAGAGCTCCTGGAACACCAACGCGGCGGTGCTGATGACACCGGAAGGACCGCAGCCGATCATGGTGGCGGTCCCGCTGGCCGATCTGGAGATCATCGACGACTGGCACACCGTCGGCCTTCGCGGCTCCGGTAGCGTGACCACCGTCGCCGCCGACCTGTTCGTCCCCGAGGCGCGGGTGCTTCCGATGGTGCCCGTCCTGATGGGGCAGCACCGCTCCCTGGCGAACGCGGACTCCCCGATCTACAAGGCGCCGTTCATGCCCACCGCCTGCGCCACCATCAGCGCTCCCGCGCTCGGGCTGGCCAAGGCGGCCAAGCAGGCGTTCTTCGAGCGGCTCCCCGGCCGGAAGATCAGCTACACCTCCTACGAGAGCCAGGCCGAGGCCCCGCTGACGCACCTCCAGGTGGCCGACGCGGTGACCAGGATCGACGAGGCGGAGTTCCACGCCCACCGCGCGGCCGCCCTGCTGGACAGCAAGGGCCCGACCGGCGAGGCCTGGACGCTGGAGGAGCGCGCCCGGATCCGGCTCGACCTCGGCGCGGTCTGCCGGCGCGCCAAGGAGGCGGTGGACATTCTCAACACCGCCAGCGGCGGCTCCTCGATCTACACCACGGTGCCGATCCAGCGCATCGAGCGGGACGTCCAGACGCTCAACCTGCACGCCATCCTGCACCCCAACACCAACCTCGAGCTCTACGGGCGGATCGCCTGCGGGCTCGAGCCCAACACGCTCTACCTGTAGCAGGCACCTGCGTGGGCAGGGCCGCGCCCCGGCCGGCCCTGCCCACCCGCCTGCCCGCACCCGTACTTGCACCCGTACTCGTACTTGCGCTCGTACCAGCACGCGTATCCGTATCCGTATCCGCCCGCCCCTCGGAGGCCACCCGTGGAACCCCATGCCCCCGTCGTCATCGACCGCGCTGGATGCGACATCCACGCCGAAGCCGCCCGGATCCGGGCGAACGGCCCGGTGTCCCGGATCGAACTGCCCGGCGGCACCCTCGCCTGGTCGATCACCGACCACGCGCTCGCCCGGCAGGCCCTGGCCGACCACCGCTTCTCCAAGGATCCGCGCAAGCACTGGACCGACTTCGCCGAGGGTCGGATCGGCGAGGACTTCCCGCTGATCGGCTGGGTCCTGATGGACAACCTGACCACCAGCCACGGAGCCGACCACACCCGGCTGCGCCGGCTGACCTCCAGCGCCTTCACCCCGCGCCGGGTCGAGGCCATGCGGGCCAGCGTCGAGAAGGCCGTCGCCGACCTGCTGGACGAGCTCGACACCTGCGAGCCCGGCGAGGTGGTGGACCTCAAGACGCGGTTCGCCCGTCCGGTCCCGGCCCGGGTGATCTGCGACCTGTTCGGGGTGCCGGCCGAGGAGCGCGCCCAGCTGCTGCGCGGTGGCGAGGTGAACATCGACACCACCATCACCCCGGAGGAGTCGGCCGCCAACGTCGCGCAGTGGCACCGGGAGATGGAGGAGTTCGTCGACGCCAAACGCCGCAGCCCCGGGGACGACCTCACCAGCGACCTGGTCCAGGCCCAGGAGGAGGACGGCTCCCGGCTGACCGACTCCGAACTGGTCGGCACCCTGCACCTGTTGCTCGCCACCGGGACGGAGCCGGTGATGAACCTGCTCGCCAACGCGGCCCGGGCGCTGCTCACCCACCCCACCCAGCTCGCCCTGCTCAAGAGCGGCGCGGTCTCCTGGTCGGACGTGATCGAGGAGACGCTCCGCGCCGAGGCCCCCGTCGCCCACCTCCCGTTCCGCTTCGCGGTGGAGGACGTCGAGCTCGGCGGGGTCACCATCGCCAAGGGCGATCCGGTACTGATCAACTTCGCGGCGGTGGGCCGCGACCGGACCGTGCACGGCGAGAGCACGGACGCCTTCGACGCCGCCCGGCCGAACAAGGAGCACCTCTCCTTCGGCCACGGCATCTACCGCTGCATCGGCATGCCGCTGGCCCGGATGGAGGCCGAGGTCACCCTCTCGGCGCTGTTCGAGCGGTTCCCCGACATCGAACTCGCGGTGCCCGGCGATGAGTTGGCACCGCAGGTGACGTTCATCATGAACGGCGTCCAGACCCTGCCGGTCCGGCTGACGCCGCAGGCCCGCTGAGTGGAAAGGGTGGATGCGCGCATGAAGGCAGCAGTCGTCCCCTCGATGAAGGCCCGCTGGGAGCTCACCGAGATCCCCACCCCGAAGGCCGGTCCCGGCCAGGTGCTGGTCCGGGTCCATGCCTGCGGGCTCTGTCACAACGACCTCTGGGTCAGCCAGGGGGTCTTCCCCTTCCCGCCGCTCGACCCGGTGGTCCTCGGGCACGAGGCCGCCGGGGAGGTCGTCGAGGTCGGCCCCGGGGTGACCACCCGCCGGGTCGGCGACCGGGTCGGCACCACCTGGGTGCAGTCGACCTGCGGCCGGTGCGACTACTGCCGGCTCAACCTCCCGCTCACCGGGCAGTCCGGGATGAACTGCTCGGAGTCGGTGATGACCGGCCTCACCGTCCAGGGCGGCCACGCGGAGTACGTCGCGGTGGCGGCCGGGAGCACGGTGCTGCTGCCGGACGCCGTGTCGTACGAGGTCGCCGCCCCGATGCTGTGCGCCGGGTACACCGCGTGGAGCGCGCTGCGGGCCGCCGACCCCAAGCCGCACGAGCGGGTGGCCGTCCTCGGCATCGGCGGACTCGGCCACCTGGCCCTGCAGTTCTCCCGTGCCTGCGGCTTCGAGACCGTCGCCGTCACCCGCTCGGCGGACAAGCACCCGCTGGCCCGGACCCTCGGCGCGGACCACGTGGTCGCCGACGGCGAGCAGCTGAAGGAGGCCGGCGGCGCCGACGTCATCCTGGTGACCGGCACCTCCTACCGGACGGCGAGCGAGACCCTGCCGGGCCTGCGCCCGCACGGCCGGATCGTGCTGGCCTCCATCGACCCGGTCAACTCCTTCACCATCCCGCCCGGCAGCCCGTTCTGGGCGCAGCGCCAGCAGGTCGTCGGTGCCACCCACAACGGCCTCGGCCTGCTCACCGAGGCACTGGACCTGGCGGCCTCCGGGGCGGTCACGCCCCTGGTCGAGAGCTATCCCAAGGAGCGGGTCGCCGAGGCCTTCGACCGGGTCGACCGGGGTGAGGCGCGGTTCCGCGCGGTCGTCAGCTATGCCTGACGGTCCGTCGGCCGCGCTCTCGCGCCCGGGGCTCCGCCCTGCGGCGGTCGCCGACTGAACACCCGTACACGGCGGTGGGTCGGGCTGTCCTCCAGCCCGGCCCACCGCCGCCGTGTGCGCGGTGGCCGCCAAGGTCACATCTCCAGGCCCTGCTCGAACATCACCTGGCGGACCTCGACGCCGGTGTGCCGGGCGTCCGGCAGCAGCGCGGCCAGCTCGATCGCGCGCTCCCTGGTCTCGACGTCCACCAGGTAGTAGCCGCAGACGAACTCCTTGTGCTCCAGGTACGGGCCCTCGCTCAGCAGCTGGGCGCCGTCGCGCACCTTGACGGTCGTGCTCTGCACCGGCTCCGCCAGCGCCTGGGTGGTGACCAGCTCGCCCGACTCGCGCAGCATCCTGGTGTACTCGCCGTGGCCGGAGTAGACCGCCTGCTGCTCGTCCTCGGAAAGGCCGTTCCAGAGCACCGGGTTCATGTGCATGACCAGCATGTACTTCATGATTCCTACTCCTTGCGGCCGTGACGCCCCGGGGCGCTTTCGGGGCCCTGCACAGGAGACGTCGGAGCCGGCGGCCCGCCCTCGACATCCCCCGCCGCGGACTTCCGGGAAATCTCTCCGGCCGTCCCCGGCGGGCGAACCGGCCCGGCGGGTGAACAGACGGCCCCGGGAACGAAAGCGCGCGGCCGGCCGTGGAGTACCACGGCCGGCCGCGCGCTCGACGCCAGGTCAGCGGACCAGTTGGGCGGCCCGGGGGCCGGTCCGCTCGAGCCACCAGTGGGCGACCAGCAGGTTGACCATCCACCCGGTCCAGTTGGCCACCTCGATGAGCGTCATCACGTCGATCCCCAGGCCCGGGAAGGCCTGCATCAGCTCGCTCATCACCCGGCCCCAGCTGGTGCCGAGGGCCATCGCGAAGCTGTAGAGCATCCAGCGGCGGTGGTCGACGTACCTCCGCTGGAGGGCGGCCCGGAACCCGAGCAGGGTGGTGACCAGCCAGAGCAGCCCCATCATGGCCAGGCCCATCTGGCCGAACGGCGCGGTGGAGTAGGGCAGGAGCACCAGGGCCAGCAACCCACCGGGAAGCACTCCGGCGTAGACGTACACCCGGCCGCTCATCCGGTGCACCGCCGGGTAGTGCCGGCGGATCCACGGCACGACCTGGAGGAAGACCGTCACCAGCGAGATGTTGCCGAACACGACGTGCGCCACCAGGACGGCGTAGTGCGCGGGGAAGCCCGGGTCGAGCGGGATGCGGGCCTGGTGCGAGTCTCCTGTCAGGTAGCGCGGGAAGGCGTAGATCAGGTTGAAGACCACGAGGACGGCCAGTGCTGTCACCCATGGGCTCTGCCACCAGCTCGGTGCGCTCGACGTCTTCCCCGCATCCGGTGTTGCGCGCCTCGGCCCGGTGGTCACGCCACCGGACCGGTCCGTTTTCTCTGTCACCCGCTGATCCTCGACTTTCGTTTTCCAGTAGGGTCAGTGGTGGTATTCACCGGCGTTGACGTCCAGGCAGTGCCCGGTGACCGCGCGGGCCAGCGGGGACACCAGGAAGAGCACCGTGTCGGCCACCTCGTCCGGTTCGGGCAGCCGGCCGAGGTCGAGGCCGGCCGCGATCTCGTCGTAGATGTCCTGGACGGTGACTCCGCGCTGGGCGGCCCAGTGGCCGAAGCCCTCGCGAAGTGCGTCCGCCCAGATGTAGTTCGGGGCGATGGTGTTCACCCGGATGCCCTTCGGGCCGAGCTCGCTGGCCAGGCTCTGGGCCAGCGACAGCAGGGCGGTCTTGCTCATCTTGTAGGCGCCGAACGGCGGCCTGGAGTGCCGCAGCACCCCCGAGTTGACCATGACGACGGAGCCGTGGCTCTCCGCCAGAGCGGGGGTGAACAGCCGGGTGAGCCGCAGTGCGGCGAACACGTCCGTCTCCAACCCCGCCCGCACGGCCGCGAAGTCGACCTCGCCGAGCTCGACCATCGGGGGCACCGCGAAGGCGTTGTTGATCAGCGCGTCCACCCGGCCGAAGGTGTCCGTCGCCGCCTTCACCAGGGCGGCGGCCGAGGAGTCGTCGGTGATGTCGGTCGGCACCACCAGCGCCCGCCGCCCGGTCTGCTCCACCTCCGCGGCGATCTCCGCGAGCCGGGACTCTGTCCGGGCGGCGAGCACCACGTCCGCTCCCGACTGCGCGGAGCGCAGGGCGATCGCCCTGCCGAGGCCGGGACCGGCCCCCGAGACCACGACGACCTTGTTCTCAAGCATCCTGAGCCTCCATCGAATCGTATGGACCGTGCGGAAGTTCGATCGACAGTGCGTGGCGGAACACGTTCCGCGGGTCGTACGTCTGCTTGACCTGCTGCAGGCGCGGGTAGTTGGCGCCGTAGTAGAGCGTCGACCAGGGCACCCCCGAGGTGTTCCGGGCGGGGTCGGCCAGGTCGGCGTCGGGGTAGCCGATGTAGGTGCCGTCGCCGTCGCCACCGGGGGCGGGCACCCCGCCGCTCTCGGCGTACACGTCGTGGTAGAAGGCCCGGACCCAGGCGAGGCTCGCCTCGTCCTGGTCGGCGGACTGCCAGAGGCCCGCGCAGTAGAGGGCCTTCAGGACCGAGTCCCGCTGGACGGTCGCGGTGGCGTCGGGGGCGACGGTGTTGACCCTCCCGCCGAAGCCGGCGAGCACGAGGCAGGACATCGGGTTGGTGTGCTCCGGGTCGCTCAGGTAGGTCCAGATCACGCCGAGCTGGTGATCGGTGAAGCCCCTGCGCAGATAGCCCGCCTTGTCCTTGTAGCGCCCCTTCGGATCGTTCGGGAAGCTGTACGAGGGCAGCCAGGAGCTGTACCAGGGGACGACCTCGGCGCTGTGCACCGCGGGCTCCACCCCGACCCCGGCGGTGACGCTGTCGTAGTGCTCGGCGAACACCTTCTCGGCGTCCGGCCCTTCGTGGTCGATGACCACGGTCATCCCGAACAGCTCGGAGCTGCGGTGGGTGACGATCAGATTGCTCCACAGGCCGGCCGCCGGCGAGTCCGCGTCGTCGTTGTTCTCGTACCAGGTGCCGTAGTTGCGCAGCAGCGTGCCGAGGGACTGCTCGGTCATCGCGGCCCAGGGCCACATGACCGTCCGCTTCCACACCCGGGCCGGCGCCTTGGGCAGCAGTTCGGCCGGGTCGTCGGAGTCCGCCCCCGGGGTGCGCAGCCAGTACCTGGTCACCACACCGAAGTTGCCGCCGCCGCCACCGGTGTGGGCCCACCAGAGCTCGCGGTTCGGGTCGTCGGCGTCGGACGTCGCCACGACCGCCCGGGCCCGGCCGGACTCGTCGACCACCACGACCTCGACGGCGTACAGGTGGTCGACGACCAGGCCGTCGCGGCGCGAGAGCGGGCCGTAGCCGCCGCCCGCGATGTGGCCGCCGGCGCCGACCTCCAGGCAGGTGCCGCCGGGGACCGTCACGCCCCAGCGCTTGAACAGGGCTCCGTAGACCTCGCCCAGTCGGGCGCCGGAGCCGACCGCGATCGCGCGGCGCCCGGGGTCGTGGGAGATGCCGTCGAGCTGGGACACGTCCAGCAGCACCTCGATGTCGGGTGCGGCGGTGAAGTCCTCGAAGCAGTGCCCGCCGCTGCGCACCGCGATCCGCAGGCCGGCCGCCACCGCCTGGTCGACGGCGGCCACCACCTCCTCGGTGGAGGTCACCAGGCGGACCTGGCCGGGTTGTCCGACGAAGCGGTGGTTGTAGCCCTCGACGAGGTTCTCGTACCTGCGGTCCCCGGGCCTGATCACCACCGGCCCGGTCGAATCAACGGTCGTGTCAGCCATGCTCGTTCGTCCCTCCTGGGGCCTCTGCCGCACCAGACCTTCGCATGGCGCGGCCGAGCGCCACATCTCGTGGATTGCGGTGTGGTGGGGCCGGTGTGACGGGCGGGCGCGAGTGCCGCCGACGCCAAAGCAGGAGGCGGCGGGCGGCTCCAGAGCCGCCCGCCGCCCGGTCCGGCCCCGCCCGCCGGACGTCCCTGATGCGGCCGCCCCCGGGCCGCGGTTACGCTAGGCCAGGCCGGTCCGCGCCGCGGCGAACAGCTCGGGTGCCACGTCCTGGGCCATGGCCGCCGCCGACTGCCAGCCGACCTCGTGCGCGTTGCCGACGCCGCCGCAGAGCAGCACGAACCGGCGGAACCCGGCCGTCACCAGCGCGTCCAGCTTCGCCTTGACGGTCTCGACCGAGCCGACCAGCGCGAACGGGTTCTTGAGGTAGGACTCGGCCGAGGCCTCGAACACCCCCTGCACACCGGTGCTGCCGTCCTTCGCCAGCTCCTCCAGCGGGCTGTCACCGGGGACGGCCCCGGCCATCCGCGCCAGATATCCCGAAGCCGCTTCGATATGCGAGACAAAGCCCTTCCGTACGATCTCGGCGGCCTCCCGATCGGTGTCGGCGACCACGGTGAAGCAGCTCGCGGCGACATTCGCCATGGACAGTTCGTGCCCGTTCTCCGCGCCGATCTCCTCGTAGCGCCGCAGGCGCCCGACCATCTCCTCGACGCTGATCTTGGACATGCCCCCGGCCGCCGGGTCGAGGTTCAGTCCGGTGAACACGTCCCAGCCGCGGCGCGCCGCGGCGGCGAGGGAGCCGTCCGTCTCGGCCGCCACCCACACCGGCACGCGCTCCTGGACCGGCCGGGGCCAGACGGTGACCTTCGCGGTCTCGACGTCCTGGAGGAACCCCGCCGAGGTGGGGGTGAGATCGGCCTTCGCCACCGGGTGGTCGATCCGGTTGAGGGCGCCGTCGATGAGGTCCACCGCGTGCTCGAACGCGGCGCGGTCGCCGCGCCGCCCCACGCCGACCTCCAGCCGGCCGCCGGACAGCACGTCGACCATGGCGAACTGCTCGGCGAGGTGCAGGGGGTGGTGCAGCAGGGCGAGGTTCACCCCGGAGACGATCCGCGCCCTGGTCGTCCTCGCGGCGAGCGCGGCCAGCATGATGTTCGGGTGCGGGGAGAGCGAGGACGGGCCGAAGTGCTCCGGGACGCTGAGGCCGGCGTAGCCGAGGCGCTCGGCCTCGACGCAGTGGTCGAGGTAGCTCTCGTAGATTCGGGCCCCGAGCTTGGGGTCCCACTCCTCCGGCAGACGCGATCCCGGCGGCGCGTAGGTGAGGTTGTCCCAGTAGACGAACTTGACGACGTCCGGGTCCTCGGCGAGTGTTCCCATTCGGTGGATCCCCTCTGATCGCAAAAGGCTCGCAGCGGATTTTTCTCAAATCTATCCAGGCCCTGACGGCCCGTCATCTTCCATATTGCCCAGGAGTTTTTCGAGCACCACGGGCCCGGAGTGTCCCGCCCTGCCGCCCCGGATTTCCGGGGCGGCACATCCGGGGGGCCGTGCTCCCGGTCGGGCGCCGCCCGGTTCAGTCCGTGCCGGACTCGCCGAGCGAACGGGCCAGTTCGGCGGCGTCCGCGCGCACCTGGTCGCCGATCCGGGGCCGCTGGCCGGCGTCGGAGTACTCCCGGGGGGTGCTGCCGCTGATGCGGCGCAGGACGGTGATGCTGTTCTGCCGCAGCTTCCGGCTCTCCAGCAGGTTCAGCAGCTCGAACTCGCCGGGCCGCAGCCGCTGGGTCTCGGCGATGTACTGCAGGATCGCCTCGCCCTCCGGGTAGGTCATCAGGTAGTGCATGACCACGATCCCGCCGTCGGGGGCGATCAGGTCCCAGAAGTTCTCGAAGAAGTAGAGGCAGTCCCAGGCGTCGACCCAGGCGAAGTCGATCGGCCGGAACTCCTCCGGGAGGCGGCCGACGGCCCCGCGCATGTCGGAGTTGACCACGGAGACCCGTTCGGTGAGGCCGAGTTCGGCCAGCACCCGGCCGACCTCGGCCGCCGAGGAGCCGGTGTCAGAGAGGTCGTCGATCGCCACCAGCCGGGGCCGGTAGGGCTCGCGGTAGCCGGCCGGCAGCAGCAGTGCGGGCTCGGTCTCGATCCACTCCTCGTCGAGCTCCCGGCCGTCCGCGAGGTACGGCAGGGTCTTGCGGGTCAGGGCGGCGGCCTCGGTCTCGGCCAGCGCCTCGGCCTCGGCCAGCGCCTTCGCCAGGAACGGCGTGGTGTAGCCCATCCCGACCTCCAGCACCCGGCTGGGCCGGGCCAGGTGGATCAGGTGGGAGAGCAGCGGCGCCACCACCTCGGTTCCCATGCCCGGCACCCGCAGCCGCTCCACCGCCGCCCGGAACCGCTCGTCGGAGACCGCGTCACGCGCCATCGGCCGCCCCCCTGCCCTTCTGGTGCTCGATGGCCTGGTAGAGCGCCTTGATGTTGCCGCTGCCGAACGACCGGGCACCGCGCCGCTCGATGATCTCCAGGAACAGGGTGCCGCGGGCGTGCACGGACCGGGCGAAGATCTGGAACAGCTGCCCGTCGTGGTCCTGGTCGATCAGGATGTTCAGCCGCTCCAGCTCCGGCTCCGAGTGCCGCAGCGGGGTGAGCCGGTTGGAGAGCAGCCGGTAGTACGCCTCCGGGGTGGTCAGGAACTCGATGCCCCGGGCGGCGACCTCGGCCACCGAGGTGACGATGTCGGGCGTGGTGAAGGCGATGTGCTGCACCCCGGGCCCGCCGTGGTCCTTGAGGAACTCGTCCAGGTGGCCGCTGACCTCGGCCTGGTCAGGCTCGATCAGGGTGAAGATGACCGCGCCGTTCTGCACCACCTTGGTGATCATCGCCTGGCCGTTGGCCTCGATCCGCTCGGTGAAGACGAGCTCGAAGTCGAGGGCCTCCCGGTAGAAGGCGACCGTCGCGTCGATCTGCCCCGGCTCGACGCAGATCGCGAAGTGGTCGACCTGCTGGAGGCCGCAGTCCCTCCCGGCCGGGTCGGCCTGGACCGGCTCCAGGCCGGGCAGTTGCCGCTCGTCCGCCCGGGCCGTGCGCTGGACGAAGGTGTGGGCGATGTCGCCGACGCCCATCACGGTCGCGGTGACCAGCTCGCCGTGTTCGGCCGGCTGCGCGACCGGTCGGGCGCCGCGCCCGACCGCCGCGGCGAAGGCGGCCCGGGCGTCCGGGACCCGCAGTGCGATGTCGGCCACGCCGTCGCCGTGCTTCTCGACGTACGCCGCCCCCGGGTGGTCGCCGACCAGCGGCTGGCTGAGCAGCACCCGGATGCCGTTGCGGCCCAGCGCCACCGAGCGCAGATCCGGTGCCTGCGGCGGCGATCCGGCGTACACCTCCAGGCCGTAGCCGTCGACCAGCCATGCGGTGGTGACCGCCAGATCGGCGACGTAGCAGGCGATGTGGTCGACGAGCATGCCTTCGAAGGTCTCCTGGCCCATGCCGATTCTCCTTTCTTGACGCACTCTTGACGTATCGTCAGTTGTCCGGTTGCCTCGGCCGGCGCCCGGCGCGGCCGCCCGGCCGCAGGTCGGTCCAGTGCTCGTTCACGTAGCCGAGGGACGCGGCGCGGTCGGCCGGGCCGTGGACGGCCGTCCAGCCCGCCGGCGCCTCGGCGGCGGCCGGCCAGAGCGAGTGCTGGCCGTCCGCGTTGACCAGGACCGCGAACTGCGCGTCCGCGTCGTCGAAGGGGTTGGTCATCCCTGCTCTCCCTCCAGCCGGCCCAGCAGGCCGTCGAGGCCCGCCACCGTCGGGGCGTCGAAGAAGTGGGTGATCGTCAGGTCGACGTCCAGCTGTGCCCGGATCCGGCTGACCAGCCGCATCGCCGCCAGAGACTGTCCGCCCGCCTCGAAGAAGCTGTCGTCGATGCCGATCTCGGGCGCCTCCAGCACCTCGGCGAAGAGCGCCTGGAGCTCCCGCTGCCGCTCGGTCAGCGGCGCCCGGCGGGCGGTGCCCGAGCCCGCCACCGGCTCGGGCAGCGCCCGCCGGTCCAGCTTGCCGTTGGGGGTCAGCGGCAGCGCCGGGACGGCCACGAAGGCCGTCGGCACCATGTAGGCGGGCAGCAGCTCCACGGCGTGCGCCCGCAGTGCGCCGGCCTCGACCTCGCCGGCCTCCGGGACGTAGTACGCCACCAGGCGACGCTCCCCGGCCTCCGACTCCCGTGCCACCACGGCGACATGGGCGAGGCCCGGGTACTGCGCCAGCGCCGCCTCGACCTCGGCGGGCTCCACCCGGAAGCCCATCACCTTGAGCTGGTCGTTGGCCCTGCCGAGGTACTCCAGTCCGCCGTCCGGGGCCGTGCGGACCAGGTCCCCGGTGCGGTACATCCGCTCGCCCGGCGCACCGAACGGGTCCGCCACGAAACGCTCGGCGGTGAGGTCCGGCCGGCCGAAGTACCCCCGGGCCAGGCCGCGTCCGGCGATGTAGAGCTCGCCCACCGACCCGGGCCGCACCGGCCGCAGCTCCGCGTCCAGGACGTGCAGCCGCACATCGTCCATCGGGCGGCCCACCGCCACCGGCCCCGCCGCCCGGTAGGGGGCGGACATCGGCGCACTGGTACTGAACAGCGTCGCCTCGGTCGCGCCGTACATCGCCCGTACCACCAGGCCCGGGTTGTGCTCCAGCACCCGCTCGACGGCCGCGGGCGCGATCACGTCGCCGCCGGTGAGCACCTCCCGGACCCCGGCGAGAGCGCCCGGGTCCTCCTCGGCCAGCACCCGGAAGAGGCCGGCGGTGAGATGGATGCCGGTGATCCGCTCCTCGGCGATGAGCCGACGCAGGGCGTGCACGTCGAGGTCCCCGGGCGGGCCCACCACGATCCTGCCGCCGTGCAGCAGCGGCACCCAGAGTTCGTAGGTGGAGACGTTGAAGGCGTAGGGCGCCACCATCAGCACCCGCTGGTGCCGGCCGTCCGCCCAGATCGAGTCCAGCGCCAGGCCCAGCACGTCGCGGTGGGTGATCGCGACGCCCTTCGGCACTCCGGTCGACCCGGAGGTGTGGATCACGTAGGCGAGCCGGGCGCCGTCGTGGTCGGTGTCCAGGGCGTGCGACGGGTAGTCGGACAGCCCCTTCTCGCCCTCGACCACGACCACCTCGGCGCCCTCCGGCAGACCGCGGCCGCGCATCACCTCGTCGGCCAGCAGCACCGGCGCCGCGCAGTGCTCCACGATCCACTGCTTGCGCTGCAGCGGGTACGTGCTGTGCAGCGGGAGGTAGCAGCCGCCCGCCTTGAGCACCGCCAGGATCGCCACCACCAGGTCGACGGAGCGTTCCATCAGCACCGCGACCGGAGACTCGGCGGATACGCCGAGTTCGACCAGCCGGTGTGCCAACCGGTTCGACCGCTCGTCCAGTTCGCGGTAGCTCAGCCTGACCTCGCCCGACGACACGGCAATGGCATCCGGTGTCCCGGCCGCCACTTGCGCGAAATACCCGTGAATAGAAGGGGAAACCACCATGTCCTCCGATCCGCCCGATCGCGACGGCCTGTCATCCTGGAATTCCAGACTGCTGCCGGCGCGCCTTACCTGTCATCTCCGGGATTGCCGTCAGGGGCCTTTCGTCAACTGTCGAGAAGCCGGTGCACGGAATCACTCAGATCCGCGAAGGAAGACAGATCGGGTACCGTCCAACCGTTCACGTCGTATTCGGCCAGGCATTCGTCGACCAGGGCCTTGTAGGAGTCCACCTGGCCGTTGGCGAGTTGGGCGAAGAGCAGCTCGACCCGGGTGTTCTCGTGGTTTCCGGCGTAGTTGCGCTCGTAGAGTTCGTGGCGTCCGCCGAACTCGCTGCCGACGGCGTCCCAGAGCAGCTTCATCAGCTTGACCCGCTCGACCGCGTCGACGCCGCCGGAGCCGCGGATGAACCGGTCCAGATAGGGCCGGATCTCCGGGTTGGCGAAGTCCTTGGCGCTGGAGTTCACATAGATCAGGCCGCTCGCCACGTCCTGCAGCACGATCTCCCGGATCCGCGGGTAGCCGACCTGCATGAACCAGCGGTAGGCCAGCCCGTACTGGGAGTTGGGCAGGACGGCACCGTTGCGCCAGGCGATCGGGTTGCGGGCGGCGGCGTCCGACAGCCCCCAGAACAGGTTGCGCCAGGCCAGCACCTCGCCGAGCCGGCTCTGCACGCCGCGGAAGTCGCCGCTGCCGGTGATGTCCAGGGCCTTGGCCAGCAGGCCGGCGATGAAGTCGAGCTTCACCCCCAGCCGGGTGCAGCCGTGGAAGGTGAACCGCTCCATGAAGCCCGACTGCCCGGTGAACATCCTGATCTTCTCGGGCTGGCCGTAGATGAAGACGTTCTCCCAGGGGATCAGCACCTTGTCGAGCACCAGGATCGTGTCGTTCTCGTCCAGCCGGGAGGACAGCGGGTAGTCGAAGGGACTCCCCATCGCCGCCGCCGACGCGCTGTAGGACGGGCGGCAGATCAGCTTCATCCCCGGCGCGTTCATCGGCACCGTGGCCACCAGCGCGAAGGTGCGGTCCTTGATCGGCAGGCCGTGGTGCGCGATGAAGTTGTAGTGCGTCAGGGCGGAGCCGGTGGCGACCGCCTTCGCGCCGGACACCACCAGGCCGGCGTCGGTCTCCTTCTCGGCGTGGATGAAGACGTCGGCCACCTTGTCCGGCGGCAGGCTGCGGTCGACCGGCGGGTGCACGATCGCGTGGTTCCAGTAGAGGACCTTCTCCTGCGACTCCGCGTACCAGCGCCGGGCGTTGTCCGCGAACGGCTCGTAGAAGTCCGCGTTGGCACCGAGCGTGCCGAGGAAGGAGGCCTTGTAGTCGGGGCTGCGGCCCATCCAGCCGTAGCTCATCCGCGCCCACGCGGCGATCGCCTGCTGGTCCCCGACCAGGTCCTCGGCGCTGCGCGGGGTGGTGAAGAACCGGTGGGTGAAGCCCTCGCCGCCGCTGTCGACCGGCGCGGTCAGGACCGCCTGGTGCCGGGGGTCGTGCAGGGCGTCGTAGAGACGCGCGGTCATCCGGACCGGATTGTGGAAGGCCGGATGCGCGGTGACGTCCTTGATTCGATCACCGTAGAGATAGATCTCCCGATCGTCGCGGAGGCTCTCGATGTATTCCGCCCCGTTAAGCGGGCGGGTCCCGCTCCCTTTACCCTCGGCGGCTTCCCGGGCTTCGGCCATCAGACGTTTCTCCTTGCTGCCAATTCACCGGACGGTCCCGAGCCTGGCAGCCCCGGGCAGCGTCTGCTTCTCCCAGATTGCGCGCTTCCCACACGCCCGACCGGCCGGGTCAGCAAGGCCGGAGATGCCCGACCCGGGTCGGGGACGGATCATGAGCATCTGGATTACCCGGCCAGCCGCAGGAGGACGCCAGAATGAGCAGCCGAATCAACATCGACGTGGTGGTGCCGCATTACCCGTTCATGCCGTTCTTTCTCGACCAGACCCGGGAGTTGGCCGAGAAGTTCATGGCCGGACACCCCGAGTACGTGATCCGGGTCAGCGGCGAGGACTGGCTCTCCGTCCCGCAGGTGGTCCACGACGCGGTCCGCCAGGGCTCCGTGCCGACCATCGCGCAGTACTTCTACACCTCGGCCCAGGAGGCCCGCGACGCCCGGAAGCCCGACGGGTCGCCGCTGTTCACCTCGGTCGAGCGGGCGATCGCGGGGCGTACCGAGATCCTCGGCGAGCCGGTCGTCCTCGGCGACGTCGCGCCGGCGGCCCGCCAGTACTACACCTACGACGGCGAGGTGGCGGCCATGCCGCCGCTCACCTCGACCACCCTGCTCTATGCCAACACCACCATGCTGGAGCGCGCCGGGATCACCGAGGTCCCGCAGACCTGGGCCGGCATCGAGGCCGCCTGCCGAGCGGTGACCGCGCTGCCGGACGGGCCGGGCCACGCGATCACCTGGCCCAACCACGGCTGGCTGTTCCAGCAGTCGGTGGCCCAGCAGGGCGCGCTGCTGGCCGACCACGACAACGGCCGCTCCGGCCGGGCCGAGACGCTACACCTCGACTCGGACGCGATGCTGGCCTACGTCGGGTGGTGGCGGCGGCTGCACCGGACCGGCCTGTACCGCTTCCACGCCAGCCGGGTGAACACGGAGGTCGACTGGGACGCCAACTTCCGTGCCTTCGCCGACCAGCAGGTCGCCTTCACCCTCACCACCTCGGTCGAGGCGGCTCGGATGGCCCAGGCCGGCCGGGACGGCGGCTTCGAGGTGCAGGCCTGCCGGATGCCGTACAACGAGCAGGTGCCCTACGCGGGCAACGTGATCGGCGGGGACGCACTCTGGCTGGCGGCCGGCCTCAGCCCGGAGGCGCAGGACGGCGCCCTGGCCTTCATGCAGTACCTGAACACCCCCCGGACGGCGGCCGACCGGCACCGGGCCACCGGGTTCATCCCGGTCACCGGCGGCGCGATCGAGCTGCTGGACCAGGAGGGCTGGTTCCACCGCAACCCGCACTTCCGCACCGCGCTGGACCAGTTGGCCGCCAACGACGGCTCGCCGGCCGCGCGGGGTGCGCTGCTGGGCGACTTCGCCGGGATCCAGGACGTCATCACCAGCGCCATGCACGACGTCCTGGTCACCGACGTGGACCCGCGCGCCCGCTTCGCCCAGGCGAACGCGCAGGCCCAGGAGCTGCTGGACCACTACAACGCCGCCGCCCGCGGGGAGCGCCCCCGGGGGCCGATCAGGGTCGGCTAGGTCCCGTCCGTCGGACAGGACCCAACACTGCGGCCGGGTCCGACAGTTCGCGCCGACCAGGGAGCGCCCAGGGCGCCCGGCGGAAACTGTCGGACCCGGCCGCGGCCGGATTCAGGACTGCTCGGGGCGGAACTCCAGCGGCGCGTCCGGCGAGTCCACCAACTCCCCCAGGACCGCCCGGAACCGGTCCGCCTGCTCGGCCACCGAACGCTCGTCGTAGAGGTTGCTGTTGTACTGGACACCCGCGACCACATCACCGGCCGGGTCGAGGTTGAGCGTCCAGAGCGCGCCGTTGGGCACGTCCGATCCCACCGGCTGGGAGGTCAGCCGGCGCCGCACCTCGGTGTACTCGAGGTCCCCGATCAGCTCCCCGTCGAGGAGGAACGGGAACGGGAACACCTGGAAGACGCAGGCCGCCCGGTCGTCCTCCAGCGTCGGAAGCATCAACTCCGGTGCCTCTGCAATGATCTGACCGAACGGCAGGTCGTTGGAAAAGGCCAGCAGACTCGTCGCACGCACCCGGCCGACCACCTCGGCGAAGCTGCGGCAGCCGGAGAGCTCGGTGCGCAGCGGCAGGAAGTTGAAGAACGGCCCGACCGTGTGGTGGAACCGGTCCTCGCCGCGCCCCGGCGAGAAGGTCGGCACCACCACGTCGGTGCTTCCGGTGGTCCGCTGGACGAGCACCGCGAACGCGCCGAGCAGCACCATGAAGGGCGTGCTGCGCAGGGCCTGGGCGATCTCCACCGCCCGCGAGGTCAGTTCGGTCCCGATGGTGAAGCGGTAGACGGCGGTCGACTCCGGCAGACCGGTCGACTTCGGCCGGTCGGTGGGCACCGAGAGGATCCGGGCTCCGGCGAGCTGCTCGCGCCAGAAGGTGCGCGAGCCCTCCAGCGCCGGGTCACCGGCGGACTCCCGCTGCCAGGAGGCGAACTCGCGGTACGGCAGGGCGGTCGGCAGCTCGACCGGCCGGTGCTCCCGGCGGGCCGCGTAGCAGGTGGCGAGGTCGCGGATGATCAGCCGTACCGACCAGCCGTCGGCCGCGGTGTGGTGCACGATCAGGACGAGGATCGCGTCGTCCTCGTCGAAGCGGAGCAACGTCGCCTTCAGCAGGGGGAGTTCCCGCGCGCTGACGGTGCCCGACTCGACCTCGGTGATCAGCGCCTCGACCTCGCGGTCGCGCTCGGCCGGCGTCGTCGCCGCGGCCGCCTCCCGCAGCTCCAGCCGCACCGGCGACGGCGGGTGGATCTCCTGGTACCGCTCGCCGTCACCCCGGACGATCATGGTCCGCAGCGCCTCGTGGCGGACCACGACGTCGTCCAGCGCCTGTTGCAGAGTCCCGGTGTCGACCTTCCCCCGCAGGCGCCAGCCGTGCACGATGTGGAACCGCGGGCCGAACGGGCCCTGGTCGTCACCGCGGTCGAATCCGCACAGGAAATCCTGGTTGAAGGAGAGCGGGCTCCTGCGCGCCGGATCGTCGGGCTGCTGCTTCCCATCGGCACTCATCGGGCATTCCTCTCGCTGGGACCGGCCGAATTGGCTTGGGAACCGTAGCAATCGGCCCTCCACCGTGGTTCTTCGAACGTGCTCGCAATCAAGGAGGTGCGCCGCGCCCGGGCGGCGGGCAACCCTTGCCGGTAAAGCCGTGACGGAATCGAGCAGAGGAGCTGCGCCGCAATGACGGTCACCACGAATGCCGTAGGGTCCGGCTCGCCGCTACCGCCCGAACCCGGTCTGACGCCGGCCGAGGTCATCGCCAGGGCCGAGGCCATCGCACCGACCCTGGTGGCGCGGCAGGCCGAGACCGAACAGCGCACCTACTACGCCCAGGACACCCACGAGGAATTCGCCCGGGCCGGCTTCTACCGGATTCTCGTCCCCCGGCGGTACGGCGGCTACGAGTTCGGTATCGACACCTTCCTGCGGGTGTCGATGGCGCTGGCCCGCGGCTGCCCGTCGACCGGCTGGATGTTCTGCCTCGGCGCCACCCACGCGCTGCCGGCCGCCTCGCTGTTCAGCGAGGCCGCGCAGGCCGAACTGTTCGCCGGCGGGGACTTCATCTGCCCGGCCACCATCGTGCCGAGCGGGTCGGCCGAGCGGGTGGCGGAGGGCGGCTGGCTGCTGAACGGCACCTGGAACTACTGCTCGGGTTCGCCGTACGCGACGCACTTCATGGGCCACATCCCGGTGCCCGGCGCGGAGGGCGAGCCCCCTGCGCCGATGCTCTTCATCGCCCCGCGCAGCGAGTTCCACCGGCTCGACGACTGGGGCGGCCACCTCGGCCTCAAGGGCAGCGGCTCGCACAGCGTGGTGATCGACGACGGCCGCATCCCCGCGCACTTCGCCCTTCCGGGGACGCACATGAGCGAGGTCGACGTCGCGGCCGGCACGCCGGGCTCGCTGCTGCACGGCAATCCGGAGTACGGCGGCGGTCCGCTGAGCTTCATGGTGCTGGAGGTCGCCTCGCTGGCGGTGGGGATGGCCCAGGGCGCGCTGGACGCCTACGAGGAGCTGATGCTCTCCCGCACCACGCTGTTCCCGCCCATGGTCACCCGGGCCGAGGACCCGGACTACCAGTTCTGGTACGGCGAGGCGGCCGGCATGATCGCCACCGCGGAGGCGGCCGTGCTCCAGGCGGTCCGGCAGTGGCAGGAACTGTGCGCGCAGGGCCCCGGCGCCTTCAGCCGGGAGCAGGACCTGCGGATCGCGACCATCTGCCGCGAGGTGATCCGGCTCTGCTGGCACGCCGTGGAGGGGCAGTTGTTCCCGACGGCCGGCTCCAGCGCCGTCCGGCACGGCGAGCGGATCGAGCGGATCTGGCGCGACCTGTCCACGCTGCACAGCCACGCCGGGATCGGGGTCTTCCTGTCCTCGGTGACCACCCGGGAGCTGGCCCGCGTCCGGTTCGGCGTCAAGTAGCCCAACCCGGTCCAGCCCGCTCCCGGTCAAGCCCGCCCTCGGCCGAGTAGGCCGCCCTCGGAAGGAGGACCAGCAGATGAACGGGACCGACCGGCCGGACACCGTGATCGCCCGGCCCGGCGAGCCGGAGTACGCCGCCGCGACCGCGGTGTTCAACCTGGCCGCACCGGTGCACCCGGCGGCCGCGGTGACGGTCCGGACCGTCGAACAGGTCCGGACGGCGCTCCGCCGGGCACAGCGGCGCCAGCTCTGGGTGCGGGTGCACAGCACCGGGCACGCCGCCTCCTCGGCCCGCCCGATGGACGACTCGCTGCTGATCCGGACGGAGCCCGCCGGCCCCGTCCGGGTCGATCCGCGCACCCGCACGGCCCGGATCCCGGCGGGCACCCCCTGGGGAGCCGTGGTCGAGGCGGCCGCCGAGCACGGCCTGGCCGCCGCGCACGGCTCCTCGCCGACCGTCGGCGCGGTCGGCTATCTGCTGCGCGGCGGGATCAGCTTCTACGGCCGCCGCACGGGGCTCGCCGTCAACAGCGTCCGGGCGATCGAACTCGTCACGCCGGACTGCGAGTTGCGCCGGGTGGACGCGACGGCCGACCCCGAGCTGTTCTGGGCGCTGCGCGGTGGCGGCGGCGGCTTCGGCGTCGTCACCGCGGTCGAGATCGGGCTGTTCCCGGCCGACCGGGTGATCACCGGTGCGGCCTTCTGGCCCGCGGTGCACGGCCCCGAACTGCTCTCCCGCTGGCTGCGGTGGACCAGGGACGCCCCGTCGGCCGCCACCACCGCCCTGCGGGTGATGAACCTCCCGTCCGTGCCCGGGATCCCGCCCGAACTGACCGGCGGCCCGGTCGTCTGCCTGGCCGGGGTGGTGCTCAGCCCCACCGCGGACGACCTGGCCGGCGCCGAGGCGCAGGCGGCGGACCTGCTCGACCCGCTCCGGGCGGTCGCCGATCCGGTGCTCGACACCTGGTGCACCACCGCGCCGTCCGCCGTCCTCCGGACCCACATGGACCCGGTCGACCCGGTACCGGTGGCCGGCGACCACCTGCTGCTCTCCGAACTCGGCGAGCAGGGTGCGGAGGTCTTCCTCCAGGTCCTCGGCGAGGGGTCGGGGTCGCCGCTGGTCAACGCCGAGCTGCGCCAGCTCGGCGGCGCCATCGCGGTGCCCGATCCGGCCGGCGGCGCGCTGAGCCACCTGGACGCCGCCTTCGCCTTCACGGCCGGCGGCATCGCGGTGGATCCGGTCGCAACGGCCGCGATCCAGAGCCACTGCGCCAAGGTCCGCTCGGCGCTGGCGCCGTGGGACACCGGCCGGACGGCGCCGACGCTGGTCGAACGCCTCGACCAGCCGCAGCGGCACCTGTCACCCGAGGCGGTCGGGCGGCTGGACCGGATCCGCCGCCGGGTCGACCCGTTCGGGCGTCTGCGCCACGACGTCCCGCCGGGTGCCTCGACCCGCTACTGACCGCACGGCGAAAGCGCCCTCCGCACCGGTGATCCACCGGTGCGGAGGGCGCTTTCGCCGTGCGGCACTGCGGACCGGACCAGAGCGGCCGGACCAGGGTCAGGCGAACTGGCCGGGCCGGCGGCCCGGGCCGGCCGGGCCCCGGTAGCACTGGGCGATGTCCAGCCAGCGCTCGGCCTCCTCGCCCACCGCGGTGAGCCCGAGGTCGTCGCGGTGGCGGCGCCGGGTGGCCAGCAGACAGAGGTCGGCGGCCGAACCGGAGATCCGCTGCTCGGAGTCGGCAGGACCGTAGGCCCACAGCGCACCCGACGGCGAGGTGATCTCGAAGCGGAACTGCACCTCGGGCACGGCCAGGCCGCGCGCGTGGTAGCCGAAGTCCCAGACCCGGGTGATGAAATCGACCAGCGCCTCCAGCCGGTCGGTGTGCTCGCGCTTCACCCCGAGGGTGTCGGCGATGTCCTGGCCGTGGCCGAACAGCTCCATCATCCCGGCGGCGGCCAGCACCGGTGCGGGAATCGACCGGACCAGCCAGGGCACCAGCTGACCCGCCGGCACCGCGGCCAGGGCCTGCTCGGCCCCGTCCCGCTCGGCCCGCCACTTGTCCCGCAGGCCGGACCGCGGGCCCTCCAGGTAGGGCAGCAGCACGGCCTGGATGGCCGCGTTGAAGTCGGATCCCATCTGGCCGAGTTGGGCCTCGAACAGGGCGGGACGGCCGGCCGCGGTGGCGGCCATCCGGAAGGTGGCGGCCAGGTGGGCGACCTGGTGGGCGACCGTCCACCCCTCCGCCGGGGTGGGCAGCTCCCACTCGGCGTCGGTCAGATCGGCCACCAGGCGGTCGACCTCCGCGCCCTCGGCCACCAGGTCGGCGATGACATCCCTCGATACGGTCACGCGACGGTTCCTCTCGCTCGATGAGACTGGAACTTGCGCCGTACACCGGCCACTTCATGGGCACCGTGCTGATGGGCACCGTGTTGACGGGCATCGGTCTCACGGGCACGTGCTCACGGGCACGCGTTCATGGGCACCGTGTTCATGGGCACCGTGGCGGCAGTTCCAGTATCGGCCGCGCAGGACCGCCACCCTTCTCCCTGCCTGCTGATCCGGCGGCGCCGGGCCGCCGCGCACCCGGGGCCGCCCACCGGTCCGACGGCAGGACCATGGCGCCGGGCCAGCCCCCCCCCCGGCCGCAAGGTCCGGAAATCACCGGCGGCAAACCTTCCAGCCTGCCGAAAGCCCGCGGCCGGCGGGGTGCCAACCAGCCTGTTCTTCTTGCAGATTGCACTGTTGGCCGCACGGCGCGGGTTCGCATAACGATGTCATCTATTCGGCGATACGACGTGGAAGACTGTTCGGTATGAGCCCGCGAAGGTCAGACCCCAGCATTCGTGCGGGACTATTGGACGTCGCCGCCCGGCTGCTCTCCGAGCACGGACCTCGCGCCCTCTCCGCCCGGCGGGTCGCCGCCGAGGCCAGCAGTTCGACCATGGCCCTCTACACCCACTTCGGCGGCATGAGCGGACTGGTCCGGGCGATGGTCCGGGAGGGCTTCGTCCGGCTGGAGCAGCACCTCAACGCGGTCGGCGCGACCGACGACCCGGTCGCCGACATGGCGCTGCTGGGCCGGGCGTACCGTCGCAACGCCCTCGCCAACTCCCACCTCTACTCGGTGATGTTCGGCGGCTCCTCGCTGGCCGGCTTCTCGCTCAGCGAGGAGGACCGGCAGGCCGGCCGCTACACCCTGCTGCACGCCGTCGAGTGCGCCGTCCGGTGCGGCACGGCCGGCCGGTTCTCCACCGTCCAGCCGGAAATGACGGCCAGTCAGATGTGGATCGCGGTGCACGGCCTGGTCACCCTGGAGCTCGGCGGCTACCTGATCGACCCGCTCGACGCGGACCGCTGCTTCGAGGCCCAGCTGGTCAGCCTGATGATCGGGGCCGGGGACGAACCGGAGGCCGCCACCAGGTCGGTGGCGGCCTCCGGACAGCGCCTCGCAGACGTACGGTCGGCCGACTGACCGGCCGGCCCGGCCTCAGCCGGTCGGCTCCGGCCCCCTCCGGGCCGCGAGCAGACCGGCCTGCCGATCGGTCAGCCGGCCGCTGCGGTGCAGCCAGCGCACCGTGTCCGCCATCGTCTCGGCGACGCCCCGGGCGGGCAGCCCGGCGGTGCCGGCGGCGGCGTCCACCGGCGTGGCGTGCACGCAGGTGTACACCGCCCCGTACTCCGCCGGCAGGTGCCAGGGCCAGTACGGCTGGAGCAGCCCGACCAGCCGGCCGACCGGCAGCACCGCCCGGGCCGGGAGGAAGGCCGTCGGCAGTCGCCGCCCGGTGACCTCCCGCAGCGTCCGCACGTACTGCCGGGTGGGCAGGAACGCACTCGGACCGAAGTACCGGTCCGGCCTTGTCCGCGGCGCGGTCATCAGCTCGGCGTGCAGTGCGGCGGTGTCCCGGACGTCGCCGACCGGGAACCCGCCGAGCGGCCAGACCGGCATCAGCCCGCGCAGCACGTCGCGCAGCCGGGCCGTCTGGTCGCCGAGCCGGGGATCGTGCGGCCCGAGCAGCGCCGGCGGATAGCTGATCAGCACGGGGGCACCGTCCTGCTGGTGCCGCCGGGCGATCCGCTCCGCCGCGGCCTTGCTCGCCAGGTACGGCTCGGCGGGCGCCCCGACCGGGCTCTCCTCGCGCAGCGGGGCACCGCCGGTCGGGAACAGCGCCCCCACGCTGGACACGTGGACGATCCGCTCGGCGCCCGCCCGCAGCGCCTGCGCGAGCACCAGCTCGGTGCCGTGCTCGTTGGTGCGCCCGATCGCCTCCCGCTGCCGGCTGTCGAAGGAGTAGACCGACGCGGCGTGCAGGACGCCCTGCGCACCGCGGACGGCCTCGGCCACCCGGCGCCGGTCGGTGACCTCGCCGACCACCGTCTCGACCGCCGCCGGATCGATCCCGAGCGGCGCCAGCGCGCGGGCCACCGCGGACCGGTCCCGGACCAGCAGCCGCACCTGGTGGCCGCGCCGCAGCAGAGCGGCCACCGAATGCGCGCCGACGAAGCCGGTGCCGCCCGTCACAGCGACCAGCATCGCGTCAACTCCTCCATCTCCAGGAGCCGCTCCCCCAGGACCGGCCAGGCGGCGAGCGCCCGGCCGACCGCGGCCTCCGGCGGCCTGGCGGCCTGACCGGCCGCCGGCTTGGCGCTCCCCTCGGCCCGCCGGGCCCGCCGCCCGCCCTCGCGCCGGGCCGTCACCGGGGCTCCCAACCGAGCCGGTGGAAGCCGCCCCCCAGGAAGAGCAGCGCCTCGCTCTCGGCGCTCCACTCCGCCTCCAGCACCTCGCCGAGGAAGATCGAGTGGTCGCCGCCGTCGTGCACCTCGACCAGCCGGCACTCCAGCCAGGCGAGCGAGCCCGCGAACAGCGGCGCGCCGGTGTGCTTGCCCGGCCACCAGTCGATCCCCTCGAACTGGGCCACGCCGCGCGGCCGCCGCCGGTCGGCGAAGTGGCGGGCGATCCGCTCCTGGCGGCCGCCCAGCACGTTGACCGCGAAGGACCGCGAGGAGACGATCGCCTCGTGCATCTCCGCCGTCCGGGCCACGCAGCACAGCACCATGGGCGGTTCGAGGGACACCGAGCTGAAGGCGTTGGCGGTCATCCCGTGGGTGGTCGCGCCGCCCGTGGTCAGCACCGTGATCCCGGTCCCGAACCGGGCCATCGCATCCCGCAGCGCGCTGCGCCCGGCGCCGTCCTGCTCGCGGACCGGCCGCGGCTCCCACGGCGGCGGCCAGCCGCCGGAGGGTTCGGCCACCGCGGCGCCGCGGACCGCGTCCTCGCTCACCGCGCCCTCCCCGCCATCGCCACCCCGGTCGCGTACGGCGCCAGGGCCTGCCGCAGCTCCTCCGGCACCCGGGCCGGGACGGTCGCGGTGTTCGGGCCCCGCATACAGGCGATCCGCTGGCGGCCGCGGGCGACCGGGTGCTCGCCGGTGTCCGTCAGGTGCACGTACTCGAAGCTGAACTGGATCTGCGTCTGGGTCAGTTCGTCCAGCCGCATCCGGACGGACAGCTCGTCGAAGGCGGTGATCTCGGCGAAGAACTCGCACTCCACCTTCAGCGTGAAGAGCTTGAGGTCGTCCTGGAGGTCGACCAGCACCCCCGGCGCCTTCTCCTTGAGGAACATCTCCCGGCAACGCCCCTGCCAGCGCAGGTAGTTCACGTAGTAGACGTTGCCGACGAGGTTGGTCTCCTCGAAGCCCACCACGTGCCGGATCTCGTAGTAGTCGGCCATCAGCGCGCACCTCCGTTCAGCGCGGTTCCGATCAGGACGGCGAACATCACCGGCTCGGGCCGGTCGTTGACCGCGGTGACCCAGGTGGCGATCCTGGCGTCCCCCGCGCCGAGCTCCACCCAGCCGTCGGGGTGGACCCGCTCCAGGGTGACCGCCTCGCTCGTCGCCCCGGTCTTGCGCAGGCACTCCAGCGCCCCCCACATCCTGGTCCCGGCCGTCGAGGCGGACTCACCGGTCTCGGCGGCGAGCAGGTCCCGGACGGCGAGCAGGCCGGCCGGCAGCAGCCCGGCCCAGTCCTCGGCGCCGCGCTCCACCACGCTCTCCACATCGCAGCCGAGGCGTCCCTGCCCGACCACCGCGAAGGTCAGCCCCGCGGCGTGCGCGGCGGAGACCGACGCTCCGGCCACCTCCGGCTTCCCGTCGGGCCGGTGGTGCAGCTCGACGGGCCTGCCGAGCGCCCGGCCGACCGCCAGTTCGGACTGGGCGCGCCGGTCGGCCCCGCCCTCCGGGTCCGGCTCGACCACGACCGCGCGGCTTCCGCCGAGCACCCGCTCCAGCGACCGCTCCAGGTAGGAGCCGAGCAGCGAGGGCACCCACGGTCCGGCGCCGTCCCGCCGGCGGACGGCGCGCAGCGCCAGGCCCTCCCAGCGCTCGACCAGCCGGCCGTCGGGGGCCCGCACGTCGAGGTCGTAGACGTAGCGGTCGCCGTCCTGCTCCCGCTCGCGGGCGTCGAGCAGCACGTAGTCACTGCTCTGCTCGGCCGGGTCGGCGAGCCACAGGCGCCCGATGCTCTCCGGCAGCAGGGTGGCGTCCGGGACGCAGCACTGCAGCGCGTGCATCATCGCGTCCCGGGTGCCGGGGTCGGCCAGGCGCTGCGGCTGCGGCAGGAAGCCCGCGAACCAGGCGGCCGGCGTGCTGGTGGAGATCTCCGCCAGCGCGTGCCGGGCCGCGGCCCGCCGGTAGGCCATCAGCCGCTGGAACCGCTTGCCCTGGAACAGCACGCCGCCGTAGAGCTCGGTCACCGGGTCGACCGGGACGACCGGCAGCCGCTCCTCGACGGGCGGCCGCTCGTCGGTCGGCTCCGGGCGCGGGAAGCGCAGGACGGCCCGGAAGTGGTCGGCGGCGTAGCCGGTCTCCTCGCTGCGCAGCACCACCTCGACCGTCTCGCCGTCCCGGACGAGGGCCGCCAGCCGGATGGTGGTCGAGCCCCCGGGCCGCACCACGATCGGCCGGCGGAACTCGACGTCCTCCAGCAGGGGCGGCCCGTCGTGCCCGCCGACCGCGGCCGCGACCTGGGTCATGGCCTCCATGCCGAGCACCGCGGGGAAGAGCAGGTCGCCCTCCAGCAGGTGGTCGCCCAGGTACGGGTCGGCGCCTTCGGAGAGCTCGGCCTCGGTGACCAGCTCGACGCCCGGGTAGTGCACCGCGACGCGTTCCACGAAGCGGCCCAGCGGCAGTTCGGCGGCGGGCAGGTTGAGCGTGGGCGGTCCGCCCGTCCGGCCGCTGACCATCAGCACGGGCCCGGCCGAGGGGTCGGCGAGCACCCGGCGGAGGATCTCGACCCCGTTCTCGGTGGAGATCGGGGTGATGCCGGCCCGGGTCAACGCCTCGACGACGCCGAGCCGTTCGCCCATCCCGGCGCCGGACCAGACCGACCACTCCAGGGCCAGCGCCCGGCACTGCGGGTGCTCGTCCCGGAAGCGCACGGTCAGTTCGGTCATCCGGTCGTTGGCGGTGGCGTAGTGCGCCTCACCGCGCAGGCCCGCCCGTCCGATGATGCTGCCGAAGGTGATCAGCAGCTTGATCCGGTCCTGGTCCACGGCGGCCAGCACGTTCCGCAGGCCGGCCACCTTCGGGGCCAGGGTCTCCCGGAACCGCTCCGGCGTCAGCCCGGTGAGCGCGGCCGGCTCGTTGCGGCCGGCGCCGTGCAGCACGGCGGTGACCGGTCCGAGTGCGTCCGCCATCCGGGCGACCGCGGCGGACAGCTGCTCGGCGGAGCCGACGTCCGCGCGCTCGTAGCGGTGGCGGACCCCGGCAGCGGCGAACCGCTCCAGGTTGGCCGCGAGTTCGGCGTCCTCGGCGGGGTCGGCGCGGCCGATCAGGGCGAGGGCGGCGCCGGAGTCGCCGGCCATGGCCAGCGCGCACTCGGCGGTGATGCCCTTGCCTCCGCCGGTCACCAGCAGCACGTCCGAGGCGTCCAGCGGGGTCGCGGACGGCTCCGCCGGGCGCAGCGGGCGGGCGGTGAGCACGGGGACGGTCCGGGTGCCGTCGGCCCGGTAGCGGACCTCGGTGTACCCGGGGTTGGCGGCCGTCTCGGCGACCACCCGGGCCACGGTCCGGTCGAGGTCCTCGGCCGGGTCGGGGTCCGCCAGGTCGACCACGGTGACCGTCGTGTCCGGGGACTCCAGGTGCAGGGTGCGGGCGAGGCCGGCGGCCCCGAGCGCGCCCTGTACCAGGACGAACCTGGTCCCCGGGGGTGCGGCGAGCACCTCGCGGGCGGCTGTCAGCAGGAGTTCGACCTGGTCGGCGCCGTCCTCGGCGGGCAGGCAGAGCAGTACACCGCCGCCGCCGACGGACGCGGCGAGGGCGTCCCGCAGCGGCTCGGCCAGCCGGTGG
Source organism: Kitasatospora sp. NPDC052868 (assembly GCF_044547105.1). NCBI lineage: Bacteria > Bacillati > Actinomycetota > Actinomycetes > Kitasatosporales > Streptomycetaceae > Kitasatospora > Kitasatospora sp. NPDC052868. The sequence goes on along the minus strand of NZ_JBITZW010000007.1, from coordinate 41,261 downwards.
CCGGGAGCGGCGTGCACGGTCCACTGCCCGGGCACCACACCGGCGTCGGGCACCTCCCGGACCGGCGCGGTCTCGACGTAGTCGAGCGCGAACGGCCGTACCCAGGGTGCCACTCCCGGCAGTTCGCCGGCCGGGCTGCCGCCCTCCTCCGCGTCCTCGGCCAACTGGCCGATGATCTCGGCCAGTTCGCCGAGCCGGACGGTGGCGTAGTTGGGGGTCGCCGCGAGCAGCGGCAGATTCAGCGCCTTGGTGGCCGAGTTGACGATCTGCCCGACGGTGATGGAGCTGAGGTGCAGGTCGTCCAGCGGGTGCGTGTGCGCGGTGACGGCCTCCAGCGGGAGCTCCACCCGGTCGGCCACCAGGCGGCGCAGCAGTTCGAGCACCGACTCGCCGTCGCCAGTGGTCCCGGCGTCCTGCGCGGGGGCCTCCTCCTCCGCGGCCGGGCGGCCGAGGTCGCTGGCCGGCGCGGCCTCGCAGGGGCTGGCCAGGAAGACCGGCTCCCGGTCGAGGTCCAGCGGGCGGACCAGCCGGTCGGCGAAGAGCGCGGCCGTGCGCACCGGGGCACCCGCGGCGTACGCGGCGCCGAGGACCCGCAGCAGCGCGGTCAGCGAGGCGCTGTCGGTGTCGGTCGGCAGCACCGGCCGTCCGGGGGCGATCTCGGCGAGCAGTCCGGTGAGCACCCGGCCCGGCCCGACCTCGATGACCAGGTCGGCCTCGGCGGCGGCCTTCGCGGCGGCCTCGTGGAACCGCACCGGGAGGAGCACCTGGTCGCGCAGCAGGGCCCGCAGGTCGGCCGCCGGTTCGACGGGCTCCCCGGTGACGGTGGAGACCACGGTGCGCACCGGCGGCGCGAAGTCGAACTCCGCCAGCCGGTCGGTCATCGCCCCGGCGGCGGGCTCGACCAGGGGTGAGTGGAAGGCGTGCGAGACGTTGATCCGGGTGGCGGTGACCCCGGCGGCCGCGGCCGCCCGGCAGACCCGCTCGACCGCGTCGGCGGCGCCGGAGATCACGGTCTGCCTGGGGCCGTTGTAGCCCGCGATCACGGTGTCCTCGCCCGCGGCGAGCTCGCGGGCCCGGGCGGGGTCGGTGGCCAGGCCGGCCATCGCCCCGCCGCCCTTGCTCGCGGTGGCCATCACCCGGCCGCGGACGGCCGCGAGCCGGAGCACCCCTTCGGCGTCGAGCGCGCCGCCCCAGTGCAGGGCGGTCAGTTCGCCCAGGCTGTGGCCGACCGCGGTGTCCGCCTCGATGCCCAGCTCGGCCAGCACCCGCAGCGCGGCCAGCGAGCCGCTGACGATCCGGGGCTGGGCGACCTCGGTGGCCACCTGGTCGCCGCCGGTGGGCAGTCCGGCGCCGCGGTAGACCTCGTCGGCCGCGGCGAAGCGCCGCCGCATGGCGCCGACGGTGCCGCGCCCGGAGCCCTGGCCGGGGAAGAGGTAGGCGATCCTGGGGGCGGTCTCGGGCCGGGCCAGGTAGACGCCCTCGGCACAGACCAGCCGCCCGTCGTAGTCCTCGTCGAGCAGGCCGGCCAGCGAGCGCAGGCCGCGCCCGGCCTCCTCGGGGGAGGCGGCGACCACGGCGGCGCGCAGCGGCCGGTCGGCCAGTTGTGCGGCCAGCTGCGCCGCCAGGTCGGCGAGTTCGGCGTAGGAGAGCTTGGCGGCCGTGGCGCTCAGGCGCTCGGCGCGTTCGCGCAGCCCGGCGGCGTCCTCGGCGTCCAGCAGCAGCAGCTCGGCGTCCTGGCGTCCGGCGACGATCGCGCGGGTGCCGGGGTCGAGCTCGCCGCGGCGGGCGGCGCCCGGGGCCTGTTCGACGGCGACGTGGGTGTTGATGCCGCCGAAGCCCATCGCGGAGACGCCCGCCCGGACCGGCTGGTCGGCAGGCCAGAGTCCGGCCTCGCTCGGCACGTAGAGCGCGGCCTCGTCGCCGAGCAGGCCGGGGTGCGGGTCGTGGTGGCCGGAGGCCGGCGGGATCACCTGGTGGTGCACCGCGAGGGCGGCCTTGATCAGGCCGGCCACCCCGGCCGCCGCCTTGGTGTGCCCGAAGTTGCCCTTGACCGTGCTGAGCGCGGCCGGGCGGGCGGCGGGGTCGGCCGCCCGGCGGGCGGCGGACAGGGCGGCGATCTCGGTGGCGTCGCCGAGGGCGGTGCCGGTGCCGTGCCCCTCGAAGTAGGAGACCGTCTGCACGCCGTACCCCGCGCGCTGGTAGGCGCGGGCGATCGCGAGCCGGTGGCCGTCGGCCTCGGGCCGGGTGATGCCGCCCTTGCCGTCGGAGGAGACGCCCCAGCCGGTGACGGTGGCGTAGATCCGGCGGCCCTGGGCGACGGCGTCGGCCTCGCGCATCAGCACCAGCATGCCGGCGCCCTCGCCGGGCCAGAAGCCGTTGGAGCCGCGGTCGTAGACCTTCATCTCGCCGGTGGCCAGCGCGCCGGTCTTGGCGAAGCCGATCACCTCGAAGGGGTCGATGGAGAGGTCGACGCCGCCCGCGACGGCGAGGTCGAGGTCGCCGCGGGCGAGAGCGCCGGCGGCCGTGGCCACCGAGAGCAGCGAGGAGGAGCAGGCGCCGTCGACGGTGTAGCCGCCACCGCCGAGGTCGAAGTAGTTGCAGATCCGCCCCGCGATGGTGTTGGCGAGACCGCCGGCCAGGGTGTCCTCGTCGATCTCCGGAAAGGGCGCCTTGTAGCGGCCTTCGAGTTCGCGCAGGAAACTCCCGGTCTCCTCCTCGTCCCAGCCCTTGGCCTGGAGTGCGGCGGCCACCGTGCGGCGGACGTACGGCCAGCGCAGCCGCATGAGGTTGGCGCGGGAGAATTCCCCGGTGAGGCTGTTTCCGATGACCACGCCGGTGGTCCGGTTGGGCAGCCCGGTGCCTTCGGCGAATCCCGCGTCGGCCAGTGCGCGGGCGGCGGTGTCCAGCGCGAGCCAGTGGGTCAGGTCGGTGGAGCGGTAGGTGCTGCCCGCCACCTTGTACGCGATGCGGTCGAACTCGTAGTCGCGCAGGACCGCCGCCTTGGCGGCGTAGAAGCGGTCGGGCGCGGCCGGGTCGGGAGACCAGTAGTCGGCCTTGTTCATCCGCTCGTCGGGGAGCTGCCGAAAGGCCCGGCGGCCGCCGAGGATGTCCTCCCAGAGTTCCTCCGGCCCGGCCGCTCCCGGGTAACGCAGCCCGATTCCGATGATTGCTATCCGGCTGTTGTCCATTTGTTTATCGCCTCCGAACTTCGCCAGTCGAATGACCTGGAGCGATCGGATCGAGCATGCCCGCCGCGCACCGCGGCGGTCTTCTTCCAGCATGCTTTCCATCGTTATGCATCGAACTGTTTTTACATAACAGGATTATCACAGGGTTATCGCATAACGCCGTAATTTTTCCCGCCGCGGCGGCCCGGCCCGCCCGCGACCAGCGCAAGACGGGAGAAGCGCGCCGGCCGACGGGACACCCAGCATGGAGACTCCCCCACCCCTCATGGCAAGGGCAGGAGACGATAGTGCCGACACTGCTCGGATCAATGCGACGGCTGGTACTGGCACCGCAGCTGGCAGAGGTGACATTCGCCCGGCGCGGCTTCCCGGTCGCCCCGACCGAGGCCACCCGGCACCTGGAGGCGGTGCCGCAGGCGGTGGTCTGCGGCTTCGAGTGGGGCATGGACGTCCGCGACCAGTGGGAGATCGAGCGCCGGCTGAGCCTGGTCGAGCCGGAGCAGCGCGGGTTCGCCTACGAGGGCGCGGTGATGGCCTTCACCGTCCTGGACGCCACCGCGGGCGGCACCCGGACCAGGGACCTCCTGCTCGGCCCGGGCCAGCCGCACGTCTTCCTGGCCTACATCGGCATCGGATTCGCGATGGCCCGGCTGCCGCGGCCGCTCTGGAGGAAGGTGCTGCCGGACCTGTCCGGGACGCCCTACCACCCGGTGATGAGCTGGCTCGCGGTGGACGGCTACGCCTTCGACCGCGCCTACTTCGACACCGGGCGCTGGGTGGACCGGCAGTACGTGCCGGCGCCCTACGCCTGGCAGGGCTCCAAGGAGTACTTCCCGCGGGCGGTGGACCAGGGGGTCGGACGGGCCCTGTGGTTCATCCACGGCGGGCACCCGGAGCAGGTGGCGGCGGCGGTCGGGCGGTTCCCCGGGCACCGGCAGCCGGACCTGTGGAGCGGGGTCGGGCTGGCCGCGACCTTCGCCGGCGGCTGCCCGAACGAGGGCCTGGCCACGCTGCGTTCGGCGGCCGGCGAGCGCCGGGCCGAGCTGGCCCAGGGCGCCGTCTTCGCGATCCGCGCCAGGGAGTACTCCGGCTACGTGCCGCCGCACTCGGCGGCCGCCATCGAGGTGCTGACCGGCCGCTCGGTCGAGCAGGCGGTGAAGATCGCGGACGACGGCACCGCGCATTCCGGCGACGGTTCGCACCCCGCCTACGAGGTGTGGCGGAGCCGGGTCCGCAACGAGTTCTCCGATCTCGGCTGAAGGAATTCCCGACCCCGTCCGAAAACCATGGAAGGAGCACTCCGTGCCGAACTCCTGGCGCGCGCTGAGGCGCCGGATACTGACCCCGAACACCCGGGAAACCCTGCTCGACACCCGCGGTTTCCACAAGAAGAACCGAGCTGCGCAGGACCTCCTGGAAACCGTCGGCCGGACGTTCCTGGAGGGCTACGGCCACGCGATGGAGGCCCGCACCACGGTCGAGGCCGAGGAGCTGATGGAACGCATCCCGACGCAGTTCCGCGGATTCGCCTACGAGGGCGCCGGCATGGGCTTCGCGATGCTCGACGGCCTGCCGTTCGGCGGCCGGGGCTCGATCGACCGGTTCCTGGCCGGACGCGGCGACCGCCACAACTACATGGTGTACGTCGGGGTCGGCTGGGCGATGGCCCGGCTGCCCCGGTTCCGCTGGCCCGACATCGACCGGATCGACCCGCTGCTGCGCTGGCTGGTCCTGGACGGCTACGGGTTCCACCAGGCGTACTTCCGCACCGAGCGCTACGTCCACGGCCAGTACCAGGACGTCGGGCTGCCCTGGCCGGCGCACGACCACCCCGGCTACGTCCCCAACGCGATCGACCAGGGCATCGGCCGGGCCCTGTGGTTCATCGGCGGCACCGAGGCCGACCTGGTCGCGACCATGATCGAGAAGTTCCCGCAGCACCGCCGCGGCGACCTCTACAGCGGCGCCGGACTGGCGGCCAGCTACGCGGGCGGCGCCGAGCAGGACGAGCTGCTGGTGCTGCGCGAGCGCGCCGGGGTGCACCAGCCGATGGTCGCCCAGGGTAGCGCCTTCGCGGCCGAGGCGAGGATCCGGGCCGGGCTGCTGGTGCCGCACACCGCGGTCGCCACCGGGATCCTCTGCGGCCAGTCGCCGGCCGACGCCGCCCAGGTCACCCACGACGCCCGGCAGGCCGCCGTCGCGACGGCGGGGAAGCCCGCCTACGAGGTCTGGCGGCAGGCGATCGCCGCCGAGTTCGCCGCGCCGGGGGGTGTCGACCGGCCATGACGAAGCCCCGTACCGCCGGGCCGATGCCCGGCCCCGCCCGCCGGGAGATGCCCGGCCTGCTGCGGCAGCTGGCCGGGGACCGGCTCGCCCTGATGACCTCGGCGGCGCGCCGGTACGGCGACGCCGTCCGGATGAGGGTCGGCCCGAAGACCCTGTACTTCTTCAACCACCCGGACCACGCCAAGCGGGTGCTCGCCGACCACGCCGCCAACTACCACAAGGGCATCGGCCTCCAGCAGGCCAGGCGCGCCCTCGGCGACGGCCTGCTGACCAGCGAGGGCGCGCTCTGGCAGAAGCAGCGCAAGGTGGTCCAGCCGGCCTTCCAGGCCAAGCGGATCGGACAACAGGCCGGGATCGTGGCCGAGGAGGCGGCCAAGCTCGTCGCCCGGCTGCGGACCTTCGAGGGCGGCGGACCGGTCGACGTGGTCGACGAGTTCACCGCCCTCACCCTCGGGGTCCTCGGACGCACCCTCCTGGACGCCGACCTCGGGTCCGTGCACGGCCTCGGCGAGGCCTTCGAGGCCGTGCAGGACCAGGCGATGTTCGAGATGGTCACCATGAGCTCGGTGCCGATGTGGGTGCCGCTGCCGCACCAGCTGCGCTTCCGCCGGGCCCGGCAGACCCTGGAGCAGACGGTCGACCACCTGGTGGCGGAGCGGGTGGCCCGCACCGGCGACCTGGCCGGCAAGGAGGACGCGCTCGCCCGGCTGGTGACGTCCACCCGGGCGGAGCCCGATCCGCGGGTCGGCGTCCAGCGGATGCGCGACGAGCTGACCACGCTCCTGCTGGCCGGGCACGAGACCACGGCCTCGACGCTCGGCTGGACCCTCTACCTCGTGGACCGGCACCCCGAGGTCCGCGAGCGGCTGCACGCCGAGGCGGTGGAGGTGCTCGGCGACCGGCTGCCGGAGTACCAGGACCTGCACCGGCTGACCTACACGATGCAGGTCGTCGAGGAGGTCATGCGGCTGTACCCGCCGGTGTGGATCCTGCCGCGCCAGGCCCAGGCCGCCGACGAGATCGGCGGGTACCCGGTGCCGGCCGGCGCGGACGTCCTGATCTGCCCGTACACCCTGCACCGGCACCCGGAGTTCTGGGACGCACCGGAGCAGTTCCGACCGGACCGCTTCGACCCGGAGCACTCGGGCGGGCGGCCGCGGTACGCCTACATCCCGTTCGGCGCCGGACCGCGGTTCTGCGTCGGCAACAGCCTGGGGCTGATGGAGGCGGTGTTCACCGTCGCGCTGCTCTCCCGTGAACTGCGGCTGAGCCTCGTCCCCGGGTACCGCGTGGTGGCCGAGCCGATGCTCTCGCTGCGCGTGCGCGGCGGACTGCCGATGACGGCGCACCCGATGCGCTGACCCTGGCGCGCCGGCTTTTCGGCGCGCCGACCTCGCCACACACCGGAACAGCGGTGCGGCCGGATCTTCGGCCGCACCGCTGTTCCGTTCTGCGGGGCCGGCGCTCAGCCCGCCCTATTGGTCACCTCACTGCGCCAGATCGCCTCCGGCCGCACGTCGAGCAGCGCCAGCAGGACCGGCGGGTCCAGGGTGCGCTTGGCACGGAAACGGAAGTCGATCGGCAGCACCGGCACATCCGGGCGGACCTCGATCGGGCCGACCGAGGCGACCCAGACCTGCTGGTCCGGCACCATCTTCTCGCCCATTCCCCGGGGGACGGAATGGCCGAGCAGGTACCAGGTGCCGGACGGGACGTTCTCGAACACGAACGGGCCCGGCCTGGTCTGTATCGCGCAGCCCACCGGGCGGCCCTGCGGGATCCGACCGGGGAAGAGGCCCAGGAAGATGAGTCCGAGATCTCCCGTGAGCGGTGCCCGCACCTCGCCGTACAACGTCGAACTGCGGCCGCCCTCGCGCACGACCGGCTGGTTCTGCGTCCTGATCTCGGTGGTGAATCCACCGAGCTGGCGGTACGCGGTGGGGGAGACTCCCACGCTGCTGGCGAAGCGGGAGCTGAAAGTGCCCACGCTGGTGTAGCCCACACGGTGGCTGATTTCGGTCACGGTCATCGCCGTCTCGACCAATAATCGCTTCGCCTCCTGCAACCGGAGAGCGGACAGGAAACGCCGCGGGGAGACACCGGTGACCCGCTGGAACTCCCGCGAGAAATGGAACTTGCTGTACATCGCGGTGCGTGCCATGTCGTCAATCGTGAGCGGCTCACCGATATTCGCGCTCATGGCCTCCACGGCGCGGAAGACGGCCTGCTCTATCGCCGACTTCGTGGTGGTTCTGGGGTCGTCCATCGAACCTCCAGTACAGGGCTGTCCGGAGAAGTGAAAACTTTCCGGGAAACACTCCATACCGATGCCTCTCGGACATCGCGAATCCGAGAGCTGCCCATCGGCCATCGACCACAAACGTCCCCTCTTACACAACCGGACGCGGGCGCTTCGGGTCGATTGTTGATTAAATACCATAGCAGTGCGATTGTGCTCGACCAACGATCGATAATGGCCATACTGGCCGGTAACTTTACACTCCGGCCATCCTCCCGAAGCCAGGCAGCAACGCGGAAGATGCAGCCTGAGCGCCTCGTCAGCACGATGGAGGCTGCGAAACCATACCGGGCGGGAAACGACCGGCCAACGCACCGTACGTGCCGGTAGAAATGTCTTTCCGGCTCCAGTCGGTTTCAAACTTCGGCCCCGGTTAATGACCGGCCGATTCCCCTATTGCCCAATGCGGCACCGCCGATGAACAGGAGGAGAGCCGTTGCCATCCGGCACTTCAGAAGAAGAGCAGGGCAGGACGATCACCCTGGAAGCGTTCGCGGACACCATCGTCCCTGGCGAGAAACGCTCCCCCACCGACCGTGCGGTGGCCGGAGCGGCCGAGGGCGGTGGCGCGGTGGTCGCCGGCGCCATCGACCTGTTGGAGCTGCCGGGGACGGGACTCGCCCCCGACCTGCCCAACTTCGCCGTCGCGCTGAACGCGCACGCCGACACCTACGCGGCCGAGCACGCGCTGGACCTGGACGCGTCCGTACCGGCCTTCGTCGCACTTCCCTTCGTCCACCGCACCGAGCTGGTCCGGCGGTTGACCGCGGTCGCGCACCCCGAGCGGCCGCTGTGGGTCCTGCTGGCGCTGTTCTGCAACATGGCCTACGACACCGGCGCCCACCGGCACACCTCCGAGGCCATGGCGGACGACCACCCGGGGCTCACCGCGATGGGCTTCAGCAAGCCCGGCGCCGACGGCCTCTGGCGGTTCTCGGACTTCACCTACGGCCGCCAGCTGGCCGACTCGCACCCGGACACTACGGCCTCAGGGAGCCCGGCATGAGCAGTAGCGAGCGCACCGACGTCCTGGTGGTCGGCAGCGGATTCGGCGGCGCCATCGCGGCCTACCACCTCGCCGCGGGCGGCGCGAAGGTGGTCGTGCTGGAGCGCGGACCCTGGCTGAAAGCCGACGACTTCGAGCACGACTTCCTGCTCGGCTCGTCCTACACCCGGATCTTCGACTTCGTGGTCGGCGACGGCATGAGCCTGCTCGGCGGAAACTGCGTCGGCGGCGGCAGCGTCGTCTACTTCGCCGCGATGCCCCGCGCACCGCGGTTCGTCTTCGAGCGCCGCGGCGGAATCGGCCGGCGGATGTGGCCCGCCGCGATCAACCGCGACACCCTGGACCCCTGGTACGACGTGGTGACGGACGCCCTGCCGATCACCAAGCAGGACTGGAAGGACGTCAGCTTCGCCGGCGGGCTGTTCGCGGCCGCCTGCGACCACGCCGGGCGCACCGCCAATCCCGTCCCGGTCGCGGTCGACAACACCAAGTGCACCAACTGCAACTGGATGATGGCGGGCTGCCGCTTCGACGCCAAGCGCTCCCTGCTGCTCAACTACCTGCCCGGCGCGCTCGCGCACGGCGCCGAGATCCGACCGCTGCACGAGGTCCAGCGCCTCGAGCGGACCGACGACGGCGGCTACCGGGTGCACTACAACGTGGTGGACGAGGTCGACTACCGGGAGCAGGTCGGCCACGGCGTCATCGAGGCCAAGATCGTGGTGCTGGCCGCCGGGGCGGGCGCCACACCCGTCATCCTCAAGCGCTCGGAGGCCGAGCTCGGCCCGATGCCGTACGCGGTGGGCCGCTACTTCTCCGGCAACGGGGAACGGCTCAACACCGCCGTCATCAACGAGGAGAAGGCCGCCGAACTGCTCGGCCTGGACCGCGGCGACGGCCGGGCGTACGCGGCGAACCAGATCGGCAAGGGCCCGGTGGTCGCCAGCTGGGACAACCTGGACGGCAACCTGCCCGAGTACCACCGGTACTCGCTGGAGCAGCTCTACTTCCCTCCCGGCTTCGGCACCATCCTGGCCCAGGTGCCCGACGCGGCCGGCCCCTCGTGGTTCGGCGTGGAGAAGAAGGACCTGGTCCGGCAGTGGCAGTCCTGGCTGACCGTCTTCACCATGATCGAGGACGACAACGAGGGGGTCTTCGGCCCGCCGCCGCCCACCGGCAACGCCACCCGGATCTCCCAGCAGATGCTGGGCACCGGCCCGCTCAGCTACCGCCCGACGCCCAACACGCTGCGCGCCTGGGACGAGACCGACGCCGTGGTCAAGTCGATCCTGGAGCGGGACGGCCTCGCCCGGGTGATGCCCTGGACCAACGACCTGGTCGGCGCGTACACCGTGCACCCGCTGGCCTCCTGCCGGATCGGCGACGACCCGGCCACCTCCGCCCTGGACGACCGCCACGAACTCCGCGGCCACCCGGGCATCTTCGTCACGGACGGCTCCGCCGTGCCCGGCGCACTGACCGTCAACCCGGCACTGACCATCTCCGCGCTCGCCGAGCGCGCCATCCCCGGCATCGTCCGGGCCGCCCAGCAGCGCGGCGTCAAGGTCGGCTACGGAGCCCCCGGCCCGGGCGCGGGCGACACCGCGCGCCGGACCGTCCTCCCGCTCGCCGCCAAGCGGCAGCACGGCTGACCGTGCCCAGCGGGCGCACCCGGACACCGTCAACCGAAGGAGACGACGATGGCTGGAGCAGTCCTCCGGTCGGCACTGCGGCGGTCGCTCGACCAGGTCCGCCACGTATCCCCCGTCCGGGTGCCCCGCGCCGGGGAGCGCGTCGGCCGGGTCTACACCGACATGGAGCGGGAGTTCGGCATGCTGGCCCCGCCGGTGGCCCTGCACTCCCCGGCACCGGAGGCCCTCGCGGCCTCCTGGATGATGCTGCGCGAGACGCTGGTGGCTGCCGGCTCCGCCGGCCGGGCCCTCAAGGAGGCGGTCGCGACGGCCGTCTCGGCGGCCAACTCCTGCCCGTACTGCGTCGAGGTGCACAGCATGGCGCTGCGCCGCCTCCCGGAGCCGGCCGGTTCGGAGCCGGTCGCCGAGTGGGCCGGCTCGGGCGGCGCCCGGCCGGCGCCCTTCCCCGCCGCGCAGGCCCCGGAGCTGGTCGGGGTCGCGGTGACGTTCCACCACCTCAACCGCATGGTCAACATCTTCCTGCCGGACAGCCCGTTCCCCGCCGCGGCGCCTCCCGCGGTCCGCAGCGGGGCGTCCGCCCTGCTCGGGCGGTTCCTCGGGACGGCAACCGACCGGCACCAGGTGCCCGGCAGCTCGCTCGAACTGCTGCCCGGCGCGGCCCTGCCCGCGGACTTCGGCTGGGCCGCCGGCACGCCCAGCGTGGCCGGGGCCTTCGCCCGCGCGGCCGCCGCCGCCGAGTCGGCCGGCGTCCGCACGGTGCCGGAGCCCGTCCGCGGGCTGGTCCGCGCCGAACTCGCCCGCTGGGACGGTCGGCCGAAAGGCCTGAGCCGCGGCTGGGTCGATTCCGCCGTGGCCGGCCTGCCGCCCGCCGAACGCGCGGCGGGCCGGCTGGCGCTGCTCGGCGCCCTCGCGTCCTACCAGGTCGACGAGTCGGTCGTCGCGGACTTCCGGCACGAACGTCCCGACGACCGGGCCCTGATCGAGCTGACATTCTGGGCGGCCTTCTCCGCGGCCCGCGAAATGGGCGCCCGGCTCGCCGCGGCCGGGAATTCCTGACGCCGTCAGCACGACGGGAGAAGCAATCGACCCGGCCGCTGCGGGACTCTGGGAATCGGCTAATTGTCAGCCAAGTTCGTAGAGGTACGTTCCAGCAACGATCCACCACATCGTCAATTTCCACACGGAGAGGTGAATGTGTTGTATCGAGAACGAATCCGGAGGATCATTCCCGGCCTGGCAACGGTGGTGGTGGCGACCTCACTGTTCTTCGCCACCCGGGAATCGGTCGCGGTGGCCGGCGCCGAGGAGACGGCGGCCCAGTACGCGTTCCAGGAAATGCCCATCGCCATGCCGGCCGGATACGACGCGCAGCCCATGCGCACCGTCCGCGACGTGAACCCGTCCTACCAGAAGATCCGCTCCTGGATCTCCTCGGTCGGTGCCGGCATCGCCATCAACGACCTCACCGGGCACGGGATCGCCGACGGCATGTGTATCGTCGACACCCGCACGAACCAGGTCGTGGTGACGTATACGCCGACCGCCCGCGAGGCGGACCGCTTCACCCCCTTCGTCCTCGATGCGGCCCCGCTCCCGGTCGACGACACCATGGCGCCCACCGGCTGCACCCCCGGCGACTTCACCGGCGACGGCCGGATGGGCCTGCTGGTGACCTACTGGGGGCGCACCCCGATCCTGTTCCTGCCGAAGGCCGACGCCACCATGCCCTCGCCGACGTCCTACGTCCCGCGCGAGCTGGTCCCCTCGACCTCCATCGACGGCAAGTACCACGGCCCGCGCTGGAACACCGACGCCGACTACGTGGGCGACCTGGACGGCAGCGGGCACCCCTCGATCGTGATCGGGAACTACTTCCCCGACTCGGACGTGCTCGACCCCCACGGGCTCAACAACGTCCTGATGAACAACTCGCTGTCGAACGCCAAGAACGCCGGCGGCGACCACGTGCTGCGCTGGGTCAGCGCGACCTCGGGCAACGAGCCGCAGGCCAACTTCGTCGAGGAGAAGGACGCGATCCCCTTCGACGCCGCCACCGGGTGGACGCTCGCCATCGCCGGCGCCGACCTGACCGGCGAGGGGCTGCCCGAGCTGTACGTCGCGAACGACTTCGGGCACAGCCACCTGCTCTACAACCAGTCCACGCCGGGCCGCATCAAGTTCACCGAGGCCACCGGGGGCCGCACCTCGACCACGCCCAAGTCCTTCGTGCTCGGCAAGGGCTCGTTCAAGGGCATGGGCGTCGACTTCGGCGACGTCAACCGCAACGGCGCCTTCGACATCATGGTCAGCAACATCACCACGGCCTGGGGCCTGGAGGAGAGCAACTTCCTCTGGATCAACCAGGCCAAGGACCAGGCCGACATGAAGCGCCAACTGAGCAACGGCGTGGCGCCGTTCACCCAGGAGGCGCAGGAGCACGGGGTGGCCTGGACCGGCTGGTCCTGGGACACCAAGATGGCCGACTTCCGCAACTCCGGCAACCTCGAGGTGCTCCAGGCCGACGGGTTCGTCAAGGGCAACATCAACCGCTGGCCGTGGCTGCAGGAGATGGCCATGACCAACGACGACCTGCTGTCGAACCCCGCGATGTGGCCCAACGTCCAACCCGGGGACGACCTCTCCGGCGACGAGGCGATGGCCTTCTACGCGCGGTCCGCCAGCGGCACGTTCGTCAACATCAGCAAGCGGCTCGGGATCGCGGAGCCCACGCCGACCCGCGCCATCGCGACCGGTGACACCACCGGCACCGGCCTGCTCGACTTCGCGATCGCCCGCCAGTGGGGTCCGCCGGCCTTCTACGCCAACAAGGCGCCGTCCCCCGGCAAGTACCTGAACCTGCGGCTGTACCGCCCGGCCACGGACGCCGACCCCGGGATGGGGCTGGTGAACACCGGCTCCCCCGCCTACGGCGCCTCCGTGCGGATCACCACGCCGTCCGGCACCCAGGTCTCGCAGCTCGACGGCGGCAGCGGACACGGCGGCTTCCGCAGCTTCGACGTGCACTTCGGACTCGGCGACCAGCAGGGCCCGGTGACCGTGCAGCTGTGCTGGCGGGACAGCAACGGCGGCCTCCACGAGCAGACCGAGCAGCTCAGCCCCGGCACCCACTCGTTCATGCTGACCAGTGCCGCCAAGGAGGTTCCGAACCGATGAGCGCAGCCCCGACGACCGCCGCACCCCCGGCACCGGCACCGGCCAAGGCCGCCGACCCGCGCTACCTGGCCCTGCGGAACTTCGCGGCGTCCATCACCGTCTTCAACATCTTCGGCTACACCCTGCTGGGCTTCGAGCAGCCCTGGCTGTGGCCGATCATGTCGGTGCTCTTCGCCTACGCCGTCGAGATCGTCTTCGAGGTGATCAGCGCCTGGGCCCAGCGGCGCGCCCCGCGCTTCCTCGGCAACGGCATGCGCGGCATGTACGAGTTCCTGCTGCCCTCGCACATCACCGGCATTGCCATGAACATGCTGTTCTACGCCAACAACCAGGTGCTCCCGGTGCTGTTCGGCGTGTTCGTCGGCGTGGCCGGCAAGCACGCGCTCCAGGCGCCCATCGCCGGCCGGATGCGGCACTTCATGAACCCGTCCAACTTCGGCATCACCGCCTCGCTGCTCTGCTTCGGCTCCTGGGCGAGCATCGCCCCGCCGTACCAGTTCACCGAGAACGCGAACACCTTCTTCCGGGTCGCCATCCCGCTGATCATCGCGACCGCCGGTACCGTGATCAACTCCATGCTCACCAAGAAGGTCGCACTGATCGTCGGCTGGCTCGGCGGGTTCGTGATCCAGGCGCTGATCAGGCACTGGGTGTGGGACGTCGCCATCTTCTCGGCCCTCGGCCCGATGAGCGGTGTCGCGTTCGTGCTGTTCACCAACTACATGATCACGGACCCCGGGACCACGCCGTTCAAGGCGCGCAACCAGTTCATGTTCGGTGCGTCGGTGGCCATGACCTACGGCGTCCTGATGCTGTTCAACGTCGTCTACACGCTGTTCTTCGCCACCAGCCTGGTCTGCCTCCTGCGCGGTCTCGGCTGGTGGGCCGCCCATCTGATCCAGCGGCAGAAGGAGCGGAGCGGAGCCGGTGCGCCGGCGACCGCCCCGCCGGCCGAGGTCGGCGGCTCCCAGGGCCCCCGGGCGATGGCCGCCTGACACCGCCGCCCCCGCGCCTCCCAAGGCCGTACGTGCGCCCGCCAGGGCGCGCGTACGGCCCTTCGCCGTGCCGGGGCACCCCCAGCAGCCTCCGAGGCCACCAGAAGCCACCCGGGGCGGCTCCGGGCGGCACGACAGACGGGGCGCAGCCGGTCGGTACCGGCTGCGCCCCGTCCTGTCGGACCGCTCGGGACTACGACTGCAGGACCACCTGCTGGAGTTCGGCGGTGCACATCATGTACCCGTCCGGGGTCGGCAGCCCCTCCAGGTAGTGGGTGAGGTCCGCGCCGAGCGCGAACACCCGCACCGGGATGCCCGCGGCACGCGCGGACTCCACGACCCTGCGCACCCCGTCCAGGACGGCCGGGTGCCGGGTCTGGTAGGAGTCGGCCACCAGGTGGTTGCTGCGGTCCGCGGCGAGGTAGAACTGCACCAGGTCCTTCGTCCCGACGAACAGCTCGGTGGCGCCCGCGGCGCAGATGGCGGCGGCGGCGTGCACCGCCGCCGGCGTCTCGATGAACGCGGACACCGGCACCTCGGGCGGCAGCTCGAGGTGCGCCCTGAGCTGGGCGAACTCCACGGCGTCGTTGAGGAACGGCACCGAGAGGTGGATGCGCCGCGCCTCCTCGCCGAGCCGTGCCCGCAGGGTCCCGAGCACGACGTGCAGGGCGTCCCGGTAGGCGGCCGAGCCCAGCAGCCAGCGCGCGCCGTGCAGGCCCAGCTCGGGGTTGGGTTCGACCGCGACCGGGGCGACCTCCGTCACCCCGGCGGCGTGGTCGGAGCGCAGGTCGAGGAGCCGCAGGATCAACCGCTGGCCGGGCAGCAGCGCCTCGACGAAGGTGCAGAGCCGGTCCGCGAGCGCCTGCCCGTAGACCTCGATCGCGGCCGGGCCGCCCTCCAGGCAGTCGAGCGGACGCAGGCCGGCCGCCAGGCAGAGGAACTCCTCCCGGATGAAGAAGGAGTCGACCTGTGCGGCCTTCGGGCCGCAGGAGTTGATCGTCCGGATGTCCTGGAGGTCGGCGATGACCGCGCAGGCCGAGCCGAGGTCGTCCAGCGAGGAGCTCCCGCCCGCCTGGCCGTGGGCGCCGGCGCCGGTGTCGGATCCGAGGACGATCGACTGGCTCTCCAGGTGCAGCGTCACCTCGCCGACCAGGTCGGCGAGTTCCGCCCGGTCCACGCGGAGCACCGGAATTCCCCGGCCGCGGCAGATCGACTGCATGTGGCCGGTCAGCCCGCCGGAACTGCAGACGATGGCCCGCGCCGCCACGATCGCTTCGTACAGACTCGCTTCGAGCGAGGGGGCGACGAGGATGGATCCGTTGAGCGGATTTCTTGTGCGGTTACAGACACCTCGCAACACGCCCTGCCTTCCACCGGTCAAAAGGGATCCCTGAATCCGTCGCCCGTTCAACTAATCCTCCAGAGCGTCAGCGTTCTCCAAGCCCAGTTGTCGGCGCAGTTGCCGCGGTGTCACGGAGACATCGGTGAGTCGCTCGACCGCGGCCCGGCCGACGACCGCCCTGATCAGGCGGTCACGGCGGGAGGCGTCCAGCAGAGGGGCCCAGAGGCCGCTCAGGGACCGGATACGGGCGTCCACCCGGGAATCGAGAACTTCCCGTTCACTCAGGGCGCGCGTAGCCAACCTCCATACCTCCAAGACCACAGCCTCCTTGAATCCGGCCAGGGCTGCTTCCTCCATGTTGCTGACATGGCCATGGAATTGGGTGATGTCGCGGTCCAATCCCCCCTCGGGGAGTTCCAGTTGCTCGACCACGCGGGCGGCCACGGCGATTGACTGGTTCTTGATGGCGGCGAGATTGAACGTGAACGCACCGGTTCGGCCGTTCCGCACGATCTCGTCGCCCTCGCGCAGCACGCCGACCGTGGAGACCGGGCCGGCCGGCTCGCCGTCGGCGCGCAGCAGCACCCCGTGTCCGTCGACCTCCAGCCCCCGCCCGGTGCGCTCGTGGGGCACCGCGATCCCCCTGCGGATCAGGTTCCTCCAGAGCGGCCCGCCGACCCTGCTGTAGTCCGACTCCCTGCCCACGTTGGACACCACCAGGTCCGCCTCGACGGCGCACTTCTCGCCCGGGGCGCCGATCGACACGCACAGCCGCCCGGACTCCGTCGGGGCGATCCCCTCCACCTTGCCGACGACCAGCCGCACCGAGCCGTCCGCCGGGTGCACGGCCCGTTCGATGACCGCCATCGTGTACTCCACCGCGCCCACCCGCAGCGCGGCGATCGCCGTACCGAACTCGTCCAGCAACGACCGCAGTTCCCCGGAGGGGATCCGCTCGATGGCCTCGGGGAGGTGCGGCTCCCACGCCTTGGCCACCCGCTCGGCGACCACGGTCCGGTCGATTCCGGGGTGGTCCCGGACGACCTCGGCGCAGGCCTTCTCCCATTCGGCCCGGACCCGGGCCAGGAACTCCCCACGGCTGTGGTACGGCTCCAGCAGTGCCTTCGGGCAGGGCAGTTGCAGCACCTCGTGCTCGTGGCCGCCGGGGTAGGTCCGGAACATCGTCCCGGTCCTGGAGATCAGGTTGATCCTCCCGGAGTGCCCCTGTCGCAAAAGCAGGCCGGCCGAGTCGTACGCGCTCAGCACCGATCCCACGATCGCGACGTCCGCCTCGGCCGGGAGCTCCTCGAGCTTGCGGATCCCGGCCGCGGAGTACGGGTCCCGGATGAAGCGCGCGTGGTCGAGCACCTCGGAGGCGAACGGCGGCTCCCTGAGTTCGAGGCCGGTCGCGAGGACCACGTGGTCGGCGAGGAGCACCTCGGGTTCCGGGCCCGGGTCGGCCGGGGCGCCGTTCGGGGCCGGCTGCCGCACCGTCACCCCGACCCCCGAAGGCAGCACCTCCAGGTCGACCGCCTCGCCGTCCGCCTCGACGAGCACCACGCCCGGACAGGCCTCCCGCACGGCCTCGGCCAGCCGGTCGTTCAGGTAGTCCTGGAAGATCCGCCGGGGCGCCGGGCCCTGCTCGACGAACTCGAAGTCGACCCAGAACGCCGGCCAGCCGGTGCGGTCGGCCTCCAGGTTGGCCCAGCGGATGAAGTCCAGGACGTCCTCCCGGAAGACCGACATCCGGCCTGCCTGGATGTTGAACACATGGTCCCAGGGGTTGCCGTCCCGGTGGTAGGCGATGCCGGCGGAGCGGTAGTCCGAACGCCGTTCGAGCAGAACGATCTCGAGCGGCCTTCGCGCGAAGCGCAGCAGCCGGATCGCCGTGGCGGTACCGGCCAGTCCCGCCCCGACTATGAGCACACGTGGACGCATGCCTGTTCGACTCACGGTGAAGCCTCCCCGCTCAGCGATTCACGGCACCCGGCGCCGCCGTCCCGCACCGGGCACGAACATGGATTGACCGATCGTCACTTCGACGAAGGGGCAAGCGATCAAGGGCGCTGCGGCGCCGGCCGCCGCCGCACCCGAGCTCACGCCGACCAGCATGCCCGACCCGCGACATCGCGATCAATGCGGTTGACGGACGGTTGACAGGGCGCCGCCCGGGCGGCCGACGGCGGTCGGCTTCGCCATCGCTCCAAGATGTCCCGGCAACCTGGGAGTTGACCGCCCGGAGCCGCACCCGTGAGCATGGACTGCCGTCCGTCCGTCCCTCCGAGACGAGGAAGTGCACACCGTGCCGCACATTGCCATTGACAACAAACTGCCGGGAATCACCGGGCTGCTGACGCTCCGTCCGGACACCGGCGCCCCGCTGTCCATGCTCGCCGACGCGCTGCTGCGCGCCCCGGCCCCGATGAGCCGGGGCGAGCGCGAGCTGGTCGCCGCGTACGTCTCCGACCTCAACGGCACCCGCTTCTGTGCGAACTCCCACAGCGCTTTCGCGGCGGCGCAGTTGGAGGGTGGCGAGGACCTGGTGAAGGCCGTCCTGACCGATCCCGCGTCCGCGCCGCTCACCGAGCGGATGCGGGCCCTGCTGCGCATCGCGGCGGAGGTCCAGGGCCAGGTCGGACCGGTCTCCGCGGAGGCGGTGGCGGCGGCCCGGACGGCCGGCGCCGGTGACACCGAGATCCACGACACCGTCCTGATCGCCGCCGCGTTCTGCATGTACAACCGCTACGTCGACGGCCTGGCCACCGACCTCCCCGAGGACCACGGCTTCTACTCCGAGGGGGCGAAGCGCATCGTCGCCTCCGGCTACAGCCACGGGGGCTGAGCACCCGGGTCTCCGCTCGCCTGAGGACTCCGCCGCCGGTGGCCGGGGCACGACCGCCCGGCCGCCGGCGGGGCGGCAGGACCGTCTTACGGATCGCTGACGCCCCCGCGCCACGGCGGTCGAACGGGCGGGGCGGCCGGTAGCGTCGCCGGACATGAGGATTCTGGTCACCGGCGGCGCCGGGTTCATCGGTTCGGCGGTCGTCCGCGCCCTGGTCGCGGCGGGCCACGAGGTCCTGGTGCTGGACGCGCTGCTGCCCGCGGTCCACCCGTCGGGGTCGGTGCCACCGCTGCCGGACGGGGTGCGGTTCCGGCACGGCGACGTGCGGGACGCGGCGGCGGTGCGGCAGGCCCTGGCCGGGGTGGACGCGGTCTGCCACCAGGCGGCGATGGTCGGGCTCGGCCTCGACCTCGACGACGCGCCCGGGTACGTCGGCTGCAACGACCTCGGCACGGCGGTGCTGCTGTCCGCGATGGCCCGCGAGGGGGTGCGGAGCCTGGTGCTGGCCGGGTCCATGGTGGTCTACGGGGAGGGCCGGTACGTGTGCGCCGAGCACGGGGGCGTGGCGCCCGGTCCGCGGCGCCCGGAGGACCTCGACGCCGGACGGTTCGAACCGCCGTGCCCGGTGTGCGGCGCCGCGCTGCGGCCCGGGATGGTCACGGAGGACGCGCCGGGCGACCCGCGCAACGTGTACGCCGCGACCAAGCTCGCCCAGGAGCACCTGTCCGCCGCCTGGGCCCGCGCCTGCGGCGGGTCCGTCCTGGCGCTGCGCTACCACAACGTCTACGGCCCGGGCATGCCGCGCGACACCCCGTACGCCGGGGTCGCCTCGCTGTTCCGCTCCGCGCTCGCCCGCGGCGCGGCCCCCCGGGTGTTCGAGGACGGCGGCCAGCGCCGGGACTTCGTCCACGTCGACGATGTCGCGGCGGCCAACCTCGCCGCGCTGGAGGCGGTCGCCGACCGGCCGCCGGGCGGCGCCCGGGCGTACAACGTCGGCAGCGGCGAGGTGCACACGGTCGGCGGGATGGCCCGGGCGCTGGCCGACGCCTACGGCGGGCCGGAGCCGGTGGTGACCGGGCAGTACCGGCTCGGGGACGTCCGGCACATCACCGCCGACTCCTCCCGGCTGCGGGCCGAGCTCGGCTGGCGGGCCCGGGTGCCGTTCAGCGCGGGGATGGCCGAGTTCGCCGCCGCGCCCCTGCGGGTCTGACCCGGCCCGCGCAGTCAGACCCGCCCAACGGGCCTGACTACGCGGGCGCCGCCGGGAGCGCGATCTCGAAGCAGCAGCCCCCGGTGACGTTGTGCACCCGGGCCCGCCCGGCGTGCGCCTCGACGATGCCGCGGACGATGGCCAGCCCGAGCCCGGCGCCGCTGTCCCCGCCCTCGCCGGGATCCCGCCGCGGCGTGCGGGCGGTGCTGCCGCGCCAGCCGGTCTCGAACACCCGGGAGAGGTCCTGTTCCGGGATGCCTCCGCAGCCGTCGGTGACCGAGAGCACCACCTCGTCCACCTCACGGCGGGCGGAGACGGCGACCACGCCGTCCTCGGGCGTCGAGCGGATCGCGTTGACCAGCAGGTTGCCGAGCACCCGGGTGATCTCGCGGCTGTCCACCTCGACCGGCTCGGCGGCGACCTGGCGGCCCTCCAGGCGGACGCCGCGCTGGCGGGCCAGCGGGTGCGCTCCGGCCAGTGCGTCGTCGACCAGGTCGTAGACGGACACCCGGGAGAGCGAGAGCGACAGCGCGCCGGCCTGGATCCGGGAGAGCTCGAACAGGTCGTCGACCATCCCGGTGAGGCGCTCGACCTCGGCCCGGATCCGCCCGAGGTAGCGCTCCGGCCGCTCGGCCACGCCGTCCTCCAGCGCCTCGGCCATCGCGCGCAGCCCGGCCAGCGGGGTGCGCAGGTCGTGCGAGATCCAGGCGATCAGCTCACGCCGCGAGGCGTCCAGCGCCTGCGCCCGGGCCCGCGACTCGGCGAGCCGGGCGCTGGTGGCGGCGAGTTCCGCGCTGAGCTGGGCGAGTTCGAGCCCGAGCGGATGCTCCGGTGCGGTGAAGCCGGTGTCGCTTCCGACGGTCCGGGCCGCCGCGGTCAGGGCGCGGCTGCCGGCCACGACCTGGCGTCCGAGCAGGGCGGCCGTGAGCAGCGAGACCACGGAGGCCATCCCGAGCACGGTCATCACCACGCCGAGGTCGTGTCCGGAGAGGAACATCGCCTGGGCGACGGCGACCGTCCCCGAGGTGACCGCGAGGACGGTGACGGCGGCGACGCAGAACAGGGCGAGCGCCATCGAGCGGCGGCGCAGCAGGCGCACGGCCACCCAGCCGAGCAGGCCGGCGCCGGTGGCACCCAGCCCGGCGAACAGGGCGATCAGCAGCAGGTCCGTCACGCCGGGCCGTCCTTGTCGTCCGTGGCCGGGTCGTAGCGGTAGCCGACGCCCCAGACCGTGGTGATCAGTGTCGGGGCGGCGGGGTCGTCCTCGATCTTCTCCCGCAGGCGGCGGACGTGGACGGTGACGGTGGACAGGTCGCCGAAGTCCCAGCCCCAGACCCGCTGCATCAGCTCCTGCCGGGCGAAGACCGTCCGGGGGTGCCGCAGGAGGAACGCCAGAAGGTCGAACTCCCGGAGCGTGAGCATGAGTTCACGCCCGCCGCGGTGGGCTCGGCGGGCCTGCGGGTCGAGCGTGATGTCCCCGGACTCCAGCGGCGCGGAGGCCGGGGAGGCGGGCGCCGCGGCGCGGGAGCGGCGCAGCACGGACTGGACGCGCAGGACGAGCTCCCGCGGGCTGAACGGCTTGGTGACGTAGTCGTCCGCGCCGAGTTCCAGGCCGAGGATGCGGTCGGCCTCGTCCCCCTTGGCGGTGAGCATGACCACGGGCAGGTCGGCGCCGTCCTCGGTGGCCCGCAGCCTGCGCAGGATCTCCAGGCCGTCGATCCCGGGGAGCATGAGGTCCAGGACCAGGAGGTCGGGGCGGTGGGCACGGGCCAGGTCGAGGCCCTGGTGGCCGTCGCAGGCCCGGTCGACGTGGTGGCCGGCCCGGGTGAGGTAACCGGCGACGACCTCGCCCACGGTGAGGTCGTCGTCGATCACCAGGATGCGGGCCTGGTCCGGTGGTCCGGGGGTGGCGGGGCTGTCGTTCACCTCGCCGAGGATACGAGCCGCGGCCGCGCTCGGGGGCCGCGCCGTGGTCGACGTTCGCGTTCCGTAAGATCGCGGGCCGGCGCCGACGGAAGGCAAGCCGAGCGTCGGCTCCCACGTGCGCCCGGGCCGGCGTAGGACTTTCGTAAGGGCGCGGTTCGGCCGCCGCGGGCCCGCCCGCACCTAGCGTGGCCGACGTGACCTCTCCGACTCCCCCACGGCCGCGTGCCGATGTGATCCTGCCCTGCCTCGACGAGGCCGAGGCCCTGCCCTGGGTGCTCGGGCGCATCCCCCCGGGCTGGCGCGCGATCGTCGTCGACAACGGCTCCCGTGACGGCTCCGCCGAGCTGGCCCGGTCGCTGGGCGCGACGGTCGTCGAGGAGCCGCGCCGCGGCTTCGGCGCCGCGTGCCATGCCGGGCTGCTCGCCGCCACCGCCGAGCTGGTCTGCTTCATGGACTGCGACGGCTCCCTGGACCCGGCCCAGCTGCCGCTCGTCACCGCCCCGGTCGCCGCGGGCTCGGCGGACCTGGTGCTCGGCCGCCGCCGCCCCGCGACCGCCGGCGCCTGGCCGCTGCACGCCCGGTTGGCGAACACCGCCCTGGCCTACCGGCTGCGGGCGAGGACGGGGGCGCCGCTGCACGATCTCGGGCCGATGCGGGCCGCGCGCCGTGATCGGCTGCTGGCGCTGGGCCTGGGCGACCGCCGCTCCGGCTACCCCCTGGAGATGGTGCTCGCCGCGTCGGCGGCCGGGATGCGGATCACCGAGACGCCCGTCGACTACCTGCCGCGCGCGGGCCGCTCCAAGGTCACCGGTACGGTGCGCGGCACCCGGCAGGCCGTCCGCGACATGCGGGCCGTGCTGGCCGCGCCGGCGCCGACCCTGCTGGTGATCGCCAAGTCGCCCGTCCCCGGCCGGGTGAAGACCCGCCTCACCCCGCCCTGTACGCCCGAGCAGGCGGCGGCGCTGGCCGGGGCCGCCCTCGCCGACACCCTCGCCGCCCTCGACCTGGTCCCGGCCGGACGGCGGCTGCTCGTCCTGGAGGGCGAGGCGGGTGCCTGGCTCCCGCCGGGCTGGCAGGTCGTGCCGCAGTCCGGCGGCGGCCTGGACGAACGGCTGGCGGCCGCCTTCGCGCACGCGGCCGGGCTCGCCCCGCGGGCGCCCGCGCTGCTGGTCGGCATGGACACCCCGCAGCTGGGCGCCGCCCTCCTCGCGGAGCCGCTGTCCCCCGCCCGGCGTACGGGCGTCGACGCCTGGTACGGCCCGGCCGAGGACGGCGGGTTCTGGGCGCTCGGGCTGGCCCGGCCCGAGCAGGGTCTGGCCCGGCGGCTGCTCGTGGGACTGCCGATGTCCACGCCGGACACCGGGCGGGCCCTGCTCGACCGGCTGGCGGCGGAGCACCTGACCGTCCACCACCTCCCGGTGGCCACCGACGTGGACACCATCCGGGACGCCCGCCACGTCGCCGCCGAGGCGCCGGACGGCAGGTTCGCGGCCTGCCTCCGGTCGGTCGAGGGCGCTCTGGAGGTGGCGGAGTGAGCGTCGCGGCCGAGGCCTGGGTGGAGGACCCGTTCGCGGAGGCCGTCCGCGCCGGGCGGGGCCCGCTGTGGCTGCGCCGCGAGGACGGCCGCCGGATCCCGCTCGACGTCGAACGCTGGTGCGCGCCCGCCGCCGGCGCGGACCACGGGCTGCTTCGGCGCTGCACCCGGCTGACCGCGCCGGTGGTGGACCTCGGCTGCGGCCCCGGCCGGCTGGTCGCGGCCCTGCTGGGCCTGGGCGTGCCGGCGCTCGGCGTCGACATCACCCGGGCGGCGGTGGCCCGGACCCGCAGCCTCGGCGGGCCGGCCCTGTGCCGCTCGGTGTTCGACCGGCTGCCCGCGGAGGGGCGCTGGGGCGGCGCGCTGCTGGCCGACGGCAACCTCGGAATCGGCGGAGACCCTGGGCTGCTGCTCGGACGAAGTGCCGAACTCCTCGCTCCGGGCGGCGTGTTGCTGGTCGAGGTGGAGCCGCGGGAGGTCGACGAACGGATCACCGTCCGGGTCGAGGGGCGGCACGGGCGGCTCGGACCGCCGTTCGCCTGGGCCCGCTGCGGCGCGGCGGCCACCGCCCGGCGGGCCGAGCGCGCCGGGCTCGTCGAGACGGAGCGGTGGTCCTCCCACGGCCGCCACTTCCTCTCCTTCCGGAGGGCGGCCCCCGACCGCTGACCCCTCCGGAGGGCGGCCCCAACCCGCTGACAACCGCCGCCCGCTACTCCTCCGCCGCCGCGGGCTTCGCCTCCGGCCACTGCGGGTGCTCGCGCTCCGCCCAGCGGCGGTCGACCAGCCCGGTCCGCATCCCCCGCCGGGCCTCGGGATCGCGCACGGCCATCCGGATGTGCCCGGCGGTCACCACGGCGATCGCGACCGCGAGCCAGTCGTGGACGAAGGTCGCACCCGTCCGCCAGACCGTCGGCGTGAGATGGGTGAGCCACATCAGCAGGCCGGTGCCGAGGATCACCAGCATCGCGCCGAGCGTCCACTGCGCGTAGAGCTTCTGCCCGGCGTTGAACTTCCCCGCCGGGCGGTGCGCGGCCCGCGCCCACGCCGCCCGCAGCCACGCCCGGTCCACGGGGTGGAACCGGCTCAGCCTCGACACGTCCGCGCGCACCGCCCGGAAGGCCAGCCCGAGCAGCAGCGGTACCGGCAGCGCGAGCCCGCACCACACGTGCACGGTGGCGACGAGCCTGCGGCGCCCGACCAGTTCGGCCAGCGGCGCCAGGTAGAGGCAGGCGGCGGTGGCCAGGCAGGTCAGCATCAGGGCGGCGGTGGCCCGGTGCACCCAGCGCTCGGCGCGGGTGAAGCGGAGCAGCGGCTCAGGCGGTCGGTGCATCGTCACGTCCGTTCGAGCGGCCGACCCAGGCGTCGACGTCGTAGCCGTTCCGCTCCCAGTAGCCCGGCTCCACCGTGGCGGTGACGGTGATCCCGGACAGCCATTTGGCCGACTTGTAGAAGTACATCGGTGCCACGTACAGGCGCACCGGGCCACCGTGGGAGTGCGAGATCGGGGCGTCCTGGAGCTTGAGCGCGACCACCACGTCCTCGCGCCGGGCCTGCTCCAGGGTGAGGCTCTCGGTGTACTCGCCGTCGAAGCAGCTGAACCGCACCGCCGCGGCGCCCGCCGTGACGCCGGCGGCGTCGAGCAGGTGGGCCAGCGGCACGCCCTCGAACGGGGTGTCCGGCACCCGCCAGCCGGTCACGCACTGGACGTCCCGCACGATCCGGCGCTGCGGCATCGCCTGGAGGTCGGCGAGCCGGAAGGCGCCGGGGCGCTCCACCAACCCGTCCACCGTCAGCGTGTAGTCGTCCGGGCCCCTGGTCGGCACCGAGGAGGCCACCGAGTAGTAGCGGAAGCCGCCGCCCGGCAGCAGGCCGGTGAGGCCGGTCGGGTCCTTGCCGGCCAGGGTGTCCTGGGCCCGTTGGAGGTACGGGCCGACCGCGACCCCCGCCGCGCCGAGCCCGAGCAGCCCCAGCACCACCCGGCGGCCCACGGGTGTCCCCCGGCCCTCGTCGATCCGTTCGACCTGTTCGATCCGTTCGGTCTGTTCACTCACGCCGCCGATTCGACCAGCCGGACGGCGCCACGGCCAGGGTCTGCGCCGACCCGTCAGAATTCCGTCACTTCTCGGCCCCCACCGCCACCGCCACCCCTCCCGTGCGGCGCTGCCGCAGCAGCGGGACGAGGAGGACCACGCACAGGGCCGTGCCGTAGGCGAGCTGCTGCGCCGCCTGCCCTCCGGTCGTCAGGTAGAGCGCCTGCCCCGCGGCCGGGACGGCCAGCCACTCCCAGCGGCCGTCGAGCGCGACCAGCGCGACCACCAGCAGCCCGTACCACGGGTAGGCGGGCGCGACCAGCAGCAGCGCCGTCCCCGTCACCAGCAGCGCGCCCGCCCACGGCCGGTGCCGGTCGCCCCGGCGCAGCACCCGGACCAGCACGGCCGCGAGGACCAGCCCCGCCGCCCACGGTGCGAGGCCGTCGGACAGCACCAGCCGCAGCAGCCCGAACCGGTCGATGTGCCCCTGCTCGTAGCCCTCCTCCCGCAGGTAGCCCGGCAGGTAGCCCAGTACCGAGGTGCCCGAGCCCAGGACGTACGGCAGGTACGACAGTGCGAAGGCGCCCAGCGCGGATCCGACGAGCAGGACGTCGCCGCGGGTCGGGCGGCGGGCCGCCAGGCCCGACAGCGCACCGGGCAGGGCGAGCGCCGGCAGCAGCTTGGCCGCCACCGCGCCGCCCAGGAGGAGTCCCCCGCGGACGGACCGCCCCCGTGTCGCGCAGCCGAGCCCGGCGACCGTCAGCAGGGCGCCGAGGGTGTCCACGTGCGCGTCGTTGACGGCCCACACCGTCACCCCCGGGAACCACCCCCACAGCGCGGCCCGCCACGGCTGCCGGCCCACCCCGAGCAGGACGGCGGTGGTCGCCACCGCCAGCAGCGCCCCCGCGGCCTGCACCCCGCGGACCCCGCCGCCGAACGGGTGCACCGCGAGGAACCAGGCCTGCGCCACCGGCGGGTAGATGGTGTGCACGGCCGGCCGGTTGATCCGGGTGCAGTCGCCGGCCGCGGTAAGCCGCTCGTCCCAGCCCGTGCAGCCGTCGCCCACCGGGAAGAGCCCCGGATCGCGCAGCCGGGCCAGCGCCGGATCGTCCGGGGTGTGGGCGTAGGGCGAGATCCCGGCCGCCTGGACCCGGCCGTCCCAGACGTAGCGGTAGGCGTCGTCGCTGCTGCGCGGCGGGGCGAGCAGCCCGACGGCGGCCACCGCGACACCGCCGGCCAGGACCAGCGGCACGGCCTGTCGCGCGGGCACCCCGCGCAGCAGGGCCACCGCGACGGCGAACAGGGCCGCGTCGAGGAGGTACCAGCCGGGCAGCGGGAGGGCGCCGTTGCGGGCGACGGTCAGCGCCAGGGCGGTGACCAGGGCGGCCAGAGCGAACAGACAGGGCGGGACGGTACGGGAGGTCACGTCGCCACCCTCCCACCGGCCCGCCTCCCCGGCCCCGGCGGCGAGCCCGCCGTTCGGATTCCGTAAGCACGCCGGAACACCGCTCGGGCACCCCGGGGCGCTTCGATGGACGGGTGGAATCCGACCCCGCCGACTCCGGCGCCCCGACCGCCCGCCGCCGCTACGACCCGCCGCTGCCCGCTCCCCCGGCCCTCCTGCGGCGCGGGCCCTTCCGCGAGGGTGCGTTCAGCTCGCCGCTGCACGAGCCGCGGACCGTGGTCGTCCTCGGCCGCTGGCTGGGCGCGGCCGTCGTGGTCTGCTTCCTGACCGGCCTGACCAGTCATCTGCTCCAGGACCCGCCCGGCTGGCTCGCCCCGCACCTGCCCGCACGACCGGTGAACGGCTACCGGTTCACCCAGGGCCTGCACGTGATCGCCGGTCTGGCCGCGATCCCGCTGACCGGCGCGAAGCTGTGGGCGGTCTACCCCCGGCTGTTCGAGTGGCCGCCGGCGCGCAGCGTGCTGCACGCCCTGGAGCGGCTGGCCATCGCCCTGCTCGTGGCGGCCGTCCTGCTGGAGCTGTTCACCGGCCTGCTGAACACCCTGCAGTGGTACCCGTGGCCGTTCCCGTTCCGGCAGACCCACTTCTGGCTGGGCTGGCTGGCGACCGGCGCCCTACTGGTGCACCTGGCCGTGAAGGCGCCGCTCATCGCCGCGTACTGGTGGCGCCGGGCCGCTCCGGTCCTGGGGCAG
This sequence comes from Kitasatospora sp. NPDC052868, assembly GCF_044547105.1. Classification (NCBI taxonomy): domain Bacteria; kingdom Bacillati; phylum Actinomycetota; class Actinomycetes; order Kitasatosporales; family Streptomycetaceae; genus Kitasatospora; species Kitasatospora sp. NPDC052868. The sequence continues at coordinate 13,620 of NZ_JBITZW010000007.1, read as the reverse complement.
GCCCCAACCGAGCGCCGGGCGTTCCTCCTGGCCACCACCGCCGCCGCCGGCGCCGTCACCCTCGTCACCGCCGGACAGTCCGTCCCCTGGCTGCGCCCCCTGGACCTGCTGGCCCCGCGCCGCCCCGACCTCGGCCCCCAGGGCCTGCCGGTGAACCGCACCGCCGCCCAGGCCGGGACGCTCACCGTGCCGGCCGACTGGCGGCTCCGGGTGGACGGCCCGCGGCCGTACCAGCTCACCCTCGCCGAACTCGGTGAACTACCGCAGTACGAGGTGGAGTTGCCCATCTCCTGCGTGGAGGGCTGGAGCGCCGGCGCCCGGTGGACCGGGGTCCGGGTGGCCGAGCTGGTGCGACGCGCCGGAGCCCCGCCCGGATCGGCGGTGCGGGTCACCTCCCTGGAGGCCGAGGGACCGTACCGGGTGACGGAGATGCCCGCGCCGTACGTCGACGACCCGCTCAGCCTGCTCGCCCTGCGGGTCAACGGCGAGGTCCTGGCCGCGGACCACGGGTTCCCGGCCCGCGTCATCGTGCCCAACCGGCCCGGTGTCCTGCAGACCAAGTGGGTCGAGCGCATCGAGGTGCTCGGATGACCGCCGCGGTCCGCGCGCTGCTGCTGGCCGCCGGCCTCGCCCTGGTCGGCTACGGCCTGTACGGGCTGCTCGGCGACCCGTACATCACCGAGCCGCTGGACGTGCTGGTCTGGGCGGTCGGCGCCCTGGTGCTCCACGACGGGCTGTGGGTGGCGCTGGTGTGCCTGCTGGGCGCGTTCCTGGTCCGCGGGCCGGTGCTGCGCGGCTGGCTGGTCGTCGCGGCGGCCGTCACCGCCGTCGGGCTGCCGGCCGTCCTGCGCGCCGGTGACGACCACGGCAACCCGTCGGTGCTGCCGCTGCCCTATCTGCGCAACTGGCTGCTGGTGCTGGCCGCCACCGCCGGCCTCGCGCTGCTGGTCGCGCTCGCCGGTCGGTGGCGGCGCCGGGCCCGATCCGCCCGGCAGGGGGACGCGGCCGTCAGGCGCCCGGCACCCCCGGGAGACCGGTCGTGAGCCCGTCCAGGGCGTGCGGGCAGGGGCACTCGCGCACCGTCGGCAACTGCTCCAGCGCCTTGAACAGCACGGTGCGCAGCCGGTCGACGTTGCGGGCGAACTCCTTCAGCACCTCGCCGTGGGTGACGCCCCCGCCGCGCTCCACTCCGGCGTCGAGATCGGTGACCAGCGCCAACGGGGCGTAGCAGAGCCCGAGTTCACGGGCCAGAACGGCCTCCGGGTGGCCCGTCATGCCGACCACCGACCAGCCGTTGGCGGTGAACCAGCGGGATTCGGCCCGGGTGGAGAAGCGCGGGCCCTCGATCACCACCAGCGTGCCGCCGTCGACCGGCTCCCAGGCGGCCTCCCGGGCGGCCCCCATCGCCACCTGCCGCCCCGCCGGGCAGTACGGGTCGGCCATCGACACGTGCACCACCTCCGGCACGGTGCCGTCCGGCAGCGGCAGGCCGTCGTAGAAGGTCTGCGGGCGCCCGGAGGTCCGGTCGACGAACTGGTCGGGGACGAGCAGCGTGCCCGGCCCGTACTCCGGTCGCAGCCCGCCCACCGCGCACGGCGCCAGCACCTGCCGCACCCCCAGGGTGTGCAGCGCCCACAGGTTCGCCCGGTAGTTGATCCGGTGCGGCGGAAGCCGGTGGCCGCGCCCGTGCCGGGGCAGGAACGCCACCCGCCGCCCGGCCGCCTCCCCCACGAACAGCGCGTCGCTGGGCGGCCCGTACGGGGTGTCCACCCGCACCTCGGTCACCTCGTCCAGCAGCTCGTAGAGCCCGGAGCCGCCGATCACCCCCACCTCGGCACTCGGCGGGACGTCCTGGTCGACCGTCATCGCGGTCCGCCTCTCTTCTCGGGAACAACCTCCCGGCCACTGTAGGAACGGACCGCCCCCGCACCGGGCCCACCAGGCCTTACGAATCGCGAACGTCCCTCCCGGGCCTGCCGCTCCCTGCACGGCCGCGCCGGGGAGCAGGCCGCACCGTCAGGTCGGCTCCGGGAGCGGTTGCTCGGCCCAGATGGTCTTGCCCTCGCGGCGGTAGCGGGTCCCCCACTGGGCGCTGAGCTGCATCACGATGAACAGGCCGCGGCCGCCCTCGTCGGTGTTGCGGGCCTGTCGCAGGTGCGGGGCGGTGTGGGTCTGGTCGGACACCTCGCAGATCAGGGTGCGGTCCCGGATCATGCGCAGTTGGACGGCGCCCTTGCCGTAGCGGATCGCGTTGGTGACGAGTTCGCTGACGATGACCTGGGTGCTGTACACCAGGTCGTCCAACCCCCAGGCGAGGAGCTGGCGTTGGGCCGCACTGCGGGCCTGGGAGACGACCGCGAGGTCGTCGGGGTAAGTCCAGGAGGCGACGTTCTCCTCGGCCAGGTGGTGGGTGCGGGCGAGCAGCAGCACGGCGTCGTCGTCGGGCCGCTCCGGCACCAGGCCGTACACCGCCGAGTCGCAGAGCTCCTGGAGGCTGCGCCCGGGCTGCCGGGCGAGGACCTCGCGCAGGTCCGCCAGTGAGGCGTCGCTGTCGCGGCCCCGGTCCGAGACCAGGCCGTTGGTGTAGAGGGCGATGACGCTGCCCTCGTCCAGTTCGACGGTGGCGCTGTCGAAGCCGGCCCCGCCGACCCCCAGGTGAGGCCCGGCGGGCACCTCGAAGGGGACGACCCGGCCGGCCGGGTCGAGCACCAGGGGCGGCGGGTGGCCGGCCCGGGCGGCGGTGCACCGGCCGGAGACCGGATCGTAGGTGAGGACGAGGCAGGAGGCGATCAGCTCGGAGTCCGGGTCGCCGCCGCCGGGCACCAGGGCGCCGTCCTGCGCGAGGCGGACGGTGGTGGTGTCCAGGCGTTCCAGCAGTTCGTCGGGCGGCAGGTCGAGCGCGGCCAGGGTGCGGACGGCGGTGCGCAGCTGGCCCATGGTGGCCGCGGCCTCGATGCCGCGTCCGGCGAGGTCGCCGACGACCAGCGCGACCCTGGCGCCGGAGAGCTGGATGATGTCGTACCAGTCGCTGCCCGCGCCTCCCGTTATGTAGAGGTGCGCGGCGTCCACCGCGGAGACCGACGGCGCGCGCCGGGGCAGCAGGTAGCGCTGCAGGGCGGTGGCGACGGTGCGTTCGCGCGCGTAGCTGCGGGCCTTGTCCAGGCTGAGGGCGGCCCGGGCGGTGAGCTCCCGGGCGAGTTCCAGGTCGTCCTCGTCGAAGGGCTCGGACCGTTCGTAGCGGTAGTAGGCCGCCAGGCCGAGGACGGTGTCGTGGACGACGAACGGGACGGCCATCATCGAGTGCACGCCGGCGGTCCGCCAGAGTTCGGTGACGGCCGGGTCGGCGTCCAGCCACCGCTCGCCGTAGTCCAGGCGGCTGACCAGCCGCGGCCGGACGTCGGCGAGGCTCTGGGTGAACGGGGTCGGGAACGGGAAGGTGCTGAGGCCGCCGACCTGTACCGCGACCTCGCCGCCGTGGCGGGTGCGGTAGGCGGCGCGGCGCAGCGGGTGGTCGGGAGCGACCGGGCCCCTGTGGGCGGGGCCTGCCCGCCAGGCCTCGTCGAGGAGGTCGACGGTGGTCGCGTCGGCGAAGCGCGGCACGGTGACGTCGGCGAGCTCCTGGGCGGTGGTGGCGATGTCCAGGGTGGAGCCGATGCGCTGGTGGGCCTCGTGCAGGACGGCGAGGCGTTCGGCGGCGGCCTCCCGGGCGGTGACGTCCTCGACCGCGACCGCCACGCCGAGCGGTACCCGGGAGCCGTCGGCGACGCCGTCCTCCAGGCGGTAGAGGGTCAGCGAGAGCACCTGGGCGCGGTCGGGGGCGGCCGCGGGGTGGCCGTGCAGCAGTCGGCCCGTCAGGTGGACGCCGGTCGCGAGCACCTCGCCGGCGAGTCCCGTCAGCTCGGCGGCGGGGAACCCGGGGACGAGGTCGGTGAGCCGCCGGCCGATGGCCTCCTCGCCGGGCAGGCAGCCCACGGCGCGGGCGGCGCGGTTGAGGTGCACCAGCCGCAGGTCGCGGTCGAGGACGTACCAGCAACGCGGCGCCCCGCCGAACAGCGCCGCCAACAGGGCGGTCTCCCTCTCGTCACGCTCCGAGTCCCGCACCGTGAAACCTCCGGGCAGCCGTACCTGATCCGTGGTGATCCCTCCCCCACCATGGCAGAGCGGGGGGACGCCCGCCCGGTACGAGTCGCTGGCGCACCGCCGCCTGCCGGGCCCCGGGGTCGGTCCTCGGACCTCGGGCACGCACCGCGCGGGCGGGCGGTGCGTCCCGGCGACGGAGGGCCGCCGGTGGCGACCCCCGCGAACATGATGGTGATGGGCGCGGGCGACTACCGGTTCGGGGACTACCGGCGGTACGGGCTGCCGGTGCTGGGCTGGTTCCTGGTCGTCACGCTGACGGTGGTGCCGCTGGTCTGGCGGTTCTGAGGGGCCCCCGCCTCCGCAACACCGGGCCGGGCGAACCTCAGCGCGCTGCGGGACCGTCGCCGAACACCTCCAGCTCCTGGATCCGGGCCGGCTCCGGGGCGCCGTCGGCCGGGGCGTCGGCGGTCGCGTCGACCCGCAGCCGTACGTACCGGGCCGGGCGGGGCGCGACGGCGTGCTCGGTCCGGCTGGCCCGGGAGCCGGTGGCGGTGACGGCCGGAGTCCACCCGACGCCGTCGGTGCTGGTGTCGATCCGGTAGGCGGCGGTGTTGCGGCCGGTGCTCTCGCCGCCGAGGCCGGCGTGGGCGAGCACGAAGGCGGAGACCGTCCGGACGGCGCCGAGGTCGGCCCGCAGCCAGGGGTCCGGCTCCGCCGAGCACCAGCCGGCGGCGCTGCCGAGCGCACCGTCGAAGGCGCGCTCGGCGGCTCCGCCGCCGGGGCAGGGCGCGGAGCCGGTGGCCGCGGCGCCGAGCGCGAGGTCCGGGCCCCGCTCGGGTGCGGTGGGGGCGGCCGCGCCGTCGGGGAAGGAGGGCGGCACGTCGTCGGCGCCGGTGCCCCAGCGGGCGCCGGGTGCGCCGCCCATCGTGTACTCCAGCGCCGCCCCGCCGGCGAGGTCCGGGTAGCGCAGGTAGCTGTGGGTGGTGGCCGCCCCGTCGACCGACAGCCCCTGGACGTAGCGGCCGGTGCCGGTGGCGGTGATGGCGATGTCGCCGCCCGGGCGCCTGATCGACACCGCCGGGAAGAGCGGTCCGTGCAGGGCGAGGGTGTCGGCGCCCGGCGTGACCGGGTACATCCCGAGCGCCGCCCAGACGTACCAGGCCGAGGTGGCGCCGAGGTCGTCGTTGCCCGGCAGGCCGCCCGGTCCGGTGCCGAAGGACTCGGCCGCCACCCGGCGGACGGCGTCCGCGGCCCCGGCCGGGTGGCGGGCGAAGTTGTACGCCCAGGGCACGCCGTGCTCCGGCTCGTTGCCGATGTAGTAGTGGGGCCGGCTCTGGCCGGCGTTCAGCTCGCCGAAGTGGTGGTCCAACCGCTGGACGGCGGTGTGCCGGCCGCCCATCGCGTCGATCAGGCCGGCGTAGTCGTACGGGACCATCCAGGTGTACTGCGCCGCGTTGCCCTCGGTGAAGCCCCGGCCGCTCGCCGGGTCCAGCGGCCAGGCCCAGACGCCGGACTCGTCCCGGGGCTCCACGTAGCCGGCGTCCCGGCCGTAGGTGTTGCGCCACCAGCCGGCCCTGGTCAGGTGGGTGCGGTACGAGGCCTCGTCCCCCAGTGCCCGGGCGAACCACGCCACCGCGAAGTCGGAGGCGGAGTACTCCAGGGAGTCGGAGGGATCCCCGGCGATGTACCCGAACCGGGTGTAGGCGGACTGCCGGCCGCGGACCGGGCCGCCCTGGCTGGTGCCCCCGGCCGAGGACCTCTCCATCAGGGCGAGCGCGGCCGCGGTGTCGAAGTCCCTTGCGCCGAAGGCGTACAGGCCGGCGACCACGATCGGGCCGGGGTCGCCGTTCATCACGAAGTCCTCGGCGGTCTGCTGCGACCACTTGGGCAGCAGTCCGCCCTGCTGCCCGTCCAGCACCATCGACCGGGCGATGTCGCTCGCCTCGGCCGGGGCGAGCAGGGCGACCAGGGCCGCCCAGGAACGGTAGACGTCCCAGCCGGAGTAGTTCTGGTAGACCGGGTGGTCGGCGTGGTGCACGGCCCCGTCGAAGCCCCGGTAGTCACCGCCGACGTCACTGGACACGTTCGGGCTCTGGAACACGTGGTAGAGCGCCGTGTAGAACTTCCGCAGCTCGGCCTCCCCGCCGCCGGCCACCGCCACCCGGCCGAGCACCTCGTTCCAGGCGGTGTCCGCGGCCCCGGCGACGGCGTCGAAGTCCCAGCCCGGGTTCTCGGCGTCGAGGTTGCGCCGGGCGCCCTCGGCGCCGACGTAGCTGAGCCCGACCTTGAACCGGACACTGCGCCCGCCGGTCGTGTCGAAGGTGAGGTACCCGCCGGCGCCGGTACCCGAGGCGGTCGCCGAACCGGGTGCCAGCGCCGCCCCCGACCAGGTGCCGAAGCCGGTCGGCTCGCGGTCGAAGCGCAGGTCGAACCAGATCGGGTAGGTCTTCGACGAGCCGCAGAAGCCGCCGGCGGTGACGCTGCCGGTCACCTCGGTGCCGTCGATCCGCAGACTGCCGGGCCGGTCGCCGGTCGCGCTGCGGCCGGTGCCGATCAGCAGCCGGGCGGTGTCCGTGGCGGGGTAGGTGAGCCGGCCCATGCCGGTGCGGGTGGTGGCGGTCAGTTCGACGTCGGTGGCGTACCGGTCGAGCCTGGTGCGGTACCGGCCGGGGGCGGCGGACTCCTCGGCCTTGCCGTAGCCGGAGGCGTAGTCCGTCCAGGCGATGCCGGGGGAGGCGGTGAGGTCGCCGGTCACCGGGAGCAGCGGGAGGTCCTCGTTGTTGGGGCAGCCGGCGCCGTCGAAGTGGGTCAGGCTGAAGGACTCCACCGAGCTGTCGGACCACCGGTAGCCGGACGGCGAGGCGGTGGGGGTGTCCGGGCTGAACTGCACCCCGCCGAAGGGGACGACCGCGCCCGGGTAGGTGCTGCCGCCGGCCCCGCCCGGCACCGGGTCGGGGGCGGTGCTGTCGTCGGTGCCGACGAACGGGTCGACGTACCGGGTGGGCGGGGCGGCGGCCGCGTGCGCGGGGCCGGCGGCATCGGCCAGGCCTGCGGCGGCCAGCAGCGCGGCGCCGACCGCGCAGGCGATTCTCGAGCGGAACAGGGTGGGCCGCCATGGGGTGATGGTCCGTCACATCGGCCGTGGAGGCGGCCTCGTGGCGCGCGGCAGGTCGCGCGGGGCGCGTACGCAGGGTACCGGCGCGGACGTGGTCGACCGGAGGGGCGCGCCCGACGACGCGGGGCGGATGAGGCCGGCGCCGCGAGCCGTCTCGGGAGGCCGTCTCAGGAGGCCGTCTTAGGAGGCCGCCTCAGGGGCCCCGCCGGGCGCGGCGCCGTCCGCGCCGAAGTGCTCCCAGGGTGCGCCCGGCGGTGCGGGGAAGGCCGCGCCGGTCAACGCCACCCGGCGGCCCCCGGCGGCCAGCCGGGCCAGGGTTGCGGTGATCATCGCCTGGGCGACGGCGTCCAGCCCGGTGACCCGGCCGAGGTCGAGCAGCACCGGGCCGGTGGTCGCCGTCTCCAGCTCGAACAGCACCCGCTCGGCGGCGGTGAAGTCCAGCGCCCCCTGCGCCGCCACCACCGTGAAGGCGCCGCGGCGCGGGGCCGCCCCGGCCGACGGCCCGCCGACGACGGTCGGCGCCGCCGGGGCCGGGCGCAGCATCAGGTGCAGGCCGAACCGCTCCGAGAGCTCGCGCAGCGCGGCGGTGCCCCGGACGGGGTTGCCGGCCCGGTCCAGCGGCGGGCTCCAGCAGGCGGCCCCGAACCGGGCCGGGCTGACCGCGATCAGGCCGCCCGACACCCCGCTCTTCGCGGGCAGCCCCACCCGCAGCAGCCAGTCGCCGGAGGCGTCGTACATGCCACAGGTCGCCATCACCGAGAGGACCTGCACGGCGACCCGCTCACCGACCACCCGCCTGCCGCTGACCGGGTTGACGCCGCCGTTGCCCAGCGTCGCCGCCATCACCGCGAGGTCGGCCGTGGTCGCCCGGACGGCGCACTGCCGGAAGTAGAGGTCGGTGGCGGCGATCGGGTCGCCGGCCAGCGAGCCGGCCCCGCGCATCAGGTACGCGAGCGCCCGGTTGCGGTCGCCGGTCGCGGCCTCCGAGGCGTACACGGCCTCGTCCACGTCCAGGCGCCGCCCCGCGAAGGCGCTCAGGCCGGCGAGGATCCGCTCGAACCGCTCCGCCGGGCCCGCCCCCGGCACCAGGGCGGTGGTCGCGATCGCACCGGCGTTGATCATCGCGTTGGACGGGCGGCCGGTGCCCTCCTCCAGGCTGATCGCGTTGAAGGCCTCCCCGCTGGGCTCGGCGCCGACCCGGCGGCCGACCTCGTCCAGGCCCAGCTCCGCCAGCGCGAGGGCGTAGACGAAGGGCTTGGACACCGACTGCAGGGTGAACGGCTCCCCCGCGTCGCCGGCCTGGTAGCGGTGGCCGTCCATGCTGACCAGCGCCAGCCCGAAGCCCTCGCGCCGGGCCCGGGCCAGCTCGGGGATGTAGGCGGCCGGCTCGCCCTCGTCCAGGGCGCCCAGCCGCCGGTGGATGTCGGCCAGGGCCTCGGTGACCACGTCGGTCATCGCCGTCTCCTTCCGTCCTTGGGGCAGGGCAGCCGGGCCGGGGCCGCCCGGGAACACGGCGGGGCGGGCCACCAGGAATACCGGAATCAGGACAAAGCTATAGCGGATCCGGCGCGGGCGGCGCGCAGCCGGCGCTCCGACGCGCCGTCAGAAGCGCCAACGCCCAGGCGGGAGCGGGGTTCCCGGGCCCGCCGCACGGGTACACCGACGATGACCAGCGCGCCTGGTGCACGGCCCCGTCCGGCCGCGCCCGCCCATCCTCAGGACGTTCCGAGGGGGCCGATCATGCCCGAGCAACCGGTCTTCGTCACCAACTACCAGCCCCAGGACGGGGCGACCGTACGGCGCCTGCGCCTGGGCGTCGGCGCCATGGGCTTCCTGCTGCCGATCGTCCTGCCCGTCGGCAACAGCCTCACCTCCGCCCGGATCACGCTGCTCGCCTCGATGAGCGCGTCGTACTACACCCCCATGCGCAACGTCTTCGTGGGTGGCCTCTGTGCCATCGGGGTCTTCCTGATCTGCTACCGCCACGACCGCCGGGAGGACCGGCTGAGTTCGGTGGCCGGCGTCCTCGCCATCCTGGTGGCGCTCTTCCCCACCGAGCCCCCGGCCTCGGTCACCGCGCACCCGAGCACCGCGCAGACCGTCGTCGGAACTCTCCATCTCTGCTTCGCCGCAGGGCTGTTCGGGGTCCTCGCGTACTTCTGCCTCCGGCTGTTCGCGGACTCCCGGACTTCGGACGGGCACCGGCCGGCCGCCGACTGGGCGTACCTGGTCTGCGGGTGGGTCATCGTGGCCTGCGTCGTCGTGGTCGCGGTCGGCGCCCTGCTCCACCTCACCTGGGACTCGCCGTTGACCCTGATGTACGTCGGCGAGTCGGTGTCCGTCTTCGCGTTCGGTGTGGCGTGGCTGGTGAAGAGCGAGGCCGTCGCGGCCGGCCTCACGCCCAGGCGCGGGCCGGGGCCCGCTCCGGCCGTCGAGCTCTGACCCTCCGCCCTGTCCCGCCCCCGTCCCTCCTCCGGTACCGGGGCGCGGACGGCGGGGCGGAGGCGGCGGCATACCATCGGCGGGTGTCGGAGCGTACTGATCTCTCGTCATCGGCGGCCCGGTCCGGCCCGGTGGCCCCAGCGTCCTCGTCGCGCCTACGCCTGCGGCTGCGGCTGCGGCGCCTGCTGCGCAACCCGGGCACCTGGTACGCGGCCGCGCTCGCCGTGATGTGGCCGGTCCTGCGGCTACTGCCGCCCGAGCGGGTGCTGTCGCTGCGCGAGTGGGCGTCGACCAACCTCGACAATCTGCGCCCCTGGCCGTCCGGCCACCCGGTCGAGGCGCTGACGGTGTCCGTGTTCGTGCCGCAGAGCACCCTGTGGGTGTGGCCGGCCTTCGCGCTGTCCGTCGTCGCGGTGGTGTCGGTGCTCGGCGCCCGCCGCGGGGTGGCGGCGCTGGCCCTGGCGCATGTGGCCGCGACCGCGCTGACGGAGGCGCTGGTGTGGTGGCGCATCGAGCACGGCTCGCTGCCGGCCGCCGAGGCGCACGTGCTGGACACCGGCCCCTCCTACGTCGTGGTGGCCGCGCTGACGGTGGCGATCGGCCGGGCCCGGCCGGTCTGGTCGCGGGCGGTGTGGCTGGTGATGCTGGCGGTGGCCGCCCCCGATCTGCTGTCCGGGATCGGGGACGGCGAGGTGTCCGCCGTCGGCCATGTGCTCGCCTTCGTCGCGGGCCTGGCCATCGCGGTCGCCCACCGGTTCGGCCTGCCGCCGGTGGCCCGCCGGCCCGCCCGCCCCGCGCCGGCCCGGTCCTGAACCCGGCACCGGCCCGGTCCTGATCACGGCGTCGGCGCCGTGCCTCCCGGGGCCGTGCCCGCCGCCCCGGGCACGGGGACGCAACGCTTCGTGGTCACCATCGCGGCGGTGTTAGAAAGGACGCATGGTCGAACACGCCGACCGATCCCGGACCGTATCGAAGCCGTCGCCGATCGCGAAGAGCCGTCTCACCAGAAGCCCTCGGAGCGTTGCCGGCCAGGTGTTCGTGTTGCAGGTCGCGGTCGTGGTGCTGCTCGTCCTCGGCGCGATCCTGGCGCTGGTCCTGGAGTCGCGTCACTCCAGCGAGAGCGAGGCCCGGACCAGGTCGGTGGCCGCCGCGGTGGCGTTCGCCCACGCCCCCGGGCTGCCCGAGGTGCTGAAGTCGCCCGATCCGACGGCCGTGCTCCAACCGCTGACCGAGGAGGCGCGCCAGCAGGCCGGCGTCGACTTCATCGTGGTCATGAACACCCAGGGGATCCGGTACACCCACCCCCTGCCGGACCGGATCGGCCAACCGTTCGTCGGGACCATCGGCCCCTCGCTGGCCGGACACATCCTCACCGAGAGCGTGCACGGTCCGCTCGGCCGGGAGGTCCAGGCGGTCGTCCCCGTCACCGCCCCCGACGGATCGGTCGTGGGCCTGGTGTCGGCCGGGCTCAAGGTGAAGAACGTCGCCACCGCCGGCGACCGCCAGCTGCCCGTCATCCTGGGGACCGGCGCCGCCGCACTCGCGGTGGCCACCGGCGGGACGGCCCTGGTCTTCCGGCGGCTGAAGCGCCAGACCCGGGGCCTCGGGCCGACCGAGATGACCCGCGTGTACGAGCACCACGACGCCGTCCTGCACGCGGTGCGGGAGGGCGTGGTCATCGTCGCGCCGGACGGTCGGCTGCTCCTCGCCAACGACGAGGCGAAGGAGCTGTTGAGGCTACCGCCCGACGCGGACGGCCGGCACCTGAGCGAACTGCCGGACCTCGATCCCGACACCGCGGAGCTCCTGCTGTCGGGGAGGACGGCCACGGACGAGGTGCACCGGTCGGGCGGGCGGCTGCTCGCGGTGAACCAGCGGCCGACGGACCGGCACGGCCGCGCGATGGGAACGGTCGCCACGATCCGCGACTCCACCGAGCTGCAGGCGCTGGCCGGCCGGGCCGAGGTGGCCGGCAACCGCCTCGCACTGCTCTACGAGGCCGGCATCGGCATCGGCACGACGCTCGACGTCATGCGCACGGCCGAGGAGCTGGCCCGGATCGCCGTCCCCGCCTTCGCGGACTTCGTCACCGTCGACCTCGCCGACCCCGTCCTCCAGGGCGACGAGCCCACCGGCACCGGAGACCTTCGCCGCGCGGCCGTCCACGGCATCCGCGACGACCACCCCTTCTACCCCCGCGGCACGCTGATCGCCTTCATCCCCTCCACCCCCCAGGCCCGGGGCTTCGACAGCGGCCGGTCGCAGGTGGTCCCCGACCTGTCCGTCGCCCACGGCTGGCAGGCGCAGGACCCGGAGCGGACCAGGGAGATCGTCGATTTCGGTGTCCACTCGCTGATCACCACGCCCCTGAAGGCGCGCGGCATCATCCTGGGCATCGCCAACTTCTGGCGGTCGCAGAAGCCCGAGCCGTTCGACGACGAGGACCGGTCGCTGGCCGAGGAGCTCGTCGCCCGGGCCGCGGTCAGCATCGACAACGCCCGCCGCTACACCCGCGAGCACACCACCGCCGTGACGCTGCAGCGCAGCCTGCTGCCGCGCGCCCTGCCCGAGCAGAGCGCCCTCACCGTCGCGTACCGCTACCTGCCGGCACAGTCCGGAGTGAGCGGCGACTGGTTCGACGTGATCCCGCTGTCCGGCAGCCGGGTCGCCCTGGTCGTGGGCGACGTCGTCGGCCACGGGCTGCACGCCGCCGCCACCATGGGCCGACTGCGCACCGCCGTGCACAACTTCTCCGCCCTCGACCTCGCGCCGGACGAAGTGCTCGGCTACCTGGACGAACTGGTGAACCGCATCGACCTGGAGGAGGTCGACGACGGCCCGGGCCCCGGCGCCGGGGTCACCGGAGCCACCTGCCTCTACGCGATCTACGACCCGGTCTCCCGGCTCTGCACCATCGCCCGGGCGGGACACCCCCCGCCCGCCCTGGTCGGGCCCGACGGCACCGTCGCGTTCCCCGAGCTGCCGATCGGCCCGCCGCTGGGAACGGGCGGGATGCCGTACGAGACGGCGCAGGTGCAGCTCGCCGAGGGAACCCAGATCGTCCTTTACACCGACGGGCTGGTCGAGGAGCGCACCCGGGACTTCGACGTCGGCATGGAGCTCCTGCGGGAGGTGCTCGCGCGCCGCGAGCGGCAGCCCGAGGAGCACTGCCGGGCCGTGCTCGACGCCCTGCTGCCGGCCCGCCCCCAGGACGACGTGGCGCTGCTGATCGCCAAGACCCGGGTGCTCGGTGCCGAGCACGTCGCCGAACGCACCGTCCAGCCCGATCCGGCCTGTGTGGCCGAGGTTCGCGAGTGGAGCCAGGCGACGCTGGACGGGTGGGGCCTGTCGGACCTGTCGTTCGGTACGGAGCTGGTGATCAGCGAACTGGTCACCAACGCCATCCGCTACGGCTCCGCGCCGGTGCGGGTGCGGCTGCTGCGCGACCGCAGCCTGATCTGCGAGGTGGCCGACGGCAGCAGCACCTCCCCGCACCTGAAGTACGCGGCGACGACCGACGAGGGCGGCCGCGGACTGTTCCTGGTGGCGCAGCTGACCGAACGCTGGGGCACCCGCTACACCGGCCAGGGCAAGGTCATCTGGGCGGAACAGCCGCTCCCCGCCGAGCAGGGGTCCGACCAGGGCACCACCGGCTCGCTCGACTGAGCCCCCCCTTCCCCCGCACCGCCCGTTCCGGGGGCCTCCACGGGCGCCGGAGGTCACGGAGAGTGCCGGCGTGGCCACGGTGGGTGGGGGTTGTGGTGCGGGCCACCCGGGAGCGGGCGGCCGCGAGGCCGTTGCGGCACGCGCGGCAGGGGGGCCGTCACGCGCTGTCGACGATGTGCCCGGCCTCACAGCACTCCCGCTGTGGCCCGGGCCACTTTCAGGCCCGGTTCGATCTTGAAAAAGCGGACATTTGGCTTCAAATCATGCCATTTACTTGATCCATACCAGCGGTAACAGCACCCTGACGTGCCCAAACC
>NZ_JBITZW010000006.1:325315-399286 GCF_044547105.1 Kitasatospora sp. NPDC052868 | reverse complement strand
TTCCTCGGTCTGCCGGACGAGTACGCGGAGCAGACGATGGCGCTGCGGCGTCGGGAGCGGTTCGCGGGGGAGCCCGGGGTGATGGGCCAGGCCGCGTACCGCAATGACTTCGAGGTGCTGCCGCGGCACCTCCAGCGGATCGAGGACGTGCTCCGCTCCGGACCGGTCGTCCGCGAACTCTCCTTCGACCAGTACCGGAACGCCTCGACGAAGCCCGCCCCCACGACCACCACGCCAGGCGCCGTCGTCGGCAACGACGCCGCGTCGGCGCCGAATCCCGCTCACCATGCCTCGCAGGCACCTACGGTGACGGTGTATCAGACGGAGCTGCAGCAGCAGCCGGAGCCGCAGCCGCACTCGGAGCCGCAGCCGTCACAGGCCGCCGTGCCGCTGCCGGTCGCGGAGGTCGTGTCCCGCGAGCGCGCTGTCCTCGAAAGCGGGCTGGTCATCGAAGGGCGGCCCTACGAGGCCCTCACCGTGCCCGGCGACGGCGACTGCCTCTTCACGTCCCTGCTGGTCGGCGTGAACCGCCAGTTCGGCGAGTGGGAGCACCAGCACCTGGACGCCGCCGGGCTGCGCGCCGCCGTACTGCAGTGGTACCGGGGACCGGACGGCGCCGCCCAGCGGGAGCTCATCGACGAGTGGGGGCAGTCGGTCCTGGACATGCTGATCGCGGACCTGACGCCGCAGGCGCTCTGGCGTGTGATGGGTCGGACGGACGAGCTGCCCGCCGGCGTGGACGCGAGCGCCCTGATCGAGAACTTCGGCAGCCCCGTGCTCACCGACCTCGCGAACGGAGCCTGGGACCGCCTCCTCCTGGAACGTCCGGGACTGGCCCAGCCGGTGGTGCTGGACCCGAACCCGCATCCGCAGTTCCTGACCCCACAGCGCCTGGCGGACATGCAGCCGAGCGAGGCGGTCGATCTGGCCATCCGCAACCGGGCGCTCTGGAACACTCCCCTCTTCGACGAGGTGCCCCGGATCGCCGCCGGTGCGGTGGGCTTCAACCTCGGTGTCCTCAACAGCGCCGGGCAGTTCTCCAGCTACCTGGCGGACTCCGACCGCCGCACGGTGATGCTCTACCGCCAGGGCTACGAGGGGGCGCACTTCTCGGCGCTGCGGCCCGTCCCGCAGCAGACGCCGGCGCAGCTGCCGCCACCGCCGGTCCCGCCGCAGGTGCAGGCGGAGCCGGAGACCCCGCCGGTGCCGGAGCAGCCGGCGCAGTTGTCCGGGCCGGACCTGCCGCCGCTGCCAGAGTCGCCGGTGCTGGCGTCGACGCCGGACGAGGCTCCGGCTCCGACCCCGGCTCCGACCCCGGAAGCGGTCCCGGCCCCGACCCCGGAAGCGGTCCCGGCCCCGGTCCCGGCAGCGCTGCCGGCGCCGGAGACGCTGCCGAAGCCGGAGGTGCCGCTCGTCGAGGAGCCGAAGGCGCCGCCGCTGCCCGCGCCGCCGACCCGCCTCACCGACCCCGCCAACGGCCAACTCAGCGGAGGCGACCGGGTCCTGCCGATTTCGGGCCCCGTCGACCGCGTGGTCGAGGCGGTTGTCACCGCCCTCACCGGCGTCCCCGAGCTGCTTCCCAAGGGCCTGCTGGAGAAGCACCGCAAGGCCCAGGACGACATCGCCGCGGCCGGGCCGCAGGCGGCGCAGGCGGTGGAGCGGCTGGCCAAGGCCGAGAAGCAGCTGGCCGAGGCCCGCGAACTCCTGGCCGGCTCGGTCAGGGAACAGCTCTCCGACGCGCTGGACCTCGACGCCCTGCAGCCCGTGCTGTCGGCGATGACCCAGGGCGAGCGCCTCTCGCTGCCGTTCGAGCTGCTCGGCTGGAAGGGCGACGTCGAGGTCACCGCCCGGGTCACCAGGGCCACGACCACCGGGGCGTACAAGAAGTTCGAGTTCGAGGACGGCAGCGACTCGTTCGCCACCACCGGGTCCTTCGCCGAGGGCCGCCGGCGGTTCGGCGGCGGCCTGCTGATGGGCGGCAAGTTCTCCCCGAACGCCCCCGACACCAGCATGACCGGACAGGTCGGGGTGGTGAGCGACCGCAGCAAGGCCGGTACCAGCGACAGCAGGGGCCGGACGTTCTCCCGCAGCAAGACGCCGGAGCCCGCGCTGCGGATCGACACCGACATCCGGCTGGAGCTCGACTTCTCCGGTGTCCGCAAGGACGGTTCGGGCCTGCCGGTCGGCCACGGGCAGCACCGCCTGCCCGTCGAGCTGCCGGTCCCGGTCGTCGTGCCGGCCGCCGAGGCGGCGGACGCCGTCCCGCCGGCCGCCCAGCAGCACTACCGTCCGCCGCGGCGCGTCGAGGAGTCGCTGGCGCTCGGCGGACTGGACGTCGTCAAGAACGTCCACGTGATCGACGAGGCCGGGAACCGGACGGCCGGCGGGGTTCCCGCGGTGCTCGCCGCCGCGGCCCCCGCGGCCGCGCTGCCCGTCGGCGCCACCCGGAGGTCGCTGGAGGCGTTCGGCGAGGCGACCTTCGGCCAGGACTGGCCGGCGCTGCGCGCCGAGGTCCTCGGCCGGCTGGACCTGCAGACCCTGCGCACCGAGCTGAAGTCCATGATGAGCGGCGAGCCCGTGGAGATCACGCTCTCCGACGGCCGGGGGAGCATCATGGTCTCCGCGCTGGTTGCGCAGATGGCGCACCTGCGCAACACCGAGCAGACGGAGTTCAACACGGGCACCGACGTGACCCGTACCGTCGTCTCGTCCGTCACCGGCAGCCTGAGCGTGGCCGGGGTGCCCTCCGCCAAGCACACGGGCTTCGGCGACGTGCCGGCCGGTGTCACGGGCGCTCTGCCGTCCGGTCAGCTCGGCCGCGACAGCAGCGCGATCGACCGGGTCACCGTGCGGGCCGGCAACGCCGTCAAGGTGAAGGCCGCCGGGGCGATCTTCGACGGCAGGGCCGTGCTCACCTTCGAGTACCGGCCGGACGGCACCACCCCCGCTCCCGGCGGCCCGCACGCCACCGGGCAGGTCGCCTTCCAGGTGATCTCCGAGGCCGCCGACTCGGTGGCCGTCGACGGACCGGAGTCCTTCGTGTCCGGCGGCCGGGCGCCGGGCGAGGTCCAGGCGCCCCGCCTGGAGCCCGGCTCGACCGCCTGGCGGCCCAAGCCCGAGCTCTGGACGACCGGGCTGCCGGAGAGCGCCGTCGTCCTGGACGTGTTCGCGCGGGCGAACCCCTCCGGGGGCGGCGCCAAGGGCAAGGACCTGCACACCGTGCTCGACGAGCTGGGGGTGGGCGCGTTCAAGGCCGAGGGGTGGGCGGGGTTCCGGGAGTCGGTCCGGCACACCTTCCAACTGGAGCGGCTGGCCGCCTCGTTGCCCGCGATGAGCCGGGACATCCCGCTCCAGGGGCCGCTGCTCAGCCGACCGGGACACGCGGACACCACGGTGCAGGCCACCGCCAGGGTGGACCGGCTGGAGTTCCTGCGGACCATCGACAAGGCCGAGCTGAACGTCCTCAACGAGACGGCGGTGGGCGACGCCGCACGGGACACCGTCGGCTGGACGCTGGGCGGACAGGCGCAGGGCGGCTTCCACTACGCCTTCCCGGGCGGCGAATGGGTGTCGCTCTCGCTCGGTGGCGGGCTGGCGTTCCGGCGCCGTACCGGCGACCGCGCGGGGACCGGGTCCAGCACGGTGTCCAGCGCCAAGTTCGCCGAGCCGATGGCGGTCTTCCTCGCCACCGCCAAGGTGAACGTCCGGCTGTCCGACCAGGGCCGCCTGGACTCCGCCGGCGGCGGTTCGGACCCCGCGGTGCGGTTCGTGGTGGCGATCCCGAAGTCCCGGCTCGACGAGTACGTGACCGAGGCGGCGCCGGAGCAGCCCAAGCCGGGACAGCCGGAGCAGGCCGCGCAGCCGGGTCAGGCGCAGCCCGCGACGTTCGTGCGGCCGCCGGTCACCGTCGGGGACGCCGCCAAGCCCGTGGTGCCCGAGCCCGTCGTGCCCGAGCCCGTCGTGCCAAAGCCCGTACCCGACGCCGCGAAGGAGACCAAGCCCCTCACGCACCAGCCGCCGGAGCGGGTGTCCCGGAACGGCCAGCTCGGTTCGTCCGACGCCGTTCTCGGGATCACCGACGGCCTGGCCGTGATGAACGAGCTCCGTACGGCGCTGCGGCCGGTCTTCGGCGCCAAGTGGGACCGGGTCGCCGCGGACCTGGTGCCGTTCTTCGACCCGGTGGCGCTGCGGCCGATGGCGGCCGCGCTGACCACCGGCCGCAGCTGGGGGACGTCGGTCTCCGCCAACGGCATCACGGCGGACATCCGGATCACCGCCGCGGAGGCGTCCGTCAAGGAGCACCTGAAGTCCGTCGCGGACTTCGAGTTCGAGGTCGGCACCGAGTCCACGACGTCCACCGGCGAGATGCACGACGACCGGAGCCGGTCGACCCAGACCGTCGTCGTCGCGGGCAAGCTCCCGAACCTGGCGGGGGCGCTGAGCCACGCCTGGAACTCCGACAGCGTCATCGGCGGCACCCGGGACGTCGGCAGCATCGCGGTGACCAAGGGGAAGACCGTCGAACCGGCGGCGGTCTTCCGGGGCGACCTGACGTTCCGGATCGAGGTGACCCTCTCCCCCCGGTTCGGGTTCTCGAAGGCCATGGAGCCCCTGCACGCCACGACCGGGGCCGAGTTCGCCTTCCCGGTCCGCGAGATGCCGCCCGCCCCGGGCGGGCGCAGGCCCGCCCCCGCGACGCCGCGCCAGGTGCCGCAGCGGATCATGCGGTCGCTGGTGCTCAGCGCCACCGACATCGTGCTGCACGTCTCCCCTTCGCACGAGTCCGAGCACCCGGCGGCGCCGCCCACCCGCGCGCCCGGGGCCGCGGCCCGGCAGCCGGAGCAGCCACAGCAGTTGGAGCAGCCGGAGCAGCCGGGCGACGTCCAGCTCACGCCGATGCCCGGCGGCCCGGCCGGGCCGACCGCGGTCGACGCGAACGCGGTGGTGGCCCCGAGACGGCAGCCGGGGGCCGAGGACGTGCTGAACCAGCTGGACGCCACCGGCCGGGCCGTGTTCGGCTCGGACCGGAACTGGCAGCGGGTGAGGCGGACGCTCGCGCCGAAGTTCACCGCCGAGGCGCTCCAGCAGCGGCTGCGGTCGCTGATGGCCGGCCAGGGCTGGACCGTCGGCGTGCCCGGCGGCACCGTGACCGTCCGGGCCAGCGTGCAGCGGATGGAGCACGTCTCCGACACCAAGGCGACCGAGTTCAACAGCGGAAACACCGTCGGCCACTCCAGCGGCGGCACGGACGGTCTGACCGCCTACACCCGGAGCACAACCGACGCCACGGCGCTGCGGCTGGTCGGCACCTCCGACCCGATCGGGGCGCTCCCGGCCGCGGTGGTGGCCGGCGGCACGCTGACCCACGTCAGCGGGAAGGACCAGATCGCGGAGAACTCCAGTTCCGTGGGCACGGGCGCCGGCACCAAGAGCAAGGTCCCCGGCAGCGTCTTCGAGGGCACCGCCCTCCTCCATCTGGAGTTCCGCCGCAACCTGACCCTGTGGGGCAGGACCGTCGACCGGTCCGTCCCCCGCGGGACGCGGGACGAGCAGCGGCGGATCGACGCGGTCCAGCGGTCGTTCGCGGCCCGCCAGAAGGAGCTGGCGGGGCGGGAGGCCGAGCTCGGCCCGGCGGCGTTCCAGGCCGCGAACACGAGGCTGGACGGCGAGCACCGGGCGGCGCTCAAGCCCCTGCTGGACGGTCAGCAGCGGCGGATCGACGCGTCCGTCGTCAGGAAGTGGACGTCGGACCTGGAGCAGTTGGACCGGCGGATCCGGGAGCTGGGCAACCGGCCCGACAGCAGGGACCTGCGCGACCGGCTGGTGGCCGAGCGGGATCGGCACCGGGAGCAGATCGAGCAGCTCAAGGCCGACCCGGGGCTGAAGCCCGGCTCCGGGCCCGGCAGCGACCGGACCCCCGACCAGATCGCCCCGATGACGAGGACCTCGTTCGCCGTCCGCCGCAACGCCTTCGGCTACGCGAAGGTCGGGTTCCAGGTGCTGGTCGAGGCCTCCGAGGCCCACCCGGTCACCGGAGGTGCCGACGGCCGCTTCGAGGCACCCGGACCGGTCACCACCCGGGCCGGCAGCGCCGCCCCGGTGCGGGACACCGAGCCGAGGACGCACTCCGTGCCGCCGGCCGGGGTCTGGACCGGCGGTCTCGCCGCCACCCATGTGATCCGTGACCTCACCGACGTCGGCTCCCTGCGCAGCCTGCTCGACACCGAGGGGCGGCGGCACTACCCGGGGGTCTGGGACAGCCGGGTGGCGGGCGGCGGGCGGCGCTCCGAGCGCGTGATGAACGAGTTCGGCCGTGAGCGGCTGATGGCGGCCCTGCCGCGGCTGACCGCGGGCGGGACGCTCACCGGCACGCCGTTCCGGGTGAACGGCCGGCAGTCCTGGGTGTCCGTGACGGCCGAGCTGGTCGACCTCGCCCACCACCGGGACGAGGCGGGTGCGGAGCTCGCGCTGGTCGGCGAGTCCTCGGCGCGGTACAGCGAGCGCGCGCTCAACTCCCGCCACCTCCAGGCCATGGGCCAGATCGGCGCGGAGTTCTCCAAGCTGAAGAGCAAGTTCTCGGTGTCCGCCATCTTCGGCGGCGGATACCGGTGGCGCCAGGGCGGGGAGCGGTCGGCCGGTGGGCGGACGATCGCCAACTCGAAGGTCCCGGTGCCGCTGGTGCACTTCGACGGCCATGTGGCCTTCCGGTTCACCTTCCACCACGGGGAGGAGCGACCGGGCGCCGCCTCCCCGACCGCCGGCGGGGTGGTCCCGTTCGCGGTCTCCATCCCGACGGAGCAGATCACCGAGACGATCACCGCTCCGGCGGACACGTTCTTCACCGCCAAGGAGCAGAAGGGGCGGCAGTGGCGCCGGGAGACCCCGACAGCCGAGACGCTCCCGCCGGTGCCGGAGGTGCCGGAGCCGCCTGCCGAGGTGCCGCCGTCGGCTCCGCAGGTTATGCCTGTGCCGAAGAAGCCGGTCGTGCCGGAGGAGGAGCCTGCGGAGGCGCCGGAGAAGCCCGCGGAGCCCGCCGAGGTTCCGGAGGTCCCGGAGGTCCCGGAGGTGCCGCAGGCGCCTGCCGAGGTGCCGCCGTCGGTGCCGGTGGTGCCGGTGGTTGTGCCTGTGGCGAAGAAGCCGGTCGTGCCGGAGGAGGAGCCTGCGGAGGCGCCGGAGAAGCCCGCGGAGCCTGCCGAGGTCCCGCCGCTCGCGCCGGAAGACGCGGCCGCGCCCGCGCCGAAGGAGCCGGTGCACAGCACGGAGGGCGAGGAGGCGCAGACCGAGCAGACCGACGTGCCCGCGGCAGCCCCCGCCCCCGTCCCCGCACCCGCCCCGCAGCGGCCCCCCGTGGCCGCGGCGCCCGAGCCCCGCACGCCGACCCGGCAGGAGAGCCGGCCCGGGTCCTCGGGCCGACTCACCGGCGACGACATCTGGAACGTCCTCGTGCCCGCCACGAAGCGGCGCGCCGAGCCGGACGTCGTCTCCGAGCCGGACGTCGTCTCCGACCCGGTCAGCCCGGAGCCCAAGCGCCTGCACACCATGGACCGCACCGCCACCCCGCCGGCCGACCGGGGCCTGCTCCGGTCCACCGAGGAGCAGCAGCAGGCCTGGCTCGGCGCACTGCCGGACGGGCCGCTCGAGCCGGGCACCGCACCGCGGCTCACCGCGGACCTGCTCGGGCACCTCAACCCCGACGGCTCCACCGTCAACTGCCTCGACGTCAACCTGGCGCTGTGGGACACGATGGACGGCGACCCGCACCCCGCGGGGACCCGCGTCGACGACCTGCCCGAGCGCGACGGCATCTGGGAGGTGACCAGGCGCCTCGGCCCGCCGTGGCACTACGGCGCCGGCTCCGCGGCCCTGGACAGGGTGGTCGCCCTGGTCCGGGACGGCGGCCCGGGCACCCGGGCGCTGGTCCTCGTCGCCGAGGAGGGCCTGGTCGGCCACGCCTGGACCCTGCTGAACACCGGCGCCGGCACGTTGCGCTGGATCGACCCGCAGCGGGGCGAGTTCCCGGAGCACGCACCGGCCGTCTCCGACACCGGGAAGGTCTGGGCCTACACGGAGAACGCCGCGCGGAACCAGATCCGCGGCGACGGGCGGCACGACCCGACGCTGTTCCACGACCCGGCCGCCGGAGGACCGGGCCACACCTTCGGCATGGCCCCGACGGAGCGGCTGTTCAACCGGCACCCCATCGCCGATCAGCCCGGCTGGACGGAGCTGGCCGAGGACTTCGAGATGCGTATCGCCGAGCTCGCCACCGCCGTCACGGCACGCGGGGACGCCGCCATCGACCACGCCCTCAACCGGCTGGTCGCCGTCCT
This sequence comes from Kitasatospora sp. NPDC052868, assembly GCF_044547105.1. NCBI lineage: Bacteria > Bacillati > Actinomycetota > Actinomycetes > Kitasatosporales > Streptomycetaceae > Kitasatospora > Kitasatospora sp. NPDC052868. The sequence goes on along the minus strand of NZ_JBITZW010000006.1, from coordinate 390,956 downwards.
CGTCAACCACCACGGCCCGAACTGGATCGAGGAGGTGCACCTCAGGCAGGTCTTCACCCGCGACGACGTGACCAGCGCGGGCCAGATCGGCCACTCGGGCCTGACCGTCCGCCAGATCGACAAGATGATGGAGTCCGGGAACCCGCGGGAGAAGTACACCGCCTTCTACAACGGCGCCTACTACCGGCCCGACGGCGACGGCGCGGCCGGCGAGTACATCGGCGGCTTCAAGGAGCTGCTGCTGGCGGTGATGCTCGATCCGGAGCTGACCGCCGCCCGGGAGCTCGGCCTCGACGTGGACCGGCTGAGGCCGTACCGGGACCACCTGCACAGCCGGGAGCGGAGGCTGGTCCACGGCGTGCTGGCGGCCTTCTCGAGCTTGCAGGCCAGGAACTTCTCCCTGGACCCGTTCGCGCTGGGCAACCTCATGCGGTGGAGCGCCAATCCGATCGACAACTCCACCGAGCTGGGCCGGAGCCAGGTGATCCGCACCGAGCGCCCGGACGAGATGAGCACGCCGGGCCGGATGACGCCGTCGCGGCTCAGGCGGGTCGGCATCGAGCTCAGCAACCGCGAGCGGGCGCTGCTCCTCGAGCGTGAGGTCATGCCGATGACCGCGACCGTGACCCGGGAGCTCGACACCGTCCCGCTCACACCCGGGCAGGAGCCGGACACGGCCCTGATCTTCCCCGAGTGGCAGACCGTGTCCGACGTGACGGTGACGCCCGGCACCCCGGACGCCGACGGGAACGTCAGGACCACGGTGACGGCGAACGTGTCCGGCCGGATGCACCTGCGGGCCGGCGACCTGGCGGAGATGACGGTCGAGGAGGTCGAGGAGGCGATCGCGCGGGGGACGATGAAGCCGGGCGAGTCGATTCGGCCGCGGCAGGGGCCGGAGTTCCCGCTCGGGTCGATCGAGGGCGCGGCCCGGTTCCGGCTGGAGCCGGACTCCGCCTGGCGGCGGGACGTCGACCGGCGCGGCATGCCCGCCATCGGCGGCCTGTCCGGTACGGCCGTCCGGATGGTCAGCTCATTCGACTGGCTGAACGTCCCGGAGGCACGGCGCGAGGACTTCGTCGTCGGCCTGATCGCCTGGATGGGGCTGCCGAGGGACCACTCGCTGTACGAGATCCTGCGGGGCGCCCAGATCGCGGGCTTCGACGGCGCGAACGGCAGGGTCCTGGACCTGACCGACGCGGTGTCGATGTACCGGAGCCTGGAGGTGCTCGGTCCCGAGTTCGCCGAGGACAGGCTGCGCCAGTTCGACCCGAGGGGGCTGCTCCCGCACGAGCGGCACTACTTCGAGCGGCTGTCGCTGCGCGGCGAGGACGGCGGCCTCCGCGCGCTCACCAGCACGGACGTCTACGAGGCGAGGGAGTACCACCACCACCAGGTCAACGTGGCGTTCGGCGCACCCACGAGTCCGGCGCTGCGGCGCTGGCTGAGGGACCACGGGATCCCGGTGCCCCGGATGCGCGAGCGGCTCGCGAGGTTCACGGTGGCCCACCTGATGGCGATCCGGGCCTACACGGGGGAGGACCACGCCCTGATCAACCTGGTCGTGGAGCGCACCCGGGGTGTCGGCGGCGGACTGCCGTTCGACATCGTGGCGGCGGCGACCCGCCGGGTGCTGAGGGAGATGATCTCCCTGGTGCACTCCAACGACCACTACATCGCGCCCAACATGTTCTTCACGGACGAGGCGGTCAACACCCTCATGCTGGAGCGCGGCAACCTGGCCGCGAACGCGCGCCAGGACGTCGACGCCCGGCTCGAGCGCAAGATCACCGAGCTGCTGCCCGCGGTGGTCGCCGAGTCCAAGCTCCACGCGGCCATGCTGCTGGAGGCGCTCGACACCCTGCCGGTCGCCAACGAGATGACCGTCTACCGCGGCGCCTGGGAGTGGGGCAACGAGAGCAACGCGAGCGCGTTCCTGGCGGGGCTGCTGGCCAGGGACCACGTCGAGTTCGACACCTATGCGAGCACCAGCAAGGAGTTCCCGACGGCTCACGAGTTCGCCGTCAAGGACGCGGTCGGGCGGTACCGGCACCGCGTGGTGTACATGCTCACGCTGCGCGGTGTCAGCGGGCGTGACATCGGCCCGTTCTCCCAGAAGCAGTACGAGACCGAGGTGCTCCTGCTGCCCGGGGCCCGGTTCCGGGTGACCGACCGCACGGTGATGCCCGACATGGACGGCACGACCGGCAACCAGTACGTCCTGATCGAGGCGGAGGAGGTGGTGCCGCCCGCCGACGCCGCCGACGCCGCTGCGACGGCCACGACGAACACGGTTGCCGCGACGGCCGCGACGGTGGCGGTGCCAGGGCACGTGTCGCCCGGCCCCCAGCAGGTGCCGCCGGCCGGACCCGACGAGGGTGACGCGGGGTCCGAGCCGGAGGACGACGGGGATTCGGGGTCGGACTCGGGGTCGGAGTCGGGGGAGGAGGTGCCGTTCATGATCTCGTTCGTGCCTCCGGGCGGTTCCGAGGACGGCGACGAGCCGTCGGGTGCGGAGGACGAGGGCGACTCGGGGTCGGAGTCGGGCGAGGACGTGCCGTTCACGTTCTCGTTCGCGCCGACGGGCGGTTCCGACGGGGGTGACGAGCCGTCGGGTGCGGAGGAGGACGGGGACTCGGGGTCGGAGTCGGGCGAGGACGTGCCGTTCGTGTTCCCGTTCGTGCTGCCGGTCGGCCTGCCGACCGGGCCGGGCAACGGCAACGGCAACAGCGGGAGCGTGGGCGAACACGGGAGCGACGGCGGACACGAGGGCGAACACGACGGGGAGGACGGGGACTCGGGGTCCGAGTCGGGTGAGGACGTGCCGTTCGTGTTCCCGTTCGTGCTGCCGGTGGACCTGTCGGCCGGCTCGGGCGAGGAGGACGAGCACGACGACGAGCCCCACGAGGGGGCCGGGTCGGACGAGGACGGGGACGCCGACGCCGGCGAGGAGGTGGAGATCTTCTTCGGTTAGGACCCAGGGCCCTCATGGCTGAACCTGCCGAGGTGCGTCATCCGTCGAACCGGGAGGGACGGTCCATCGCCCGCTCGCCAAGGGGCGGATCGGCGGCCTCCCGCGAGCGTTGTCGTCTAGGGCCAGGGGGCCATGGTGGGCAAGAACCGGAACGGGCGCGGGAACCAGCCGCCCGGCGAGGGCTACGAACTGCCGGCGGTGGCGTGGGTCGTGCCGCAGCCGACGGCCGCCTCGGCGGGAGCGTCCGGCTCGTCGGAGGCGGCCGCCGCCGACGAGAGCGAGGGCGCCGCAACGGCCGACCCCGCAAAGACGCCCGCCGCCGGCCCGGCTGCGACGCCGTCCGGCGCGGGCTCCGGCCCGGCTGCCGGTGCGGCTGCCGGCCCGGCCACCGGCACGGCCGCCGCCGAGGCGTCCGCGACCGCCGCGGCCCCCGTCGGCCCGGTGCCGCCGGTCACCGGCGGGCAGTCCGGGGCCGCGGCGGCCACCGAGACCATCGCGGTCGAGGCCCTGCCCGGTGTCGTCGTGGCCGACCCCGGCCAGGAGCTGGAGCCCCCGCTGCCCGGGGAGAGCGGCCCGCGCCGGATCTCCAAGCCGATGATCGCCGCGGCGGCCGTCGCCGGGCTGGTCCTGGTCGGGCTGCCGCTGGTCTTCTCCAACCTCGGCGGCGACGACCCGCATCCGGGCGCGGGCGGCCCGCCCCCCGCCGGGTACACCCAACAGGACGGCGGCGGCGACGCGTTCGTCCCGGGCGTGGACGCCCAGGGCAACGTCGCGCTGCCCGTCCCGCAGACCGTGGGAGACCCGGCGGCCCCGCCGACCGTGCCCGCGGCCCCGCCCGCCGACGCCGGTGCGGCCGCCGCCGGGGGTACCGGTCCGGAGCAGAACGCCGTCGCCCCCGGCCAGCCGGTCGGCCAGCCCCGCCCCGGGCAGTCCTCCGCGGCCGCCGGCAAGCCCCCCGCGCCCGGCGTGCCGGCCGGCCAGGGCTCCGCCGCGACCGGCGGCGGCTCCGCTGCCACGGGCGGCGGAGCCGCCGGAGGGTCGACCGGAGGTTCCACCGGCGGCTCGACCGGTGGGAGCACCGGCGGCGCGGCGGCCGGTGGTGCAGCGGCCGGTGGAGCGGCCGCCGCCGCGGGCGGAGCCGCCCAGCCGGCCCCGGCGCCGGCCCCGGTCCAGCCCCAGCCCGCGAAGTCCACCCCGCCGCCGGCGCCGGTCTACAACGCCGTGGCGGGCCTGTGGTGCAGCCCTCCCGGCAACACCACCACCACCCAGCAGTACGGCCGGTACGAGAACGGCAAGGAGGGCTGGGTCACCAACTCCGGCGGCTACGCGTCGGACGGCTGCAACGGCAAGTACGCCTCGGTGCCCATGCAGGGCACGGCCAACAAGGACGACGGCAACTCGGTCGTCTGGACCTTCAACACCGCCCCGGTCGTCAACGGCAGCTGCAAGCTCTCCGTCTACGTGCCGGCCAGCGACGACGTCAAGGCCGTCGGCGGGGCCCCGACCTACTACACCGTCCAGTCCAAGTCGGAGCCGGGCTCGGGCACCGTCGGCGACTTCATCGTCAACCAGGTGGGCAGCAGGGGGTCGTGGGTCTCGGTCGGGACCTTCCCGGCCACCGCCGGCAAGATCGCCGTGATGATGCACACCCGGGGCGAGGACTGGAAGGGCGGCACCGCGACGTACGCCCACCACGCGGCCTCGGCGATCCGGGCCAACTGCACCGGCTGACCGGCGGCCGGGCGGTGCCCGCCACCGCCCGGACCCGGAATGCCACCAACGACGGAGGAGAACGAGCGCGATGACGCGCCATGTGCTCAGTGTGTGCGCGGAGCAGCGCGACGGCGGCTACCGCACCATCGGCGAGGCGCTGGAGGCGGCGCGCAGCGGTGCGGTGATCAGTGTCCGCCCGGGCCGGTACGAGGAGAACCTGGTCATCACCAAGATGGTGACCATCACCGCCGAGGAGGCCCGGGGCAGCGTCCGGATCTCGCCCCGGCGCGGGGCGGTGGTGCAGGTGGTCGCCGAGGCCGTCCAGCTGACCGGCCTCGTGCTGCAGGGCCGGGACGAGGAGCTGCCCACCGTCGACGTCCCGCGCGGGCAGGCCGCCCTGGAGGACTGCGAGGTGGCCGGCAACTCCTGGACGGCGGTGCTGACCCGGCAGCAGGGCTCGCTGGCGATGCGCGGCTGCCGGGTCGTCAACCCGGCCGGGGCCGGCATCGTCGAGACCTCCAGCGGGACGAGCATCATCGAGGACTGCGTCATCGAGCACCTCGGCAGCTCCGCCGTGGTGATCGGCGAGCGGGCCAACCCGGTGATCCGGGACAGCGTCATGCGCGACGCCCGGGGCAACGGCGTCTGCGCCAACGGCGAGGGTCGCGGCTCGATCGAGAACTGCGAGATCTCCGCCACCGACAAGCCGGGCATCGCGCTGGAGGAGAACAGCACGACCCGGGTACTGGGCACCACCGTCCGGGACACCGCGATCGGCGTCTACCTCAGCTCGGCCGCCCGCGTCGTGCTGGAGGACTGCACGGTCAGCGGCACCCGCGGCCACGGCATCGTGGTGGCCGGCGGCACGGACCCGCTGGTGCGGCGCTGCCGCACCGAGCGGACCAAGGGCCACGGCCTGCGGGTGACCGGCCGCTCCCGGGGCGCCTTCGAGGACTGCGAGGTGGTCGGCGCGGAGCTGGCCGGCATCCTGGTCGAGGAGTCCTCCAGCCCGTCCCTGACCCGGACGGTGGTCCGCGGCGGCGGGGCGGCCGGGGTCGAGCTGGTGGGTGAGAGCGCCGCCGAGTTCGACCGGCTGGAGATCCGGGACGCGGCGGGCGCCGGCGTCAGCGTGCGCGACGGCGCCAACCCGCTGCTGCGCCGCGTGGAGGTGTCCGACGTGCGCGGCCACGGCGTCGAGGTGCTGCGGGAGGGGCGCGGCCGGCTGGAGTCCTGCACGCTGTCCTCGACCGGTAGGGCCGGGCTGCGGATCGCCGACGGGGGCAACACCCAGGTCGGCGCGACCACCGTGCGCGGCACCGGCACGTCCGGCGTCGAGGTCGGAGGGGACGGCATCGCCTCGCTGCGCGACTGCGACGTGTCCGACAGCGCCGGCGACGGCATCAGCGTCGAGGACGGCGGCGACCTGACCATGGCCAGGTCGCGGGTGCACGGCAACCGGCGGCACGGTGTGCTGCTGGCGGCGGGCGCCCGGGCCACCCTGAACGGCTGCGAGATGGCGGACAACACCGTGGACGGGCTGCGGGCGGAGTCCGAGGAGCCCGTCCGGATCACCGGCTGCACCGTCGCCGGCAACCGGGGCTCCGGGCTGCGCCAGACCAGGCCCAGTACCCGGTTCGCGGTGGAGAACCTGATCAGCCGGGAGAACGCCCGGCCCGACGCGCACGGCACGGCGCCCGCCGAGAGCGGCCGCGGACCGGAGCCCGCCGCAGCCGAGCCCGGGGAGCCCGGTGAGCGGCCGTCGCCAGCCGCGGACCAGGCCGAGCCGCCGGCGCTCGACCCCGAGGGCCCGCAGTCCGCGCTGGAGGCGCTGGTCGGCCTGGAGGGGGTCAAGGCGCAGGTGGCGACCCTGGTCAACCTCAACAAGCTGGCCAAGCGCCGCGAGCTGGCCGGGATGCCGGTGCTGCCGATGGGCCGCCACCTGATCTTCGCCGGGCCGCCCGGCACCGGCAAGACCACGGTGGCCCGCCTCTACGGCGCCATCCTGGCCGAGCTGGGCGTCCTGCGCAGCGGCCACCTCACCGAGGTCGCCAGGGCCGACCTGGTCGCCTCGATCGTCGGCGGGACGGCGATCAAGACCACCGAGGTCTTCCAGTCCGCCCTGGGCGGGGTGCTGTTCCTCGACGAGGCGTACACGCTCTCGGCGGGGTCGGGCGGCACCGGCCCGGACTTCGGCCGGGAGGCGATCGACACCCTGGTCAAGCTGATGGAGGACCACCGCGACGACGTCGTGGTGATCGTCGCCGGATACTCCGAGGAGATGCGCGACTTCCTCGGGTCCAACCCCGGCCTCGCCTCGCGGTTCAGCCGCACCATCGACTTCCGCAACTACTCGGCGGAGGAGCTGGTCACCATCGTCGGGCGGGCCGCCGCCGGGCACGGCTACGAACTGGCCGACGCCACCCAGGAGGTCCTCCTCAGCCACTTCGAACGGATGCCCAAGGGCGCGGACTTCGGCAACGGCCGGGCCGCCCGCAAGGTGTTCGAGGAGATGGTGGACCGGCAGGCCTCCCGGCTGGCCGTCCTCGCCGAGGTCGCCGACGCGGACCTGGCCCTGCTCCTCCCCGAGGACATCGGCGAGGAGGCCGCCGCGGCCGTCCGGCGGGCGGCGGAGGGCACGGCGGACGACGCCCGCACCGACCTGCTGGACCAGCTGCGCCGGATGGTCGGCCTGTCGGCCGCCAAGGAACAGGTCGAGGACCTGGTCAACCTGATCAAGCAGGCCCGCCGCCGGGAGGAGGCCGGGCTGCCCACCGCCAAGATCAGCCACCACCTGGTCTTCGCCGGGCCGCCCGGCACCGGCAAGACCACGGTGGCCCGGCTCTACGGCGCGATCCTCGCCGAGCTGGGGGTGCTGACCGGCGGCCAGCTGGTCGAGACCGCCCGCGCCGACCTGGTCGGCCGCTACATCGGGCACACCGCCCAGCTCACCAAGGAGGCCTTCGAACGCGCCCGCGGCGGTGTTCTGTTCATCGACGAGGCGTACACGCTCACCCCGCGCGGCGGGGGCGGCAACGACTTCGGCCAGGAGGCGGTGGACACCCTGATGAAGCTGATGGAGGACCACCGCGACGAGGTCGTGGTGATCGTGGCCGGCTACCACGAGGAGATGCACGGCTTCCTCGGCTCCAACCCCGGTCTGGCCTCCCGCTTCTCCCAGCAGGTCGCCTTCGAGCACTACACCCCCGACGAACTGGTCACCATCATCCGCCTCCAGGCGGAGGAGTCCGGCTACGTCTGCGCCCCGGAGACGCTCACCGCGCTCACCGAGCTGTGCACCGCCGTCCCCCGGGACCGGACCTTCGGCAACGGCCGGTTCGCCCGCCAGACCCTGGAGGCGATGGTCACCAGGCAGGCCGGCCGACTGGCCCGGCTGGACGTCGGCGACCTGTCCGAACTCAGCCTGCTGCTGCCCCGGGACATCCCGCCGCTGCGGCAGGGGAGCCCGGTGTGAGGGCCGCCCGACCGGCAGCCGCCGCGCTGCTCTGCTGCGCCCTGCTGACCCCGGCCCCGGCGGCGCTGGCCGCCGCGCCGGCCGTCCCCGGAGCCGTCGTCCCGGCCACCCCGGCGGTCCCGGTCGGGCCGGGGACGCCCGCGGTCGGTGCCGCCGGCACGGCGGTGCCGGCGGCACCTGCGGCGGGCGGCGCCCCGGCCGGCGGGGCCGATCCGTCCGCCTCGCTGCCCGTGGTCGGCCAGGGCGTCGCCAAGTCGAGGCAGGAGGGCTGCACCAAGCCCTCCGACAAGGGCACCGAACGGACCCCGTGGGCGCAGACCTTCCTCCGCCCGGAGGCGGCCTGGCAGTTGAGCCGGGGTGCCGGCGTGACGGTCGCCGTGGTCGGGTCCGGTGTGGACGCGGCCTCCGGCGTCCTGGAGGGCCGGCTCGCCCTGGGCCCGCGCGAGTTCGGACCGGGCGGCGCCGGGCGGGACTGCGTCGGCCACGGCACCTTCCTCGCCGGGCTGATCGCCGCCCGGCGGCAGGACGGCGTGGGCTTCGCGGGGATCGCCCCCGAGGCCAGGATCCTCGCGGTGGCCGTCACCGACGAGGTCGGCGTCACCACCCCCGAGCTGCTCGCCAAGGGCATCCGGCACGCCGCCGACGGCGGGGCCCGGGTGATCGCCGTCGCGGTGCCCGTCCCGGTGGGCGGTGAGGACCTGGCGGGCGCGGTGCAGTACGCGCGTGAGCGGGGGGCGCTGGTCGTCGCCCCGGTCGGGCCCGATCAGGGCACCTCCGCCGGATCCGGGGGCCAGGCCTTCCCGGCCGCCTATCCGGACGTCCTGGCGGTCACCGACCTGGCCCCGGACGGAACCGTCGGGAGCGGCGGGAGCGGCGGGAGCGGCGGCTCGGCCGAGGGCGCAGGCCCGGCCGGCCGGGTCGACCTGGTGGCCCCCGGGGACGCGGTGATGAGCGTCGGCCCGGGCGGCAAGGGCTACTTCACCGGCGCCGGGCCGAGCTTCGCCACGGCCATGGTGGCCGGCACCGCCGCGCTGGTCCTCGGCTACCGGCCCGAGCTCACCCCCGCCCAACTGCTCGACCGGCTGAAGGCCACCGCCTACCACCCCGGCACCGCCCTGCCGGACGCCCGGGTCGGCTACGGAATGGTCGACCCGCTGGGCGCCGTCGGCGCGATGCTGCCGGGCGGCCCGGCCGCCGCCACCCCACCGGCCGCCAGGGCCGGCACGGCCGTGGCGGCCGTCCAGCCCCCGGAGCCGCAGCCGGCCCGTGGACAGGCGGCGGCGGTGGCGGGCGGCGCACTCGGGGCGGTGGTCGTGATCGGCGGCCTCGGGTTCGTCCTGACCAACGGCAGGCGCCGGGGCTGGCAGCCCGGCCGCTGGAACGCCCAGGAACAGGAAGGGGCCTGACCCCTCCCCGACGACTCGGGATCCCGGCCGGGATCCCGAGTCGTCGGGGAGCGGTCGGTGCACCTCGATCCCGTCGGCCGGAAAGGTTCTTCCGCCTACCCGTCACGTCCTCCCGCCGGAATTCGTCAGTGAAGCAGCACCGACGGACAGACGGATCTACGAGCGCCGTACCGGCGAAGCGGTCGGCAGCCTTCGAGATCGGTACGGGTAACGACCGCTTACGCGTCGGAGTGCTGCGGCAGCGCGAGCCAGTCCGACCAGGAGATCTCACGGCCGAGGAAGCGCGGCTGCTCGAACGGCCAGTCGGCGGCGATCCACTGCGGCACCAGCGCGTCGAGGGCCTGCTCGACCTTGCCGCCCACCAGCTCGTCCACCACCCACCAGGAGATCTCGCCGTCCGCGCCGGCCCTCTCCGGCGGGTCGATGTAGACACAGCCGAGCAGAACCGTCTCCGCCGCGTCGAACAGCGCGTAGTTGAAGGACTGGTGCGCGGCGATCTCCTTCTCGTGCCGCAACAGGTCGGCCTGGTCGGCCTCGTAGGTCATGGTGGCCGCGGGCCAGCCCCAGGCCGGGCCGAAGATGGTCCACAGCCGCTCGCGCGAACCCATCACCGCCGGATAGTCGAGCGGGGTGTCCGTCTCCCGGATCGGCCGCAGGTGGTGGCCACCGCCCGGCAGCGGTACCAGGACGGGGTGGACGAAGTCATCGGGAAGCCAGCTCATGGTGCCCGACCGTAGCAGCGCGCGGCCGTCCGCTCCCCTGGATTTTCCCCGCGTACCGCCAGGCCCCGCATACCGCCGGGCGCTGCTCTCATGCCGGGCAGGGCCCGTGGCAGCGGCTTCTGACCGGAAACCGCACCCGAGCAGCCGGGCGCCGCCGGTCTCCAGGCCGTCCTACGGCCGGACGCCGCCCATGTAGGGCATCACGCCGATCGGGAGGACCTCGATGTTCTTGCCGGTCCGGGGGGCGTGGATCATCTTGCCGTCGCCGATGTAGATGCCCACGTGGTGCAGGTCAGGGTAGAAGAAGACCAGGTCGCCGGGCTGGAGGTCGGCGCGGGCGATCCGGGTGCCGGCGTTCCACTGGTCCTGGGACAGCCGGGGGAGCTTGATGTCGGCCGCGCGGTAGGCGGCGCCGGTGAGGCCGGAGCAGTCGAAGCTGTTGGGGCCGGTCATGCTCCAGCCGTAGGGCTTGCCGAGCTGCGCGGAGGCGAACTGCACGATGCTGGCGGCGCGTCCACCGGCGGCCGGCGGCGCCGGGGCCTTCAGATCGGGGCGTTCGGCGGCGCGGGAGGCGCGGTCGGCGGCCGCGGCCTGCTGGGCGGCGGCCTTGGCCTTGTCCGCGGACTCCTGGGCGTTGATCTTGGCGCGCTCGGCGGCGCTGAGCTTGTTGAGCAGGGCCTGGGTCTGGGCGAGCTTGGCCTGGATCTGGTTCTTCTGGGCGCCGAGGGAGGCGCCGACGGTGTCGAGTTCGGCGAGGGTGGCGGCGGCCTCGGTGCGGTCCTGGTCGAGCTTGCGCTGTTCGTCCTGGGCCTGCTTGAGCAGGTTCGTCTGGGAGTCGGCGACCTGGTTCTGCACCGAGGCGCGCTGCAGGTAGGCGGACGGGTCGGAGTCGAGCATGAGCTGGATGCCCGGGTCGATGCCGTTGCTGCGGTACTGGTCCGCGGCCACCGAGCCGAGCCGGGTGCGCAGTTCGTTCATCGCCTCCTGGCCGCGGGCGACCTTCTCCTGGATCCGGCCGGCCTCGCCCTGGAGCTTCTGCTGCTTGGCCTGGAAGCCGTTGTAGCGCTCGATGGACTGCTCGGCCTCCTCGTTGAGCCGGTCCACCTGGTCCTTGACGGAGGCGGCGGTGGGCGCGGTGGGCACGGGCTCGGCGTGGGCCGTGCCGGAGGCGAGCACCGCGCTGCCGGCCATGGCCGTGGTGAGGACCGCCAGGCGGGCCCGGTTCGGGGGAGTGGGCTTGCGTCGCTTTCCCATGGCGGTGGGCTCTCCTTCGGGTGACCTGGATGGACACTGGAGAAAACGTCCGGGGGATGTCCGCGGGTTCACCTCGAGGCGCCGGGGGAGTGCGAACGGCCCGGCCCGGGCGGGCCGGGCCGGGTTCGGAGTCCGACCACAGGACGGGTCGGACCGGGCCTACGCCGTGCCCAGGGCGGTCGGCCACGCGGCGATTCCGGCGGGGCCGGGCAGGCCGGCCGGGCCGGGCAGCGGCGCGGCCACCGCCGTCGGAACGCCCTGCACACCGGGCTGCCCGACCGCCATGCCCTCGCCGACCGCGGCCGCGAGGTCCAGGTACGCCCGGCGGGTCTTCGGCCGCAGCTTCGCCGGGTCGAACTCCCCGCCCACGGCCAGGTGGTCGTCGAAGGGCACGACCACCACACTGCGGCAGCGGGACCCGAAGTGGGCCACCAGGTCTGCCTCCCGGATCAGCCGGCCGGGCCCCCGGATGCTGGAGACCACCGTCACGGCGCGCTGCGCCAGGGCGCCGTACCCGTGGGTGTTCAGCCACTCCAGGGTGCTGCTCGCGCTGCTCGCGCCGTCGACGCTGGTGGTGGCGGTGACCACCAGCTGGTCGGCGAGGTCCAGCACGGCGCGCATCGAGCCGTGCAGCAGGCCGGTGCCGGTGTCGCTGAGGATGACCGGGAACTGGTTGCCCAGCACGCCGATCAGCCGGTGGTAGGCCTCGCCGTCGAGACCGCCGGCACCGGCCGGGTCCGGGGCGCCGGCGAGCACCTCCAGACCGCTCGGGGCCTGCGAGGTGAAGCGCCGGATGTCCATGTAGCCGTTGATCGAGGGGGCCGCGGCCAGCAGGTCGCGGACGGTCGCGGTGGTCTCCGCGCGGACTCGCCGGCCCAGGGTGCCCGTGTTCGGGTCGGCGTCGACGGCGATGACCTTGTCGTTGCGGGCCTCGGCGAGGACGGAGCCCAGGGCCATGGTCGTCGAGGTCCGGCCGACCCCGCCCTTGAGGCTGATCACCGCGATCCGGAAGCTGCGGCGCAGCGGCGTGCGGATGGCGGCCTCCGTCCGCCGGCGCTCCCGCTCGCTCTGGCCGAAGGAGAGGCCCAGCCCCCGGCGGCCACGCTGTGGGGCCGGGTGCGGCGGCTGTCCCGGTTCCGGCCCGACCGGGGCGGGGAGCGTGGCTGCGATCGGTACCGGGGCGGTGGGCGGAGCGGTGGGCGGGATGACAGGCGGAAAGGTGGGCGGGCCCGCGGCCGGAAGGGTGGGCGGGATGACAGGCAGAACGGTGGGCGGGCCTGCGACCGGAGCGGTGGGCGGAACGACCGCCTGCGGCAGCGGCAGCGGCAGCGGCAACGGCATCTGCGGAGCCGGTGCCAGGAGCGGTACAGGTGCCGGCGCCGGGGCGGGTGCCGGAGCAGGAACCGCCGGCCGGAGGGCGGCCTGAGGCGGAAGTACGGGGGCCGGAACGGCCGGGGGCGCGACGGTGTAGCCCGGCTCGCCCGGGCGCGCCTCCGGGGGCACCAGGACGGTGCCCATCGCGTCCAGCGGCTGCGACCAGTACGGCAGCTGCACCGGCTCGCCGACGGCCCCCGCCCCACCGGCGACGGCCCCACCGGCGACGGCCCCACCGCCAACGGCCCCACCGCGGGCCCCGGCCGCCGTACCGCCGGGCCCCGCGGGTTCGGCCGCCCCCCGGGGAGCAGCCGCCTGCGGAGCCGCGCCCGGCCAGCTGGCGGGGGTGTAGTCGGGGGCGAGGTCCCGGTCCGGGCCCTTCGCCAGTCGCTGGACCTGTACCACTGCGCTGCTCTCCTCGGCCGCCACGCGCCCGCCTCCTGTCGCCACGTCGGCCCCTTTCCCGCGTACCGGTGACGTGCCGCCTCCCCCAGGGCCGCCGTACGGGCCGTCCGTCCAGGAGAACGGCGCCGCCCGGGGGAGCGGTTCATTTGGTTGCACGGTGAACCGTTGGCGACGGCGGGCCCGTTGACCCGGGCAGGACGGCAACCGCCGGCGATCCACTGGAGGACGACATGCAACAACCGGCGCGGACGACCGGCCCTGGGCTCAGCCCCCGCCATTTGCCTGCCGAAGCGGGCCCCCACTCGGTAGCGTGCCTCCCGGACGGCGCTTCCACCGGGTGGCGTGCCGGTTCGACCGAGCAGACCGGCAGATGAGCGGAAGTCCCGCATGGCGCGGGGAGAGAGGCACCAATGTCACGGGACGGGTCGTCAGTGGATCCGCGTCGACTCATCGAGTCCTTGCTGGCCTGGCAGGCGGACCCGCTCCCCGGTCCGCCGGTGCTCGCCGTCCCCGAGGCCCCCGCGGCCGAGGTGATCGCGGCCGCACGGCGGCTGGTGCTGCCCGACCTGCCGCTGGAGCGGCCGCATCCGGCCCCGCGGCCCGAGCTGCTGCGGGTGGCGACCGCGCTGGTCGTGGACGAGCACCCGTCCGCGCCCTCCTGGTCGGCGGCGGACCGTGAACTGCTGGCCTCCTGGGTCGCCGTGCTGATCGAGCACCGCGGCGAGGACGGGGTCCAGGAGCTGGTCCGGGCGCTCAACCGGACCTGACCGGCCCACCTCGGCGTCGGCCCGGGCGTCGCTCACGGCGTCCGGCCTGTACGGGGGCGCCGACCGGGACGTCGGCCGTCACGGAGCCGCAGGTCGGGACGTTGGCCGGGACGTTGGTGGTTGCTTGGCGCAATCTTGGCGCGGCCCGGGAGCGTATCGGTGCCGGGATCGGAGCCGTCCCCCCGGCTCCCGTCGGGCCGGCCCCCCTGTCCGGCCCACATCTCGACGCCGTCGGATTTCCGAGAGGTAGCGCGTGTCCATCCAGCCCTCCGCCCCGCCCGTGCCCGCAGCCCTGCCGCTCGCCGCGACCGCCCGGACGGCCGCGCGCCCCACCCTCGACCCGGGCACCCTCGCCGAGCTCTACCGCCTGCACGGCGGCTACCTGCTGCGGGCCCTCCAGCGGGTGACCAACGGTGACCGCGGCAAGGCCGAGGACATCCTCCAGGAGACCCTGCTGCGCGCCTGGCAGCACCCCGACGCGATCGCCGCCGGGCCCGAGCAGAGCCGCCCCTGGCTGTTCACCGTGGCCCGCCGGATCGCCATCGACCACTACCGGATGGCCGCCGCCCGGGCGCAGGAGGTGTCCGGCGACATGCTGGAGGACCGGCCGCTCGCCGCCGACCCGTACGAGGAGGTGGTCGCCCTGCGCGACATCGAGCAGGTGCTGGAGCAGCTGCAGCCGCACCACCGCGAGGTGCTGGTCGAGCTGCACCTGAAGGACCGCTCGGTCCTGGAGGCCGCCGAGCGGCTGGGTGTCCCGCCGGGCACCGTCAAGTCGCGCAACTTCTACGCGATCCGGGCGCTGCGCCCGGTCCTGGCGGCCCAGCCCGGGTACGCCCCGGTCGAGTCGTCAGGACCGTCGGGGCCCGCTCCGGCCGCGCTGCCCGGCGCTGCCTGATGGGGCACCGCGGTCGGTCCGGGGATGTCCCGAGGGGCGCCCGCCGGGGCGCCCCGGGCGCGTAGCGAGCGCTCGATCGCCGCGGGCGTCCCGGGGATGGACCCGGCCTGGTGCCCGTGCAGCCGGTAGAGCCCGACGGCCGAGCGCAGGTGCTGCAGCGCCTCCGCCTCCCGGCCCAGGCTCTGCAGGAAGGCGGCGTAGGCCTGTTCGGAGACGGCGTGCAGATGCAGGAACCCGGCCTCCTCGCAGGTCACCAGCAGCCGGGCCCAGGCCAGTTCGGAGGCCTCGGGCAGGCCGAGGGCCTGCAGGGCGTGCGCCTCGGTCAGCATCGACCAGGCGTGGATGGTCGCGGCGGGGTGGTGGGGCAGCAGCGCCCTGGTCTCGCGGGCCCGGCGCAGCGCCCCCTCCAGGTCGCCGGCCACCAGCGAGGCCGAGGCGGCGTAGCCGAGGGTGAAGGAGATCTCGTGCGGATCGCCGGACTCCTCGGCCAGCTCCAGCGCGGCGGCCGCCAGCGCGGCGCCCCCGGCCGGGTCCCCGAGCAGGCCGGTGCTGAGCGACTGGGTGGCCAGGGCACGGGTGTGCGCGAAGCCGTCGGCCGGGGTGGTGTCGTCCACCGCCCGCTGGATCACCGCGGCCGCCTCCTCGCGGCGCTGCAGGCCGAGCAGCGCGTTCGCCGTCGCCTCGCGCAGCAGCGCGACGGCGAGCCGGTCGCCGCACTGCAGGGCGGCGCGCTCGCCCGCGCGCAGGCAGCTCAGCCAGTCGGTCAGCCGGCTGGACCCGTAGTACAGCGCGCTCGACGACATGGCCAGTCGCCAGGCCCGCTCGGGGTCGACCGCGGTGGCGGTGGCGACCAGTGCGCGGATCGTCGACTGCTCGGCCCGGAACCAGCCGAGCGCGCTGCGGGTGTCGGCGGTCAGGGGGAGCACGGCCGGCGGGTGGACGCGCTCCCCGTAGCTGTCCTGGCCCGGTTGCAGGTGGTCGCCGCAGTGCTGGACGGCCGTCACGTAGTAGTCCAGCAGCCGTTCGAGGACGAGTCGGCGGGTCTCGTCGGGCTGCTCGGTGAGGAGCTCGACGCTGAACAGCCGGATCAGGTCGTGTCGGCTGTACCGCCCCGGTGCGCTCTCGCCGAGCAGGTGGTGGGCGGCCAGTTCACCCAGGGCGGCCCGGGCGGCGGCCGGGCCGGCGCCCAGCAGCGCGGCGGCGGCCGGGGTGTCGACGTCCCGGCCGGGGTGCGCGGCCAGCAGGGTGAGCAGGGTGGCGGCCCGGGCCGAGAGGTGGCGGTGGGTCAGCATCAGGGCGGTGCGGATGCTGACCGCCCCGTCGGCCTCCAGGGCGAGCAGCCGGGTGCGCTCGTCGGCCAGCTCGGCGACCAAATCGGCGATCGTCCAGTCCGGTCGGGCGGCCAGCCGGGAGGACGCGATCCGCAGGGCCAGCGGCAGGTGGTCGCAGAGTTCGATGAGCTGCTCGGCGGCGGCCGCCTCGGCCCGGACCCGTTCGGGGGCCAGGCTCCGTTCGAGCAGCCGCAGTGCGTCGCCGTCGGGCAGCGCCCCCAGCCGGAGCATCGCGGCGCCCTCGGTGACCACCAGGTCCTCCAGGGTGCTGCGACTGGTCACCACGGTGGCGCAGTCGGGCCCGGCGGGCAGCAGGTCGGCGATGTGGCCGGCGTTGCGGGCGTTGTCCAGCAGGACCAGCAGGCGCAGGTCGCCGGTCCGGGCGCGGTAGAGGGCGGCGCGGCCGGCCAGGTCCTCGGGGATGGTCGCCTCCGGCACGCCCAGGGCGAGCAGGAACTGGCCGAGCACCTCGGCCGGGTCCACCGGGCCGGCCGGGTCGAAGCCGCGCAGGTCGACGAAGAGCTGGCCGTCCGGGAAGCCCGCGGCCGCCTGGTGGGCCCAGCGGACGACGGTGGCGCTCTTCCCGGTGCCGGCCGGGCCGACCACCACGGCCAGTCCGTCGCCGGTGCGATCGGGGCCGCACTCCTGGTCCAGCCAGCGGGACTCCGGGGCCCGTCCGACGAAGCCCGCGGACTGGCGGGGCAGCTGGCGAGGCGTCGACGGCTCGTCCGGGTCGGGCTCGTGCCGGGGCGCCGGGTCGGCCGCGGCCTCGGGGTGCGCCGCCGCCGTGCCGGACGGCGTTGCGGGGGGCGGCAGGACGTCGGGGCCGGCGGGCTCCTCGGCCAGCACCTGCGTCAGCGCGGCCTGCAGCTCCGCGCCGGGCACCATGCCCAGCTCGCGGTCCAGCAGCTCCCGCGCGTGGTGGTACACCGCCAGCGCGTCGGCCGGCCGGCCGGCCTGGTGCAGACAGCGGATCAGCAGCGCCACCACCTCCTCCCGCAGCCCGTCCGCCCGTACCCGCTGCTCCAGCGCCGGGACGGCCGCCGCCCCGGACCCCTGGCGCAGCCGCAGCCGGGCCCAGCCGATCAGGGCCTTGGTCCGGTTCTCCTCCAGCCGGCCGGCCAGCGCCCGGCGCAGTTCGGTGTCGGGCAGGTCGACCAGCGCGGCGCCCGTCCATAGCCCCAGCGCCTGTTCCAGCAGGCGGATCGCCTCGGCGTCCCCGGCGCGGCCGGGCCGCTCGGCGCCATCCCCGGCGCGGACGGCCAGCGTCTCGAAGCACAGCGCGTCCACCTGCTCGGCCGGTCCGGTGAGCAGATAGCCGGGTGCCCGGGTGCACAGGTCGAACGGGGTGTCGGCGAGCACCTTGCGCAGGGCGGCGATGTGCCCCTGGAGGGCCGCCCTGGCCCGGGCCGGCGGCTCCTCGCCCCAGAGCAGCTCGAAGAAGCGCTCCACCGCGACGACCCGTCCCAGGCGCAGCGCGAGCAGCGCCAGCACCGCACGCCGCTGGGGCCCGGGCAGCGCGACGAACCCGTCGGACGCGGTCCGCAGCTCCACCGGACCGAGGAGTTGGATGCCCACGCGGTCGCCCACAGTCGCCCCCACGGCGGTCGAGCCTGATGTCGGGCTGCAGTGTAGCCGCGTAGTTTGTCCGGCTTGGAATCCCGTCCGCCCGCGTGCTGCCCGAAGGGTCGTCGTACGGTTGCCCCATCGGGCAATCCGCGCTCCGCGGTTCGGTGTTTTCCGGCCGGATCGGCCACTATCCCGATGGCTGACATGCTGACATCTGGGCAAAGGGGGCCGCATGCGGATCGATCTGCTCGGCGCTGTGACCGTGCGCTACGACTGCAGCACAGCGGCCACGCCCTCGGCGCCGAAGCGCCGCGCGCTGCTCGCCGCCCTCGCCGTCGAACTCGACCGGGTGGTGCCGACCGACCGCCTGATCGAGCTCGTCTGGGACGGCAGCCCGCCGGCCACGGCCCGCGCCGCGCTGCAGGGCCACGTCACCGCGCTGCGCCGACTGCTCGACGGCGGCCTGGTGCTGGCCACCCGGGGCGCCGGCTACGTGCTGACCGGCGACCCGGACCAGGTGGACGCGCTGCGCTTCGAGGACCTCTGCGACCGGGCCGGCGTGCTGCTCCCCGGCTGTCCGGACGCCGCCGCGGCGGCGTCGGCGGACCGCCCGACCGGGGACGACGATCCGGCGGTCCCGCTGCTGCGCGCGGCGCTGGACCTCTGGCGCGGCCCGGCCCTGGCCGACTGCGGCTCCGCCCTGCTGCGCGAGCGGGCCGCCCCCCGGCTGACCGATCTGCGGCTGCGCGCCCTGGACCGGCTGGCGGAGGGGCTCTGCCGGCTGGACCGCGGCGCCGAACTGGTCGCCGAACTCGTCGAGGCGGTCCCGGCCCACCCCTCCCACCAGCGGCTGGCCGCCCGGTTGATCGACTGCCTCGACCAGGCCGGGCGCCGGGCCGAGGCGCGGGCCTGGTACGACCGGGTGACGGCGCAGCTGCCCACCGCCCCCGGGCCCGCCCTGCGGCTGGCCGGCGAGCGGCTCGCGGGCGGCCCGACGGCCGTACCCGCCACGGGTGCCGGCGCCGTCGCCGAGCGCGCCACCGCTGGCACTGCCACCGCCGTCGGCACTGCCGCCGCCGCCACCGCCGCACTCGGGCCGACCGTCGCGGCGGCCCGGCGGCCGTCCCCGGCCCCCTCCCAACTACCGCGCGCCAACCGGAGGTTCGTCGGTCGGTCGGCCGAACTCGACCGGCTGGACGGGGCGATCGCCACCGGCCGGGAGGCCCGTCCGATCCTGGTCACCGGACCGGCCGGGGTCGGCAAGACCAGCCTGGTCCAGCACTGGGCCCACCGGGCGGCCGAGCGCTTCCCCGACGGCCGGCTCTACGCCGACCTGCGCGGCTTCGACGAGAGCGGTCCGCGGGAGCCGGCCGAGGTGCTGGCCGGGTTCCTGACCGCCCTCGGGGTCGCCGCGCACGCCCTGCCCGCCTCGCTCGACGGCCGCTCGCGGCGCTTTCGGGAACTGCTGGCGGGCCGCCGGCTGCTGATCGTGCTGGACAACGCGCGCTGCTACGAGCAGCTCGCCCCGCTGCTGCCCGACCCGCCGCCCGAGGCCGCCGCCCACGACACCTGCGCGGCAGGCGGCTGGGCCGGGCCCGTCACCGTCATCACCAGCCGCAGCCGGCTGCGCGACCTGCTGGTCCACGAGGGTGCCACCACGCTCCCGCTGGACCCGCTGTCCCCCGCCGACGCCCGGGAGCTGCTGGCCCGGGTGGTGGACCCGGCCCGGGTCGCCGCCGAACCACAGGCCGCCGCCGAGCTCGCCGAGCAGTGCGACCGCCTTCCGCTGGCGCTGCGCCTGGCGGCCGCCCGGCTGGCCGTCCGCCCGGACTGGGCGCTGAAGGACCTGGTGGCGGAGCTCTCGGCGGAGCGCGCCGGACTCACCGCGCCCGCCCGGGCCGACCTCGGCTCACCCGGCGTCGGGGTGGCCCTCGACCTGACCTGCCGCACCCTGACGCCGGCGGCGACCCGGCTCTTCGCCCTGCTCGGCCTGCACCCCGGCGCGGTGATCGACCCCACGGCGGCCGCGGTCCTCGCCGACGTGTCCCCGGCCGCCGCCCGCGGCCTGCTGGCCCAACTCGACACCGTCCACCTGCTGGAGGAGAGCGCACCCGGCCTCTTCGCCCGGCGCGAGCTGGTCCGCCTGCACAGCGCCCGGCTGGCCGCCGAACTCCCCGCCGACCAGCGGCTGGCGGCCCTGGACCGGCTGATCGAGCACTATCTGACCGCCACCGTCGCCTGTGCCGGTCCGCACACGGCCGCCACCCCTTCCGCCGGCACCCCACCCGTCATCACCCCACCCGTCATCACCCCACCCGTCATCACCCCACCCGTCATCACCCCACCCGCCGGGCACAGCCTGCCGCCGACGGCCACCCCGGGCCAGGCCGCCGACTGGTTCGGCCGCGAGGAGCCCGCGGTGCGCGGCATGGTGCTGCGCGCCGAGCAGCACGGCCGGTTCGCCGCCGCCTGGCGGCTCGCCCACCGGGCCGGGGTCCTCTACGCGAAGGCCAGGCACCGCCGCGCCGAGTGGTGGACCACCGCCGAGTCCGGTCTGCGGGCCGCGCGGGCCTGCGCCGACCCGGCCGCCGTGGCCCGGCTGACCACCGACCTCGCGGTGATCCTGGTCGACCGACGGGACTTCCGCGCCGCCGCCGACCACCTGGACCGGGCCCTGGCCTCGGCCGACGAGGTCAGCGACCCGGTGCTGCGCCACCACTGCCGGGCCCGGACGGCCGACGGCCTGGTCAGGGCCGGTCGGCCCGACCGCGCCGTGCCGCTGATGACGGACATCGTGGCCCGCGCCCGCGCCCTGGCCGACGACCGCCTGCTCGCCCGGGCGCTCAACGACCTGGCCAGCGCCCAGGTGGTCGGCGGCACGCTCGAACCGGCGCTCTCCCACGCCGACGAGGCCGTCCGGATCCTCGCCGCCCACCCGGACGCGGCCGAGACCGTCCGGGCCACCCACACCCGCGCCGAGGCACTGCACGCGCTCGGCCGCCACGGCGACGCCCTCACCACGGCCCGGCTGGCCCTCGCCCTCGGCCGCACCCAGGCTGACCCGGCGCTCGAGGCCCGGTCGCACGCCCTGATCGCCACCGTCCTGCACGCCCTCGGCCGCACCGCCGAGGCCGTGGCGGAGGAGCGCCGGGCCGCCGAGGCCGCGCACCGCTGAGCTCCACCCGCCGGCCCGTGGCGGGACGACCTTGCCCGTCCGACCCTGCCCCGACAGGCGGAACGAGCAGGGTCGCAGCGGGCCGGACAGGCAGAACCACAGGCGGAAGTACCGGGCGGATCCGGGGGTCGGGCAGCTGCACCCGCACCGCGAGCCGCCCCCGCGGCACCGGACCGGACGGACCGTCAGGTTACCGGCGAGTGCGGTGACGGCGAACCGTCCGGCCACCGATCCGTGTCCAGCGTGCGATCTTGACCAGGCATACTGTCTGACCTCGACGTGTTCGGTGAAGAGGCCGACACCGTGGGTGACAGGGGCGGCGATGGGCGCGACAGGCATACCGGCAGGCACACCGACAGGCGATTCCGGCACGGCCGACGACTTCTGCCTCCTGCTCGCCCGCCTCCGGGTGCTGGCCGGTCTGACCCAGGCCGAACTGGCCCAGGCGGCCGGGGTCAGCCTGCGCGCGCTGGGCGACATGGAACGCGGCCGCACCCGCGGACCACAGCGGCGTACCGTGCAGGCCCTGGCCGCCGCACTGCGCCTCGACCAGGCCCAGGCCGCCGCGCTCGACCAGGCCGCCCAGAGCGGACGCCCCCGGCGCACCCCCGTCCGGGCCGAGGCCGCCGTGCTCGCCCAGGCCGCCGCACCCGCGGAGCCCGCGGCCGGTCCCGGCGCCGACCGCCCGGCCGAGGCCGGCCGCCCCGGGGAGGCCGTCTACTCCGCACTCGCGCTGCCCCGGGACATCGCCGACTTCACCGCCCGCGAGGACGCCCTGGACCGGCTGCACCGGCTCGCCCGGGACGCGGACCCGGCGCACCCCCGCATCGTGCTCGCCTACGGGCAGCCCGGCCTGGGCAAGACCGCCTTCGCCCTGCACGCCGCCCACACCCTGGCCCCGCTCTTCCCCGACGGCCAGCTCTCCCTCGACCTGCGCGGCATGGCCCCGGCGCCCCTCGCACCGCGCGAGGCCCTCGCCCAGATCCTCCGCGCCCTGGGCGTCGCCGACCGCTCGGTGCCCGCCGACACCGAGGAGCGCGCCAGCCTGTTCCGCACCCTGGTGCGCGAGCAGCGCCTGGTCCTGATCCTGGACAACGCCGCCGACGAGGCGCAGGTCCGCCCGCTGCTGCCCGGCTCGGGCCCGGCCCTGACCATCATCACCAGCCGGCACGTCCTGCCCGGCCTGGAATCGGTGCACCGGCTGCCGCTGGACGTGCTCGCCCCCGGTGAGTCGGCCGCCCTGCTGGCCCGCATCGCCGGCCCCGACCGGATCGCCGCCGAGCCCGAGGCCACCGGGGAGCTCGCCCGGCTCTGCGGCCACCTGCCGCTCGCCCTGCGGATCGCCGGACAGCGGCTGGTGGCCCGGCCGCGGCAGCCGGTCAGCCACCTGGTCCGCCAGCTCGCCGCCGAGGAGTACCGCCTGGACGTGCTGGAGGCCGGCGACCTGCGGGTGCGCACCGCCTTCGCGCTCTCCTACCGCAAGCTGCCGGCCGCCGCCGGACTGGTGCTGCGCCGCTGCTCGCTGACGGCGGGGGAGGACTTCACCGCCGCCACCGTCGCGCCCTACGCCGGTCTGCCGGTCCAGCAGACCGACCGGTACCTGGAGGAGCTCACCGACGCCGGGCTGCTGCAGCCCGCCGCCACCCCCCAGCGCTACCGCCTGCACGACCTGGTCCGCCTCTACGCGGGCGAGCAGCTCACCGCCGACGACGGTCCGCAGGCCGTGGAGGAGGCCCGCGAGCGGGCCGGCGACTGGCTGCTGCGCCGGGCCGCCGCCGCCGGGCTGCGCTTCGACGTCGAGCGCACCGAGGGCGACATCTCGGGCGACCCGGATCCGGCCGGCGCCCCCGCCACCCTCGCCGACGCCCGGCGCTGGCTGGAGGAGGAGCACCCGGAGTGGCTGTCGGCCCTGCACCACGCGAACGCCACCGGCCGGCACCGGCAGGTCGTGGAGACCGCCGAGGCCATGCACTGGTTCTCCGACAGCCTGTTGCACTGGGACGTGTGGGCGCAGGTGTTCCGGCTCTCGGTGGACTCCGCCCGGGCCGCCGGCGACCGGATCGCCGAGGCCGTCCACCTGAACTACCTGGCCTGGGCCCACATCACCTGCCTGCACCGCTACCAGTCGGGCCTGGACGTCGCCCGGGAGGCCCTGGAGCTGTCCCGCCGGATCGGGGACGCCCAGCAGGAGGCCTGGGCGCTCACCTACTGCGCCACCGCCCTGCGCCGGCTGCTCCGGTCCGAGGAGGCCATCGAGGCGTACCGGCAGGCGGCCGAGGCGTTCGCCACGCTGGAGGGCCGGTCCGCCGAGGTGGGCCGGGTGGTGGCGCTGCGCTGCGTCGGCGCCTGCCTGCGCGAGTCCGGGCGGCCCCGGCAGGCCCTGGAGGCCCACCGGTCTGTCCTGGCCGAGGTCCAGGAGTGGCTGGACGGCTCGCCCTCGCACATGTTCCACCTGATGGCCGGGTTCTCCGTCCACGAGATCGGCCTCGACCAGGCCGCGCTGCAGGACTGGGCCGGGGCGGAGGCCGCGTACCGGCAGGCGCTGGTCCACTTCGAGGCGGCCGGGCAGCCCGACAGCATGACCCAGACCCTCACCGAGCTGGGCACCGCCCTGATCGAGCTGGGCCGCGCCGACGAGGCCCGCGAGCTGCTGACCACCGCGCTGACCGACCTGACCGCGGAGGGCGCCCGGGGCGGCCACCGGCGCGCCGGCTGACGGCGCACCGCCCGGCGGCCGCCGCGGGGCGGTGCGCCGGGCCGGGTGGCCGTCCCGGGCGCGCCGGGCCTGCTCAGCGCGCGCGGTGGGCGGCGATCAGCTCCGCGTAGCGCCGGCCGCTGGTCTTCACCGTCCGCTGCTGGGTGGCGTAGTCGACGTGCACCAGCCCGAAGCGCTTGTCGTAGCCGTAGGCCCACTCGAAGTTGTCCAGCAGCGACCAGGCGAAGTAGCCCGCCAGCGGGGCCCCCTTGGCCACCGCCCGGGCGCAGGCGGCCAGGTGCCGTTCGAGGTAGGCGGTGCGCTCCGGGTCGTGGACGCTGCCGTCCGGCCCGACGGTGTCGCGGTAGGCGGAGCCGTTCTCGGTGACGTAGATCCGCTCCACGCCGTACTCGTCGGTCAGCCGCAGCAGCAGCTCCTCCAGTCCGGGGGCGTGCACCTCCCAGGGCATCGCGGTGTGCTCCGGCCCGGGGCCGGGCACCTGGCGAAAGCGCGGGCCGGGGCCGGCGCCCGGGTCGTCGGCGACGATCTGGCGGAAGTAGTAGTTCAGCCCGAGCCAGTCCAGCGGGGCCGAGATCAGCTCCAGATCGCCGTCGCGGACCGGGAGTTCGACACCGTAGGCGTCGAGCATGTCGGCCGGGTAGCCGCGGCCGAGGACGGGGTCGAGCCACCAGCGGTTGATGTGGCCGTCGGCGCGCACGGCGGCGGCCAGGTCCGCCTCGGAGCCGGAGGCGGGCTCCACGGTGCTCAGGTTGTTGACGATGCCGATCTGCGCGCCCCGGACGGACTCGCGCAGCACCTGGACCGCCAGGCCGTGCGCGAGGTGCAGGTGGTAGGAGGCGCGGACGGCCGCCGTGAGGTCGGTCAGGCCGGGGGCCATCGCGCCGTCCAGGTGGCCGATCCAGGCCGAGCAGAGCGGCTCGTTGAGGGTGGCCCAGTGGGTGACCCGGTCGCCGAGGCGGGCGGCGACCACGGCCGTGTACTCGGCGAAGCGCTCGGCGCTCGCGCGGACGGGCCAGCCGCCGCGGTCCTGCTGGGCCTGCGGGAGGTCCCAGTGGTAGAGGGTGGGGAACGGCGTGATGCCGGCCGCGAGCAGCGCGTCCACCAGGCGGTCGTAGAAGTCCAGCCCGGCCGGGTTGACCCGGTCGTCGGCCAGCGGCACCACCCGGGGCCAGGCGATGGAGAACCGGTAGGCGCCCAGGCCGAGCCGGCGCATCAGGCCGAGGTCCTCGGGCCAGCGCCGGTAGTGGTCGCAGGCGGTGTCGCCGGTGTCGCCGCCGGCCACCCGGCCCGGGGTGTGCGCGAAGGTGTCCCAGATCGAGGGGGCGCGTCCGTCGGCGTCCGCCGATCCCTCGATCTGGTAGGCGGCGGTGGCCGCGCCCCAGAGGAAGTCGTCGGGGAGGGCGCTGAGGTCGTTCACGGGGTGCCTTTCCGTGCGGGGTGCGGTCGAAGGGGCGGCGGGTGCGGTGAGCAGGAGTGCGGCGGGTGCAGTGAGTGGGAGTGCGGCGGGTGCGGTCATTTGACGGCCCCCGCGGTCAGCCCCGCGACCAGGTAGCGCTGCAGCAGGAGGAACCCGGCGACCACCGGCACGCTCACCACGAGCGAGGCGGCCATCACCTGGTTCCAGTACACGTCGTTGAGGGTGGCGTAGCCCTGGAGGCCGACCGCCAGCGTGCGGGTCCGGTCGGTGGTGAGCACGGAGGCGAAGAGGACCTCGCCCCACGCGGTCATGAAGGCGTACACGGCGACCGCGACGATCCCCGGCACCGCCGCGGGGATGATGATCCGCACCAGCGCCCGGACCGGTCCGCAGCCGTCGACCAGGGCGGCCTCGTCGAGGTCGCGCGGGATGGAGTCGAAGTACCCGACCAGCATCCAGACCGAGAACGGGAGCGAGAAGGTGAGGTAGGTGAGGATCAGGCCGCCGCGGCTCCCGTACAGGGCCACGCCGGTCGCGTTGCCGACGTTGACGAAGATCAGGAACAGCGGCAGCAGGAAGAGGATCCCGGGGAACATCTGGGTGGAGAGCACCGTCACGGTGAACAGCCGCCGCCCGCGGAACCGGTAGCGGCTGACCGCGTACGCGGCGAGGATCGCGACCACCACCGAGAGGGCGGTCGACGCACCGGCCACGATCAGCGAGTTGACGAGGTAGCGGCCGAGCGGCACCGTCCGCCAGATGTCCAGGTAGGGGCGGACGGTGAAGGTGCTGGGGATCCACCGGAACGGGCCCTGGACGTCCCGCAGCGGCTTGAGCGAGCTGCTCAGCATCACCAGCACCGGCACCAGGGCGAACACGGTGAGCGCGGCCAGGACGATCCGCCGGATCCATCGGAAGGACGCGGTCGCGCCGATCATCGCGGACTCCTTCGGCGTGAGGCGAGCAGCAGGTAGCCGGCCGTGACCAGCAGCAGGAACAGCAGCAGGAGCACCGACATCGCGGAGCCGGCGCCGAAGTTCCAGGTGATGAAGGAGGACTGGTAGATGTGGATGGACACCAGGTCCGCCGCCTCGGGTGCGGACCGGCCGAACAGCACGTAGGGCGTGTTGAAGTCGTTGAACGTCCAGAGGAACAGCACCAGCAGCAGGACGAGGTTGACCGGGCGCAGCGAGGGCAGGGTGATCCGGCGGATCTGCTGCCAGATCCCGGCGCCGTCCAGGGCGGCGGCCTCGTACAGCTCGCGCGGGATGTTCTGCAGCCCCGCGGTCAGGGTGAGGAAGGCGAACGGCCAGCTGCGCCAGACCGAGACGGTGACCAGCGCGGTGAAGCTGTTGTCGCCGAGCAGCCAGAAGGGCTTGTCGTCGACGAGGTGGAGCTGGTCGTGCAGCACGTGGTTGATCAGGCCGGTGTCCCGCTGGAACATGAACGACCAGGTGATGACGGCCGCGTAGACCGGCAGCGCGTACGGCAGCAGGAAGGCGGCGCGCAGCAGCCCGCGGCCCCGGAAGGCGTCCTGCATCATGATCGCGGCCACGGTGCCGGCCAGCCAGGAGAGGCCGACGGCCAGCACGGTGAACGCGCAGGTGACCCAGAAGGAGTGCAGCAGGGCCTTGCCGACCGGGGCGTTGAAGTCCACCGCCATGCGGTAGTTGGCGAGGCCGGCCCAGGGGGCGGCGGACCAGTCCCGGATGAAGAACTGGGTGAGCTGTTTGAAGCTCATCACGATGCCGACCACCATCGGGGTGAGGTGGACGAGCAGTTCCAGCACCAGGGCGGGGAGCAGCAGCAGATAGGGCAGGGCGGTGCGGCGGCGGCGGGCGCGCCGGGTGCGGACCGGGGGGAGGGCGCGCGGCCGGGGCCGGGGCCGGGGCGGCGCGGGGGCGGGTAGCGTCGGGGTCACCTCAGCCGGCCGGCATCTGCTGCTGGGCGCGGGTGAGTTCGGCCTTCACGGACTCGTCGGTGACCGGCTTCCCGGCGGCGGCCCCGGCGAGCAGGTTCTTCACCGCGGTGCCGACCAGGGTCTCGAACTGGCTCTCGTTGGCGACCTGCGGCAGCGGGGCCGCACCGGTGGCCAGCACCTGGGCCAGGGTGCGCAGTTCGGGGGTGGCGAAGGCGGGGTCGGCCTGGGCGTCCTTGACCGGGGGGATCGAGCCGTAGGTCTTGTTGAGCTTCGTCTGCTCCTCGGTGCCGGTCATGAACTTCACGAACTTCAGGGCGCCGTCGGTGTTGTGGGTGTTGCGGAACACCGCGAGGTTGATGCCGGCCACCATCGAGGTGGTGGCGCGTTCGCCGGTGGCGCCGGCCGGGGCGGGGACGGGGGCGACGGCGTAGTCCTCGGGGTTCATGCCGTGGGACTTGAGGTTGGCGCCGGCGGCCTGCCACATCAGCATGGCGGCCTTGCCGGTGGCGAAGTCGGTGACGGACTGGTTGTTGGCGTACTCGGCGTTGCCGGGGGCGGCGATCCGGTCGGTGCCGAGGAGACCGACGTACTGCTTGACGGCGGCGACGGCGCCCGGGCTGTCGAAGGCGGGCCGGCCGGACGGGTCGAAGAAGTCGGCGCCGTGCTGCTTGGCGAGGACGAAGGCGTGGTGGACGTTCTCGGAGGGGTTGCCGCCCTCGATGGCGAGGCCGTAGCGGTCGCCGCCGGTGAGCCGCCTGCCGTCGGCGACCAGCTCCTCCCAGGTGGCCGGGGGCCGGTCGATCCCGGCCTCGGCGAACAGCCGCTTGTTGTAGTAGAGGCCGTAGGCCATGGAGTAGAGCGGGACGGCCGCCGGGTCCTTGCCGGGGGCGCCGGCCGAGGCCAGCGCGGCGGGCAGGAAGCGCTCCCGGCCGCCGATCCGGTCGAGGGCGGCGGTGTCGAAGGGCAGCAGGGCGCCGGTGGCCTGGAGCGAGGCGGACCAGGTGTTGCCGATGTTGAGGACGTCGGGGCCCTGGCCGGAGGTGGTGGCGGCGAGGATCCGGTTCAGCAGGTCGGACCAGGGGATCACCTCCAGCTTCACCTTGATGCCGGTCTGCTGCTCGAACGCCTTGAGCTCCGGCTCCAGGACCTGGCGGTCGTTCTCCAGGCTGGTGCCCTGGTTGGAGGCCCAGTAGGTGAGCGTGCCGGGGCTGCTGTTGTCGCCGCCGGAGCCGGATCCGCCGGAGCAGGCGGTGGCGGCGAGTACCAGGGTGGCGGCCAGTGCGGTGGCCGCGGTGCGGCGTCTGATGGGCATGCCGGTGACCCTCTCGGGTGGTAATGGGCGTGGATGGGCCGGTTCTGTGGTGAAGTAGCCTGACCAGAGGCTTACTTCAAGGCGTGATTTAACGTCCGAGGAAAGCTTCCGTCAAGGGTTCGGGCAACGGTAGATTCGGGTCAGGAGGGAGGTCCCATGACCGCGCAAGGCAAGAAGACGGTGCGTGACCTGCGCAGAGGAAGCCGGTCGACGCTGCTGCGGCGGCTGTACTTCGACGGGCCGCTGAGCCGCCAGGAACTCGGCACGCTCACGGGGCTGAGCGCCGGATCGGTCAGCAACGTGACGGGCGAGCTGCTCGCGGACGGGCTGATCGAGGAGTGCGGCTCGGTGGAGTCGGACGGCGGCCGGCCCCGGATCATGCTGCAGGTCGCCCCCGGGCGGGCCCATCTGGTCGGGGTGGACGTCGGGGAGACGCAGGTCCGGGTGGCCCTGTTCGACCTGGCCCGCACCGAGCTGGCCGCCAGCGACTGGCCGCTGTCGGACTGCGGGCACGACGCGGACCACGTGGTGGAGCTGATCCTCGCCGGGCTGGCCGAGGTGCTGGAGCGCACCGGCACCGACCCGGCGAGCGTCCTCGGCGTCGGCATCGGCGTGCCGGGCATCGTCGAGCAGGGGGATCCGGCCTCGGACGGCCTCGGCATCGTCGTGCACGGCCAGACCGTCGGCTGGGACGCCGTCCCGCTGGGCCGGCTGCTGCGGGCCGGTACCGACCTGCCGCTGTTCGTGGACAACGGCGCCAAGACGCTCGGCCAGGCCGAGATGTGGTTCGGGGCCGGGCGCGGGGTGCGGCACGCGGTGATCGCCCTGTTCGGCTCCGGGGTCGGCGCCTGCGTGGTCGCCGACGGCGCCCGGTTCCGCGGCGCGACCAGCAGCGCGGGGGAGTGGGGGCACACCAAGGTGCACGTCGGCGGACGCCGCTGCCGGTGCGGGGCCCGCGGCTGCCTGGAGGCGTACGTCGGGGCCGAGGCGCTGCTGGAGCGCTGGGCGGCGGCGCCGTCCGGCGGCGGCGAGAAGGCCGGGATCGCGGCCCTGCTGGCGGCCGCCGAGGCGGGCGAACCCGCCGCCGCCGAGCTGCTCGCCGAGGCCGCGGAGTACCTCGGCGCGGCCATCGCCGACCTGGTCAACCTGTTCAACCCCGAGCGGATCGTGATCGGCGGCTGGGCCGGCCTGCTGCTGGGCCCCCGGCTGCTGCCGGCGATCCGGACGGCGGCCACCGCGTACGCGCTGCGCTTCCCGCGGGAGCAGACCTCGATCGTGCTCGGCACGCTCGGGCCGGAGGCGGTCACGGTGGGTGCCGCGACCCTCCCGCTGACCGAGTTCCTGGAGTCCGGCGGCGAGCCCCCGCGCCGGCCCGCCGACCGCCCGCGGGCCCTGCCCACCGGGCGGTCCTGACCCTCAGGTGTCGCCAACTTGCCTCCACCAGGCCTAGTTCACGGTGTGAGGAAAGTCTGCGCGAAGGGTTGACACTGCGGATCGACAGCCCCGAGACTCCCGGTCGGGGGCGCTCCCCGGGACGGGCCGGGTCAGGCTCTGCCAGGGCCCGGCGGTGATGCCCCGTCACGACTCCGGCACCGCCCCACCCCGGCGGTCCCGCGCCGCGCCGACTCCCCAACCCGTCGGCCGGCGCGGACCGGTGGCTCGTCGTCCCCCCATCACCCGGCGCCTGCGCCGTGCCGGGTGCGGACACGTGGTGCGCCCCCGCTCCCACCCATCCCCCACCGCAGGAGAAGCCCATGAGGCTCGCTTCAGCACGCCCCCGCAGGGCACCGGCCGCACTGCTCGGCCTGGCCCTGCTCTCCGGCACCGCCCTGGCCCTGCCCGGGCCGGCCGCCCACGCCGCCGACACCCTGATCTCCCAGGGCCGGCCGGTCACCGCCTCGTCCACCGAGAACGGCGGCACGCCGGCCGCCGCCGCGGTGGACGGTGACACCGGGACCCGCTGGTCCTCCGCGGCGAACGACCAGCAGTGGCTCCAGGTCGACCTCGGCGCCGCCGCCGACCTCACCAAGGTCGTGCTCGACTGGGAGGCCGCGTACGGGCGTTCGTACCAGATCCAGGTGTCCGACGACGGCGCGAACTGGCGGACGCTGTACACCGCCGCGAACGGCGTCGGCGGCACCGAGACGCTCGCCGTCAGCGGCCGCGGGCGCTACGTCCGGATGAACGGGCTCACCCGGGCCACCGGATACGGCTACTCGCTCTGGGAGTTCCAGGTCTTCGGAGCCTTCGCCCCGGCCGGCTCCGACTGCGGCACCGCGAACGCCGCCCAGGGCCGGCCGGTCGCCGCGTCCTCCACCGAGAACGCCGGTACGCCGGCCGCCGCCGCGGTGGACGGCGACACCGGGACCCGCTGGTCCTCCGCGGCGAGCGACCAGCAGTGGCTCCAGGTGGACCTCGGCGCCGTCCGCCCGCTCTGCCGGGTGGTGCTCGACTGGGAGGCCGCGTACGGGCGTTCGTACCAGATCCAGGCCTCCGACGACGGTGCGAACTGGCGGACGCTGTACACCGCCGCGAACGGCGTCGGCGGCACCGAGACGCTCGCCGTCGGCGGCAGCGGGCGCTACGTACGGATGAACGGCACCGCGCGCGGCACCGCCTGGGGGTACTCGCTCTGGGAGTTCCGGGTGAACACCGCCGACGGGCCGACCGTGCCGCCGGTGCAGGGCGGCGGCGACCTCGGGCCCAACGTCCTGGTCTTCGACCCCGCCACCCCCGGCATCCAGGCCAAGGTCGACGAGGTCTTCGCCAAGCAGGAGTCCAACCAGTTCGGCGACGCCCGCTACGCACTGCTCTTCAAGCCCGGGAGCTACCAGAACCTCAACGTCCAACTCGGCTTCTACACCTCGGTCGCCGGGCTCGGACTGAAGCCCGACGACACCCTCCTCAACGGCGACGTGACGGTCGACGCCGGCTGGTTCAACGGCAACGCCACGCAGAACTTCTGGCGCTCCGCCGAGAACCTGGCACTGAACCCGGTCAGCGGCACCGACCGCTGGGCCGTCGCCCAGGCCGCCCCGTTCCGCCGGATGCACGTCAAGGGCGGGCTCAACCTCGCGCCGGCGGGCTACGGTTGGGCCAGCGGCGGCTACATCGCCGACAGCCGGATCGACGGGAGCGTCGGCAACTACTCCCAGCAGCAGTGGTACACCCGGGACAGCGCCGTCGGCGGCTTCTCCAACGGCGTCTGGAACCAGACCTTCTCCGGCGTCCAGGGCGCCCCGGCGCAGTCCTTCCCCGACCCGCCCTACACCACGCTGGACACCACCCCGGTCTCCCGCGAGAAGCCCTTCCTCTACCTGGACGGCAACGACTACAAGGTGTTCGTCCCGGCCAAGCGGACCAACGCCCGCGGGGTCTCCTGGGACGGCGCCCCGCAGGGCTCCTCGCTGCCGCTCGACCGCTTCTACCTGGTCAAGCCCGGTGCCACCGCGGCGACCATCAACGCGGCCCTCGCCCAGGGCCTCAACCTGCTCTTCACCCCCGGCGTCTACCACGTCGACCGGCCGATCGAGGTCACCCGGCCCGACACCGTGGTGCTCGGCCTGGGCCTGGCGACCGTCGTCCCCGACAACGGGGTGACGGCGATCAGGGTGGCCGACGTGGACGGCGTCAAGCTGGCCGGACTGCTGGTGGACGCCGGCCCGGTCAGGTCCGCCGCCCTGGTGCAGGTCGGCCCGGACGGCTCCGGCGCCGACCACTCCGCCGACCCGACCAGCCTCCAGGACGTCTTCATCCGGGTCGGCGGGGCCGGCCCCGGCTCCACCACCGCGGGCGTCGTGGTCAACAGCGACGACGTGCTGATCGACCACACCTGGATCTGGCGCGCCGACCACGGGGCCGGCGTCGGCTGGGACACCAACCCCGCCGACTACGGCCTGGTGGTGCGCGGGGACGACGTGCTCGGCACCGGCCTGTTCGTCGAGCACTTCAAGAAGTACGACGTCGAGTGGTCCGGCGAGCGCGGCCGGACGGTCTTCTTCCAGAACGAGAAGGCCTACGACGCCCCGAACCAGGCCGCCGTGCAGAACGGCCCGACCAAGGGGTTCGCCGCCTACAAGGTCGACGACTCGGTGACGGTGCACGAGGGGTGGGGCCTGGGCAGCTACTGCTACTTCAACGTGGACCCGACGATCCGGATGGACCACGGGTTCGAGGCCCCCGTCCGGCCGGGCGTGCGGTTCCACGACCTGCTGGTCGTCTCGCTCGGCGGCCAGGGCCAGTATGAACACGTCGTGAACTCCACCGGGGCCGCGACCTCGGGTACCGGCACCACTCCGTCGACGGTGGTCTCCTTCCCCTGACCTCCCCCCGACCCGTCAAAACGCGGCGCGGCCCGGCCCCGACAGGCCGGGCCGCGCCCGGCGGCGAACATGCCCCGTACGGAAGTTGGACGACTGTTGACCCCCGCGCGACCTGCTGATTCACGCCCCGGCCGGGGCAGGGCGGCCAACTGACCACCGGTCGGGCGCGGCCCCGTCGGGAGATGTTCCACCGCTCGGGCAGCGGCGCTAATGGTCTATACCAATGAGGTACTGTGACCGCCGGAGCTGTCAGAAACGCGGCTGTGGGGGCCTCATGACCGTCCAACACCTTCCTCAACCTCCTTCCGATCAGGAGCTCTATTGGTATTTCGGGCCGCAGCGCCGCTGGGTGCTGATCTGCACCTCGCTCGCCTTCGTCTTCACCGCGGCCACCATGTTCACCTTCTCGCTGCGGACCCCGGCCCTGTGGGGCTTCCTCGCCGTCCTCGGCCTCAACGTCGTCGCCCTGGCACTGTCCTCGGTCAACAGCCTGCGCCAGCGCCGGCTGACCAGGCAGTCGCACGAGGTCCTGGTCAACGCCTGGAACCCGGGCACACTGCCGACCGTCGACCTGTACCTGCCGACCTGCGGTGAACCGCTCGACGTCCTGGAGAACGCCTACCGGGCGGTCCGGGAGCTCGACTGGCCGGACGCCCTGACCGTCTGGGTCCTGGACGACGCCGACCGCGCCGAGGTCGCCGAACTGGCGGCCGCGCACGGCTACCGGTACGTCGTCCGCCCCGACCGCGGGCACCTCAAGAAGGCCGGCAACCTCAACCACGCGCTCACCCTGAGCAGCGCGGAGTACATCGCCATCCTGGACGCCGACTTCGCGCCGCGCCGGGACTTCCTGCGCCACCTCGTGCCGTACCTCGCCGATCCCCGGATCGGCATCGTGCAGAGCCCGCAGTGCTTCGACACCGACGAGTCGATGGACTGGATCCAGCGCGCCGCCGGCTCCGCCCAGGAGTGGTTCTTCCGATGGATCCAGCCCTCCCGGGACGCCAGCGACGCGGCCATCTGCTGCGGGAGCAACGCGGTCTACCGGCGCTCGGCCATCGACGCGGCCGGCGGCTTCGCCCGGCTCGACCACAGCGAGGACCTGTTCACCGGCCTCGGCCTCTACGCCCAGGGGTACCGGACGCTCTACGTCCCGGTCCTGGTCGCCAAGGGCACCTCGCCCGACAACCTGGCGTCCTTCGTCAACCAGCAGTACCGCTGGGCGATGGGCAACCTGCACCTGCTCGGCTCGCCCGTGCTCAAGCAGATCCGGGCGCCCTGGCGGATGCGGCTCTGCTTCTACGAGGGCGTCGTCGGCTACCTGGCCGCCTCGGTGAACCTCTTCGTGGCCCCGCTGCCGCCGCTGGTGATGATGTTCTGGTACCCGGAGCAGATCCGGCCCTGGCACGTCCTGCCGCTGCTCGCGCCGCTCTGGCTCTGGCACGTCCTGCTGCCCCGGATCAGCCGGACCCGCTGGCGGATCGAGGTGATCCGCTCGAACGTCCTGATGAGCGTGGCCGCCGCAGCCGCCTTCTGGCACACCCTGCGCGGCCGCAGCGCGGCCTGGGTGCCCACCGGCGCGGGGCGGGCGAAGCCCGGCGGCCTGGCCCGCCGGGTGGTCCTGGTCTCGCTCGGCTGGCTCTGCCTCTCCATCGGCGCGGCCGCCGCCGGGCTCGCCCTGGCCGTCGTCCGCAGCGGCTGGGGGCACACCTGGGGCCTCGGCCTCTACCTCGCCGTCCAGTGCCAGGTCGGCCTCCCGCTGGTCCGCGACCTGATAGGCGAGCTCCGGCCCGCCCGGGCGAACCGCGCCGCCCTCGCGGCCGGCCCGGACGCTGCCACCGGCCCGGACGGCACCGCCCGCCCGGACGGCACCGCCGATCCGAACCGCGCCGCCGTACCGGCCCGACGCCGACTCGGGCTGTCGGCCCTGCGCCCGACCGGCCCCGGCATGCTGCCCAGGCGCTGGCCCGAAGCGCTGGCCGCCACCGCCACACTCGTGCTCACCGCTCTGCTTGCCTCCGGCTGGGTCAGCCCGATGCTGCCCTGGCTGGGGTGAAAGGTCATCACACCGATGTCTTCGACCACGGCGACGGACCTCAGTCCGGAGTCCTACACCATCCCCGGCCCGCCACCCGGCGGCCCCGGCTCCCGAAGGTCCGGCACCCCGGGGCCGACGCCCCGCTCCGCCGGATTCCGCCCCGACATCGAGGGCCTGCGCGCGGTGGCGGTCCTCGCGGTCCTCGCCTTCCACGCCTCCCTCCCCGGCCTGGCCGGCGGATTCGTCGGCGTGGACGTCTTCCTCGTCATCTCCGGCTACCTGATCACCGGACTCCTGGTGCGCGAGGCGGTCACCACCGGCCGGATCCGGCTGGGGGAGTTCTTCTCCCGCCGGGCGCGGCGACTGCTGCCCTCCGCCGCGGTCGTGCTCGGCACGGTCGCCCTGGCCGGCGCATGGCTCACCGTCCCGCTGCGCCGCGCCGACCTGGAGTACGACGTCCTCGCCGCGGCCCTGTCCGTGGCCAACTGGCGCTTCGTCGCCCAGCAGACCGACTACCTCGCGGCCGGCCGGGACCCAAGCCCGCTGCTGCACTTCTGGTCGCTCGCCGTCGAGGAGCAGTTCTACCTGTTCTGGGCGCCGCTACTCGCGGTGCTGGTCTTCCTCGCGGCCCGCGCCGCCCGCCGCGGCGCGGCCGTGCGCTCGGTGGCGGCCGCCGTCGCCGGGGCGGCGACCCTCGGCTCCTTCGCCCTGTCGCTGCACTGGACGCACGGCTCCGTCTCGCTCGCCTACCTCGGCACGCCCTCCCGGGTCTGGCAGTTCGGGGTGGGGGCGCTGCTCGCCCTGCTGCCCTGGCACCGGCTGCCCGGACCGCGCGCCCTGCGGGTACTCACCGGCTGGGCCGGGCTCGGGGCGATCGCCTGGTGCATCCTCCGGTACGACGCCACCACCCCCTACCCCGGGTACGCGGCGCTCGTCCCCACGCTCGGCGCCGCCGCCGTCATCCTGGCGGGCACCCCCGACCGCAGCGGCGCCGGCCGGGCGCCCGGCACCGGCCTCGGCGCGGACCGGCTGCTGGGCCTGCGCGCCCCGCGGGCGATCGGCCGGCTCTCCTACAACCTCTACCTGTGGCACTGGCCGATCCTCGTCCTCGCCGAGGCCCGGCTCGGAGCCCTCGGCTGGCCGGCCAAGGCGGCGCTCACCGTGGCCGCCGCACTGCCCGCCGCGGCGGTGCTGCGCTGGATCGAGCAGCCGCTGCGCCGCAACCGGACGGTCTCCGAACTCCCCAGGCGGGGGCTCTCGTTGGGGATCGCCGCAGTGATCATCCCGGTGGTGCTGGCGCTGGTCGTCGGCACCGGGACCTTGCGTCTGCTCGGCCCGGCCGCCCCCGTCGACCTGCTCGGACTGCCGCCCGGCTCGCCCGACGGCACCTCCCTGCTGGCACGCACCGCCACCCCGCTCAAGGGCGGCCCGGTGGTGCCGGACGCCGTCCAGGCCCGCAAGGACTTCCCGCCCGACGGCGAGTGCGAGGTGGCGCCGAGCGCCACCACCAGCCCGGCCTGTCTGTTCGGCGAGACCGGCAGCCTGGACCGGATCGTCCTGCTCGGCGACTCGCACGCCGGGCAGTGGTTCTCGCCGCTGCTGGCCATCGCGGCCGGCCGCCACTGGGCCTTGGAGGAGCTGGTCAAGCAGGGCTGCCCGCTGCCCGAACTCACCGTGGTCAACCCGCAGTTGGGTCGCACCTACCGGGAGTGCGACAGCTGGCGGGCGAACAGCCTGGCCCGGCTCCAGCAGGGGCCGAAGCCCAAGCTGATCGTGGTCTCCTCGCTCAACCGCTACACGGACGACCAGGACCTCCTGCTCCAGGCCTGGGAGAAGACCCTGGCGCCGCTGCGCGCGATGGGCGTGCCGATCGTCTACCTCCAGGACACCCCGATCCCGGGGACGGACATCCCGGCCTGCGTCTCGGGACACACCGACGACCCGGCGGCCTGCGCGTTCGCCCGGGACGGCGCCCGGTGGCCGGACCCGCTCGCCGAGGCGATCGCGGCCGACCGGGTGCCCGGCGTCCGGTCCGTCGAGGTGAACTCGGTGCTCTGCCCGGGGGCGGGGCGCACCTGCCCGGCGGTCCTGGAGCGGATCCTGCTCTACCGCGACGACGCGCACCTGACCAACGTGGCGGCCGTCGTCCTCACCCCGAGGCTCGAACGGCTGCTCACCGAGGCCGGGCTGGTGCCCGCCGTCGCACCGGCCGGCTCGCCCGCGGGCGCGGCTGCGGGCGGTGTCCCGGCGGGGCCGGACGGCTGGACGCCCGTGCTGCGGGACGACTTCGACGGTCCCGGCGGCAGCCGGCCCTCCGCCGCGCACTGGCAGTACGACCTGGGCACCTGCTACCCGGGCTGCCCGGCCGCCCAGTGGGGCACCGGGGAGGTCGAGACGATGACCGACTCGACCGCCAACGTCCGCCTCGACGGCAAGGGCGCGCTGGAGATCGTGCCCACCCTGGAGAACGGCCGCTGGAGCTCGGGCCGGATCGAGTCCCGCCGGTCGGACCTCGCGCCCCCGCCGGGCGGCGTGATGCGGATCGAGGCCTCGATCGCCCTGCCCGACGTCACCGGGCCGGCGGCCGCGGGCTACTGGCCGGCCTTCTGGACCCTCGGGTCCGGGCTGCGCGACGGCTACACCGGGTGGCCGGCGATCGGCGAGCTCGACGTGATGGAGAACGTCAACGGCCGCGACTCCGTCTTCGGCACGATGCACTGCGGCACGCTGGACGGCGGCCCCTGCCAGGAGCCCAAGGGCCTCGGCTCGGGAGAGCGGGCGTGCCAGGACTGCCGGACGGGCTTCCACTCCTACGCGGTGGAGGTCGACCTGACGGCCGGCGCCGAGCAGGTGCGCTGGTACCTCGACGGGCGCGAGTACCACCGGGTGACGGCGGCCCAGATGGACGCCGCGACCTGGGACCGGGCCGTGCACCACGGGCTGTTCCTGATCCTGAACGTGGCCGTGGGCGGCAACCTGCCCGCCGCGCTCGGCGGCGTCCCGGGCCCGGCCACCGAGCCCGGGCACCCGATGCGGGTCGACTACGTCGCGGTCTCGACCCGGGGAGGCGGCCGCTCCTGACGCCGACGGCTGCCGGTGCCGGCCGGTCGCGGTGCCGTCCGATCGTGGTGGCCTCCGGGCCCGGGAGCGCAGTCCGCTCCCGGGCCCGGAGGCGTTCCGGGGTGTTCCGGTGCCGGGAGCGGCTGCACCCGGATCCGGCGTTCGGGTGGCCCGCGGCCGGTCGGACGGGTCGCCACGGCCGTGCCTGCGCCCTGTCGTTGCGGCAGGGCCTAGCGTGGGCGGGTTGCCGCAGACCGAGTTGCCGCAGGCAGAGAGACTGGAGCCGCCCGATGACCCTCCGTTCTTCCCGTTCATGGCGGACCGCTCTCGCGGTCGGCGCGGCGGCCGGGCTGCTGCTCGGCGCCACCGGCTGTTCCAGCGGCGGGGGCGGATCGTCCGCCTCCTCCGGGGCCGCGGCCGTCTCGTCCCTCGCGTCGGCCGCTTCGTCCCTCGCCTCGTCCGCGGCCTCGGCCGCCTCGTCGGCCGCTTCCTCCGCGGCCTCGGCCGGGGCCTCCGCCTCGGCCTCCGCGTCGGGATCCGCCTCCCCCTCCTCCGGCAAGGTGGTGGTGACGATCAAGAACTTCGCCTTCCACCCCGACACCTTCACGGTGGCGCCGGGGACGACCATCACCGTCACCAACCAGGACGACACCGGGCACACGCTGACCGCCACCACGCCCGGCCGCGAGTTCGACACCGGCCTGCTCTCGGCGGGGGAGTCGACGACGATCACCGCACCGTCCGGCCCCGGCCCGTACGCGTACCACTGCGACGTCCACCCGAACATGACGGGGACGCTCGTGGTGGCGTGACCGGACCGGACCGGACCGGACCTGCCACCGGGCCGCACCCCTGCCGAACGGCGGGGGTGCGGCCCTGCCGTTCGAGGGGGGAGCGGGGCGTCGACTCCCGCCGAAGGCCGGGCTTGGCGGGCGCCTGGATTCGCCTGATGCTCCATCAATTCATGCAACTTAACGGTGAGTTGATGCACATTGGTCATCGCTCAGGCTGTTTGCATGTCTTCGACAAACTAATTCCTCATCAGTAACATGACGCCCGCGGCCACTCGCGCCGCCTTCGCGTCCCCTGATCACGAGCGGTCGTGTCCTCGTCCGCCGCTCCGGAAGAGTCTTGTTGAAGAGCTCCATAGGCACGGCCGTCCGCCCTGCCCTCGTCTCCCTGCTGCTGCTCGGCGCCGCCGCCTGCGGGCCGGACTCCGCTGCTCCGCAGGCTGCTTCGGCCGCCGTCGAAGCGGTCGCCCCGGCCGTCCCGGCCGCCGCCTCCCCGGCGGGGGCCCCGACGGCCCGGTCGGGAGCCGGTGCGCCGCGCGCCGCCTCGACGCCGACCACCGCCCCGCCCGCCTCCCAGCGTCCCGCGGCGGGCACCCTGCCGGTGGCGGCGGCCCAGCCCGGCGTCCAGCAGGTCGCCATCGGGACCCCGGGGAAGGAGGGTGCCGCCGTCTCCGCCGCGGCGAGCACCCTGCAGCTGGCCGCCTACGACCCGGTCAAGGGCACGGCGGTGCTGTCCGGGGCCCCGGCGTCCCCGGCGCAGGCCTCCTCGCCCGCGACGGTGCCCACCGCGTCGCCCGCGGCGGTGCCCACGACGCCGCCCGCACCGGCACCGGCGTCGCCGTCCGCGCCGTCCTCCGGCGCCCCGGCCACGCCCCCGCCGGCCGGGCAGGTCGCGGCCGTCAAACCCGGCCAGCTGATCGCCAGCCCGCCGACGGCCGCCGCCCCCCAGGGCGCGCTGGTCGCGGTGACCGAGGTGCGCCCCGGCGCCGGCGACACCGTCGGCATCTCGACCCGGCCGGCGACCCTGGCCGAGCTGCTGGGCGGCGCCGAGGCGGACGGCCAGGTCGCCGTCGACCCGCAGGCCATCAAGGTGACGCCGCTGGTCAAGGACCTCAAGGCGACCGTGGGCCGGGAGAACGGCACCACCCGGGCCGACGCCTCCGGCACCCTGGAGGTCGACGTCAAGGCGCCGATCCCGCTGCCCGACGGCGCGAGCGCCGACGCGTCCGGATCCCTGCAGCTGCACCCGGCCGTCCACTTCGCCTACCACGGCGCCGGTGTCGGCAGCCCGCGCACCGCGTCGATCGGCTTCGACCTCGGCGCCCACGCCCAGTGGAAGGTCACCGGCGACCTCGGCCGCGCCACCGGCACCCCGGTGCGCCTGCCGTTCGCCAAGCTCCAGGCGAGCCCCG
The DNA here is from genome assembly GCF_044547105.1 of Kitasatospora sp. NPDC052868. Classification (NCBI taxonomy): domain Bacteria; kingdom Bacillati; phylum Actinomycetota; class Actinomycetes; order Kitasatosporales; family Streptomycetaceae; genus Kitasatospora; species Kitasatospora sp. NPDC052868. The sequence continues at coordinate 350,907 of NZ_JBITZW010000006.1, read as the reverse complement.
TCCTCACGGTCGCGGGACTGCCGGTCGTGGTCAACCTCGGGCTGACCTGCTACCTGGAGATCAGCGCCGACGGCAAGGTCCACCTGGAGGCCGAACAGGAGGTCACCGGCGCCTGGAGCGTCCGGGCCGACTACGCGGGCGACCGCGGCTGGAGCCCGGTCACCGACGCGGGCAACACCACGGTCTCCCCGGTCCGGCTGCGGCTCTCGGGCAAGGCGGCGGTACGCGCCGGCCTGGGCGCCGAGGTGAGCGTCGGCCTGTACGACACGGTCGGCGTGGAGGCGACGCTGGCGCCGTACCTGCGCGGCCAGGTCGACGGTTCGCTCGCGGTCGACACCTCAGGCAACCCGCCTCAGGTGCAGGGGAGTTGGGGTCTCTTCGGAGGAATCGACCTGAACGGCTCGCTGCTGGCGCACCTGAAGGTCTTCGGGACGCCGATCGTGGAGGGAAGGCTCCCGCTGCCGTCGTTCCACCGGGAGTGGCCGCTGCTGACCGGCGCACTGCCCTCGCCCCGACCGACGGGCTGATCCGCGGCGGCACATGCGGCACGAACCCCGGGCCGGCTCCACCGGCCCGGGGTTCGCTGCGCTCGCCCCCCGGTCCCCCCGGGCGTCGTTCGCTTTCGATGAGTTGGTAACAACCCGTCAAGGCCTCTTGCTGGCAGTAGCGGTGGCCAGTTGAGTGGAGCCCGTCACGCGGGGTCCGTGCGTGACATTCGACCGGTTGTTTTCCGATGGGGGAGGAGTTCCGGACATGACCGCACCGGGACCGAACGGCGGGTTCAGCGTGAACACGCAGGCGCTCAACAGCGCCCAGGCGGCACTGAACGGCATGGCGCTCGACAGCGCGAACATCGGTGCGCTCGCGAACGAGTCCACCGAGACCGCGGCCCAGGGGCACCGGGGGTGGGACACCGCGGCGGCGCTGCGCGCCTCCCTGACCGAGTGGCACGAACAGGTGGAGGCACTGACCGCGCGGCTGCACAAGAACAGTGCGGCCATGCAGCAGACCTCGCTCAACTACCAGTCCACCGACGGCTTCCTGGCCGACCCCTTCAAGGCGAGGTGAGCACCGTGCTCGGATACGAGGACATCCTCAACGCAAAGCCCGAAACCCTCTCCGCCGCCGCCGTGCAGTGGCGCGCCATGGCCGAGCGCTTCCACGCCATGGAGGGGACGATGGACCGCGACGTGCTCGCGGTGACCGGCACAGGGTGGAACGGGCCGGTGTCCTATCTGGCCTCTATCCAACTGCAGGGCACCAAGGACCAGATCGTCGCCGCGCAGGTCGAGGCGAGGGCCATGGCCTCCCTGCTCGACGACGCGGCCGCGGACTTCGCGGCCGCGCAGAAGCAGGTCCGGGACGCCGCCGACGGCGCCGTGAAGGCGGACCTCAAGGTCACCGGTACGGGCGTCGTGGTGTTCGACATCGGCATGTTCGACCCGCAGACCCGGAACGCGATCCAGCACGACCCCGGGGCGTCGCGGGAGTACCAGGAGGCCGCCGCCAAGTGGAGCGCCGCCATCCAGGCCGGGATGCAGCGCGCCACCGACGCCGACCAGCGGGCGTCACGCGCCCTGCGCAGCGCCTCCAAGGCCGGCAGTGTCGAGAACTCCTTCAACAAGGACGCCATCGGCGGCGGCGACGCGGCCGACGCCCAGCGGGCCGCGGCCCTCGCCACCCGGATCGACGGCCTCAACGCGGACGAGCTGCAGCAGCTGCAGAACCTGATGCGGGCCAACGCCGACAGCCCGCAGTTCTCGCAGACGCTGCTCGACAAGCTCGGCACCGACGGCACCCTCAAACTCGCCGAGCACCTGAACGACCCCGGCAAGGACGGCGCCAAGAAGGCCGCGTACGCCGCTCTGCAGACCGACCTGACCCGCTCGTTGGCCTCCGCCACCCAGGACACCAACAGCGAGTTCTACCGCAGGTGGCGGGAGGAGATGAAGAAGGCCGGGACGAAGAACTTCGGCCCCAACACCGACCCGGTCTACGGCTACCAGATCCTCGGCACCCTGATGAGCAAGGGAGACGCCAAGTACTCGACCGGCTTCCTCACCAACCTCGCCGACGACATCGTCGAGGTCGAGAAGCACGACAAGAACCCGTGGGGCTACAAGGCCTCCCACGACGGCACTTCGCTGGGCGCCGACCCGCTGGACGAGGTGCTCGGGGTGATGGGCCGCCAGCCCGAGGCGGCGACGTCCTACCTGGACCCGGGCCCGGACGGTTCCAACAAGCGGCTGAACTACCTGCTGAAGGACCGGGACTGGCCCGAGGGCTGGCTCTCCGCCTACGGCCCTGTCAAGGTGCCGGACCCGCTCGCCCGGAGCGGTCTGGCCGCCGCCCTGGAGGCCGCCTCCACCGGAGAGCGGGCCGGCGCTCCCCACGACGGGAGGCACACCGAGGCCGAGGCCCGCATCATGCACAACACCATCGTCACCCTGGACGAGGGACACAGCGGCGACGACCTCAAGGGCCCGCTGCGCCGGCCGCTGGCCAACGCACTCGCCGACTACGTCGGTGACACCCACGAGCTGCTCACCGGCCGCAACGACCTCTACAACGGCCACACCGGGCACGACTCGGTCTGGAAGGACGGCGACACCGTCCGGATGGCCGTCGGCCAGGACAGCCTGGTGCGCCTCATGCGCGGAGTCTCCGAGGACCCGGACGGCTACGGCACCCTGCACCAGGCCGAGACGGCGAAGGTCGCCCAGGAGTTCTCGGCCCTCGGGCCCAACCCCACCAGTGACCAGCTGAAGGACGTGATGGGCAAGGGGGCGGCCGGGCTCGGCGCCTACGACGCGATCCGGGCCGACGTCGAGATGGACAAGCGCGACGACAAGAACGCCCAGGCGGACTGGAAGGCCAAGGCGCTCTACCATGCCATCGGTGCCCCGGTCACCCTGGTGCCGTGGGCCGGGGACAGCGCCCAGCGCATGGTCGACACCTGGACGTACGCGGTCAGCCTTGACGTCAAGGACCACAACAACAGCGAGGCCAACGCCAAGATCTCGGACTCCTACCTGAGTGCCAACCGCGAGATGTCCGACCTGGTCGGGATCTGGGCCCGGGACCACGGCCGGAGCCCGGACAGCGCGGAGATCAACGCGCTCCAGGACGACATGCTCAACAGTCGCAACCGCAGCAACGACGTCGCCAGCCGCTACCTCGGGCGGGGCAACGCCTGACACCGGCAGGGTGCCGCTCCCGCCACCGGCCTCCCGGTGGCGGGAGCGGCGTCAACCGGCGTCCTCGTCAGCCGGCCTCCTCGGAGGACTGCTCGGCCCGGCGCTCCGCGGCCCGGACCTGTTCGGCGAACTCCTCGGCCACGAGGCGCTCCACCGTCGCCCCGAAGCGCGCGGCCAGCCGGTCGGCCGGCTCCGGGGAGGACTCCCTGATGTCCAGGACCAGCAGCGACGCCCCGTCCGGCACCCGGGCCGACAGCACGATCAGCCCGGCCCCGTCGGCCGTCGTCCGGCCCTCCTCGGCGGCATTGCCGAGGGCGGCCCCGGCGGCGAAGCCCAGCAGCATCCCGAGCGGGCCGCCCAGCAGCCCGACCAGGCCGCCGACCACGCCGGAGCCCACCGTGGCCACGCCCGCCCCCCGGGTGTAGCCCTCCCGCACCTCCAGCAGGCCGTCGGCGGATCGCTCCAGTACGGCGCTCTGCCGGATGCCCGGCAGGTGCTCGGCCTCCTCGAAGGCGCGGTGGCAGTCCTCGCCGCCCTCGAAGGTGAGCAGAACGACATGGTGCTGGTGGTCGGTCATCGCACTCCGATCGGGTCGGGCTCGCCGTGGACCTTCATCCTGGTCGCGGCCGAGCGGGGGTGCCACTCAGAGCCGCCCCCCGGCTGCCCCGGGAGGAGCGTCCGAAACCTTCCGTCCTGTTCGACCGGTCGGCGCCGTCCGGATTCCGGTCGCATGCGTCCCGGCGGCCGCGCAGCCCGCCCGGCGGCCGAGGCGCAGGCCCGGGGCCGGTCGGCAGGTCGCGGGAGCCCCGGACCGGGCCGGGCCGGCGGCCGGATCCTGGCCGGAACCCGGCCGCGGCCGCGGCACGACCCTGGTGTGGCGGATGGTGCGCTGGGAGGATCCGCACGTTCATGTCGGATTCGACTCCTCAGGAGGCACCATGCTGCCCACGGCAGACCAGGTCCGCGCGCTCAAGGACGAGGACTTCCGCCTGACCCTCGGCCAGGGCCACCAGCTGCACCCGGCCGGCGACCCGGCGGGCGAGGTCTACGTCACGGCCGCGATCCAGAACAGCACCTGCGGCTCGCAGTCCAGCTGCGGCCGGCTCTGTAGCTTCTGAGCCGCCACCGCCGCTGACCACGCGGTGTGTCCCCGGGCGCCTCGGCCCGGGGGCGCACCGCGCCCGGGCCCGCCCGTCCCGGCCGGGTCCACGAAACGAAAGAGGTGGCACCGGCCGTGCTCGACGCGTCCGAATTCCGGCGGGCCTCGGCCCGGGCCGTACCGCTCGGCCGACGCGGCCGGGCCGCGCAGGGCGCCGCGCCCGACCCCGCCGGTGCGGAGCGGGGCGAGCGCGTCCTGCACCGCTGGCGGGGCCAGGCGCCGTTCGACCAGGACGACTGGTTCGAGCGCCGGCTCGCCGCCGACGGCCTCACCGCCGACGCCCTGCGCGCCCTGCTCGCCGAACCGCCCGAGGCACTGGCCGAACGCCTCGGCGCGCCCGAGCCCTGGGCCGAACGGCTCGCCGCCGCCTACGAGGCGCCCACCGCCGCGGACGGGCTGGAGCTCGGCGCGGAGAACGCCTTCGCCGCGATCGCCGCCCCGCTGCTGGCCGCCGCCCGGGACGGCCTGCGGGCCGGACTCACGGAACTCCACGCCGCCGACCCGGGCGCCGCCGCCCTGGGCACCCCCGAGGAGCTCACCGCCCTGCTCGTCCCGGCGCTCACCGCCGCCGCGCACACGCTGGCCGTCCGCACCGTGATCACCGAGCTCCACATCGACCGCCTCACCGGCCGGCTGGTCGGCGACACCCCCGAACAGCGCTACCAGTCCTTCCTGGACCGGATCAGCGCACCCGAGCAGGCGCTCCGCCTCCTCACCGAGTACCCGGTCCTGGCCCGCCGCCTCGCCGTGGCCGCCGAGCAGTGGACCGCCACCAACCTCACCCTGCTGCGCCGCCTCGCCGCCGACCTCCCCGAGCTCTCCCGGGTCTTCGCCGCCGGCCGCCCGCTCGGCCGGATCACCGAACTCGCCACCGGCCTCGGCGACTCCCACCGCGGCGGCGCCACCGTCTGCGGCCTGCGCTTCGAGTACGGCACCCGGATCGTCTACAAGCCCCGCCCGTTCGGCGTCGAACTCCACTACCGCCGACTGCTGCAGTGGCTCAACGCCCGACTGCGGCTGCCCCTGCTCGACCCGGACCACCTGGCCGGCGACGGCTACGGCTGGGCCGCCCACATCACCGCCGAACCAGCCCGCGAACAGGGCGAGTTGCGAGACTTCCATCACCGGGCCGGCTCGCTCGCGGCGCTCCTGTACGTCCTGGACGCGGTCGACTGCCACGCCCAGAACCTGCTCGCCGTCCGCGACCAGCCCGTCCTGATCGACCTGGAGGCGCTGCTCCACCCGGACCTGCGCGAACCCTCCAAGGACCTCTCCGAGTCCGAACGCCTGGCCCGCCACCAGGCCCGCCACTCGGTGCTCCGCTCCGGCCTGCTCCCCGAACGGATGTGGGACGAGGAGGGCAACGGCGGCACCGACCTGTCGGCGCTCGGCTGGGACCCGGACAGCCTGCCGCCGCGCGCCGCGCCGGTCCTGGTCGGCCTGGGCACCGACGAACTGCGCATCGAGTACCGGCGGATGCCCGTCGAGGTGGCCGGCAGCCGGCCCGTCCCGCCGGGGCAGCCGCTGCGGACCGCCGACTACGCGGCCGAGTTGGAGGCCGGGTTCACCGAGGCCTACCGGTTGCTCGCGGACGGGAAGGACGAAGTACGCGCTCTGCTAAGGGACTTCGAGGGGGACGAGACCAGGCTGCTGCGCCGCGACACCCTGGAGTACCGCAGCCTGCTCGCCACCGGCTGCCACCCCGACCTGCTGCGCGACGCCCTCGACCAGGACCGCCATCTGGACCGCCTCTGGGCCCTCGCCCGCTGGGAGGGGGACGCCCGCGCCTTCCTCGACCACGAGCGCGCGGACCTGTGGCTCGGCGACGTCCCCGTGTTCACCATCCGCCCCGACGGCGTCGACGCCCGGGCGGCGAGCGGCGCCGTCATCCCCGGCGTCGCCGACCGCCCCGCGCTGGACCTCGCCCTGGAGAAGCTGGCCGGCCTCGGCCCGGCGGACCTCGCCCGCCAGGTGCAGCTGCTGCGGCTCTCCGTCACCACGGCCGACGGCGCCCGGGAGCCGCGCCGGACGGCTGCGGCGCCGGCCTCGCCTGCTGCGGTGTCCGACGTGTCGGAGCCCGCGATCGCCGGGGCCGAGCTGCGCTCGCGGGCCCTGGCCAAGGCGGTCGAGGCCGGCGAACAGCTGCTGCGCGAGGCGTACCGGGGCCGCGCCGACCTCGCCTGGGCCGGGCCGAACTGGGCGCCCCCAGGGCGCTGGGCCCCGGCCGAGCTCGGACCGGACCTGTACAGCGGCACCGCCGGAGTCGCCCTCTTCCTCGACCGCCTCGCCCGGGTCACCGGCGAGCGCGAGCACCACGATTCCGCCCGCGCAGCCGAACTGACGCTCCGTCATCAGATCCGCCGCAAGGCCGACCGGCTCGGCGGCGGCCTGACCGGAACCGGCGGACTGCTCTACACCCTCGCCCAGCTCGCCGCCCACCGACCGGACCGCGAACTCGACGCCCTCGCCGATCTGTTGGTCCGACGGGCGGCCGACACGGCGGGCGAGGACACCGCGTACGACGTGATCGCCGGCGGGGCCGGCACCATCGGCGGGCTGGCCGCCTGGGGGGCGGTGCGCCCCGGCGCGGCCGTCACCGACGCGCTGGCCCGCTGCGCCGACCGGCTGGTCCAGCAGGCCCGCCCGCACCCCGAGGGCGGCGCGGGCTGGCTGCCCGCCGCGCTGGCCGGCACCGCGGAGCGGCCACTCGCCGGGTTCGCCCACGGCGCCTCCGGCATCGCCTGGGCGCTGGCCCGGGCCGGCCGGCTGCTCGGCGACGAGCGGCTGCCCGAACTGGCCCTTGCCGCCCTGGCCTGCGAGGACACCCTGTTCGACCCGGGGGAGGCCAACTGGCGGGACGTCCGTGAGGACGGCGGGTCGCTCGGGCCGTCGTACCCGGTGCTCTGGTGCCATGGCGCCGCGGGCGCCGCGCTGGCCCGGGTAGAGCTGTCCGGGCTGCTGGACGGCCACCGGGCCGAGCCGCTCCGCAAGGGGCGGGAGGCGGCCCTGGAGACCGTGGCCGGCCACGGGTTCGGGCTCAACTTCTCGCTCTGCCACGGGGACTTCGGCAACCTGGAGCCGCTGCTGCTGGCCGGCGGCCCCTGGCGCGCCGCCGGGCTGCGGCAGGCCGCCGCCACCCTGGACGCCCTCGACGACCGCGGCTGGGTCTGCGGGCTGCCACACGGGGTGCACAGCCCCTCGCTGATGGTCGGCCTGGCGGGCATCGGGTACGGCCTGCTCCGGTTGGCCGCGCCCGGGCTGGTCCCCTCGGTGCTCGCCCTCCACCCGCCAGTCGAGGGCTGACGGCCGGCCGGACCCGTGCCCGTGTGCGGGCAGACGGAAGACGGGCCCCGCGGAGGAGTCTCCGCGGGGCCCGCTGCGAGGTGACGGCGGGCGTCAGCTCGTGGTGTACGTGGTGGTGACGGTCGCGCCGCTGAAGCCCTGCTGGGCGTAGAGGCTGAAGTAGACCCAGCCGGCGGGCGGGTTGGTGATGGTGAGGCTCTCGCCGTTGCCCTGGTTGGTGGACTTCGCGAGGTACGAGCTGTTGGTGGCCCAGCTGCCGCCGTTGTAGTACAGGTCGGCGTTGCCGGTGCCGCCGGCGCTGGTGATGGTCAGCGACTTCACCCCGGCCGGCAGGTACAGGAAGCTGTAGCTGAGGTTGCCGGTGGTGGCCGCGGCGTTGTCGCGGCGGCAGTTCTTGTCGAACTGCCGGGTGTCGGGCAGCGTGCAGAGCGGAGTGCTCTGGACCGGCGGCAGGGTGCCGCAGTTGTCGGCCGCGCAGGCGGTCAGCCAGGTGGCGAAGTCGGCGTCGTACTTGGTGCCGATGGTGGCCTTGAGCAGGGTGCGGGCGCCGTTCCAGTCACCGGTGCGGTACTTGGCGAGCACCGCCTTCACGTCGTCCGGGTGCGACTGGAGCATGTAGCGCACGGCCAGGTAGCCCCAGGCGTAGACCCGGGTGGAGTTGACGGTGGCGTCCGGGGTCTGGTCGTAGACCGTGTCGAACAGCTCGCTCAGCTTGTAGGTCTTCTTGGCGGCCTGGGCGATGGCGTTGGCGTTGCGCTCGTTGCGGTAGCTGTACGAGATGTACTCCGCGATGCCCTCGACCCACCAGATGGTCGGGGTGACCATGCCGGCGTCGAAGTCGCCGTACATGTTGTAGCGACCGTCGAGGTAGTGGGTGTACTCGTGGTTGAGGTTCCAGATCTGGAAGTCCGGGCGCAGCCAGCTGGCCTCGTGGGCGATGAACCGGGCCTGGTTGCCGGCCTTGGTCGGGTTGCCCTCCTCGTACATGCCGCCGTTGTCGACCGCGATGCCGTACATCGCCCCCGCGTAGAGGCTGTACTCGTAGTAGTCGTCGAAGACGACGACCTCGAGGTTGGTGTTGACGTCACCGGGGATCGCGCCGTTGTCCTGGATCACCTTGTGGAACAGGGCGTCCTCGTTGATCAGGCTGGTGCAGGTGTCCGCCAGCTGCTGCTCGGTCATCTCCTGTGCGCGGACGCGCAGGTTGGCGTTGCAGGTCCTGGTGTTGGTGAGCACCAGCGGGGGGAGCCGGGTGGGCAGGTCACAGAGGCCGTAGACGGAGCAGTTGCCCTTGTCCTTGTTCTCCGTGAACCAGACCAGGTTCATGGTGAGCGGCGCGGTGGCGCCGACCAGCGGGTAGCGGGTGACCAGGTCCTTGATGATCGGACGGCCCTGGGCCTTGAGCTCGTCGTGGGCGACGAGGTTGCCGATCACGATGCCGATCGAGGTGACCATGTCGCCGCCGTTGATCAGCGAGGCGTTCCGCGTCACGAACGAGGACATGGTGGTGGCGAAGCCCGGGTCGGCCTGGAGGGCGGGGATGAAGCCGTCCCGGTCGAAGCCGTTCTCGATGACCGTCTTGGTGTTGGCGACGGCGTCGGTCATCGAGCCGGGCCAGCTGGTCGTGTAGTCGGCGAGCAGCCGCTTCACCGGGGCGGTGTACCGGCCGTTCTCGTAGGCGCTGTCGATCAGGGTGACGGCCTCGGCCAGGGTCTCGCCGTTGGCCTGGGTGACGTCCTTGCTGTGCGGGGCGGCGTAGAAGGCGTCGAGTCCGCCGCGGATCGAGGTCTGCAGCGTGCTGCCGTACGTGCCGACGTCGTTCGGGTACTTCCACTGCACGTAGTAGCCGGCGCGCAGGAAGAGCACCAGCTGCCCGACGGAGGTGGAGTTGTCACCCGGGTAGGTGGCGGAGGCGTCGCGCAGGCCGTCGGCGACGGAGACCATCTGGGCCTCGCGGAACGCCTTCGTCGCGTCGGTGCCGCTGATGTTGAAGAGCGTGCCGACGCAGTCCAGGCTCGCGGCCTTGACGTTCCGCACCAGGGTGGCGCCGGTGGCGCCGGTGAAGGCGGAGAGGTCGCAGCCGGTGGCCGACGGGGCGGCCGAGAACTTCTTGGCGGTCCTGGCCGGGGAGGCGGCCGCGGCCTGCGGGGTGGCGGACTTCTTGCTGGTGTCCGAGGCGAGCGGGCGGCCGTCGAGGGTCGCGTCGGGGGACTTGGGAACCGGGATCGCCCGCGGGGCGCCGGTCGCGGCGGCCGAGGGGGCGGTGGCCGCCGCCTGGTTCACGGGGGCGGCGAAGCTCTGCGGGGCGAACAGGCCGAGCGCGATGAAGAAGGCGGCGCCGAGCGCCGGCACCCTTCGCGCCTGGGCCTTGGATATCCGGAAGGGACGCATCTGTGGGGGCCTCCGGGGCCGTTCGGGGCCGCGTGTTGGGGGGCGCGACCGCTCGATGTGTGACATGTAAAATGGCACATGTCGCATCGTGACGGGAAGGCCCTGGGCGGGATTGATCCCCACCGCAACCGAAACGTTGTCAGGGACCCGTAGACCGGCGTGCGCCGCCAGCCCCCTCCGCCGGGTCGCGCAGCCCCCGCAGCCCCCGCAGCGCCCGCGGCGCGCGGAGGGGTCGGGCCGGACGGAGCCCTCGGAGTGCCAGGAATACGCGGGCGCATATGCTTCGTTCTTGCAACTAATACGCAATAGTGTGTACCCGGCACGATCATCACAGCTGAACTCGCCGAAAGGGGCCGTGTCCTGATGGGCACCTACTCGCTTCCCGACCTGCCGTACGACTACTCCGCGCTCGAGCGGGCGATGTCCGCCGAGATCCTGGAGCTGCACCACTCCAAGCACCACGCGGCGTACGTCAAGGGCGCCAACGACACCCTGGAGCAGCTCGCCGAGGCGCGCGACAAGGAGCAGTTCGGCGGCCTCGTCGGCCTGCAGAAGACCTTCGCCTTCCACCTGTCCGGCCACGTGCTGCACTCGCTGTTCTGGGAGAACCTCTCCCCGGAGGGCGGCGACCGCCCCGACGGCGAGCTGGCCGATGCGATCACCGAGCACTTCGGCAGCTTCGAGGCCTTCAAGAAGCAGCTCACCACCGCCACCACCGGCGTCCAGGGCTCCGGTTGGGGCATCCTCTCCTGGGAGCCGCTCGGCCAGCGCCTGATCGTCGAGCAGGTCTACGACCACCACGGCAACGTCGGCCAGGGCACCACCCCGCTGCTCGCCTTCGACGCCTGGGAGCACGCCTACTACCTGCAGTACCGCAACGTCCGCCCGGACTACGTCACCAAGCTCTGGGACGTCGTCAACTGGCAGGACGTCTCCACCCGGTTCGCCGCCGCCACCTCCGCCTGACCCTGGTCACGCGAACGGCCCCGGACCGCGCTCGCGGCCCGGGGCTGTCCCGCTACCTCACCGGGCTGTCCTGCCGGTGGACGAGCGCTTGCCGGAGATCTCGTCCAGGAACGTGACCTCGAACGATTCGAGGTACTGGCCGCGTTCGGCCAGGAACCGCCGGACGTGCGGCTGACGTTCGTGCTCCTCGAAAGCCGCACGGTCCGCGTAGAGTTCGTAGAACACGCGGACGTGCGGCTCCTCCGGCACGGTGTGGTTGACGTAGACGAGCGTGCCGGGCTCCTGCGAGCGGATTCCTTCGAGTGCTTCCTCTGCCAGTTCGTCGAAGGCGCGAGCTGCCGCCGCGTCACGGGCGACGAAGCGCACGACAAGTCCGAATCCCATGGTTCTCCCCTTCCTGCAGAACGAGGTACCGAAAAGAGGCGCCCGAGCCCTCCGCGAGGTAGGCGTTCCAGGCGGCAGGGTCGGCGGGCGTCGGCCTCACGATGTTCCTCCCCGAGAAGGCGGCTGCTGCATCGGCCTCACGCCGGCTCTCACCGGCGCGCGCCCTGCGGCCACAGCACTTCAACGGCTACACCCCGCTGCTGCGCATAGGCGACCACGTCCGCCGTCCCGCCGAAGCCGCGGGCCGGCAGGCCGTCCCAGACGGCGAGGAGCTTGTCGACCTGCTGCACGAGGAGCTCGCTCGCCGCCATGTGAGCCGCCTCGTCGGACTCCACCCGCCCGGTCTGGTGAACCGCGACCGCGCCGTTCAGCAGCCGGTCGTAGACGGGGTGATGCCACTCCGGCAGCCCGTCCCGGTACTGCTCCGCCGGGATGACCACTTCCAGTCGCCCGCCTCGCCCGAGCGCGATCTCCGCCAGCCATGCATCCGGTCCGTCGGCGATGCAGGAGACGACGGTGAGCAGACTCGAATCCTCGCCCGCGAGCGCTCCTTCGAGCAGCTGCCGGACCTGCTCCTCCACCTTGGGTGCCAGCCCTCTGTGGCCCGTGATCCCGATCCGCATCGCATTCCCCTCCTAGAGATGGACGCCGTGCAGGCGCTCGTCGAACTCCCGCACGACCTTTGGCGGCGAGGAGGTCCTGAACGATCGCCGAAGCGCACGGCTCCCCTCGACGATTCGCCCTGAACGGTACTGGAGGCCGATCTCCACGGCCTGGCAAGCGAGTGTGAACGCGGCCTCGATCCGGCCTGCGGCAAGATGGCCCGCCGCGAGGTCCAACAGCAGGAGCGCGCGCTGCTTCGCGTGGCTGGTGGCGAGTACCTGGCCCGCAGCATCCGAGATCCATCCGGGGCGCCCGAGCTTGGCGCCGCAGGTCACCCTGAATGCGGCGACCTTCGACTCGTCGAAGTTGAACACCCAGGGCCACGGAGGCGGTTCATCTCCCGTGCCAGCCTCGACAGCCGCTCGGCTGCGTGTCAGAGCGAGGTCGGCACTGCCGTGATCGCCGGCGGACGCGTGGCCGAGGGCCTCCACCGATGACAGCCATGCGTCAGCCACCAGGGGGGATCCGTCCTCCAGGAAGCCGCGCGCCTTCCGGACCAGGCTGAGCGACTGGACCGCGTTGCCGGTGTGCGCCTCGAACTGTGCGAGGCTTCCGGCTTGGTAGGCGGCGAGGAGGGGACTTGACCCCGATCGGGCGGCCTTGATCGCGGCCCCGTAGAAAGACCGTGCGGACCCGTGGTCTCCCATGTCCCACGCCAGCCAGGCGGAGAGGCTCGCCGCCTCGCTCGCGACGGCGGCGAGCCTCGCGCGATGGGCATCTGCTGTCGCCCTGCCGGCCAGTACCTGGACGAGTCGCAGGTGGGAGCGGACGGCATCGGTGAGATCCCGGGAGGGCGTCGATCCGTCCAGGCGGCGATAGGAGGTTGTGGCAAGCCGGAGCGCGAAAGCCTGTTGCTCGGCCTCGCCCTCGGGGCCTGTGACGGCTGCGAGCACGGGAGTTGCAGCGATCGTCGCAGCTGCGCCCAGAAATTGACGTCTTTCCACGTTCTCGGGTCCGATTCGTTGCTGAATCGTCGGGTCGGCCAGGCCCAGCAGAGTGGCCGGGATGCCCAGGTGTTGCGACACCCGCAGGAGCACGTCCATGGCGTACGTATCACTGCCCCGCTTCTCCAATCGAGAGATGGCCGATTGAGACAGCCCGCACGCCTCCCCCAACTGCGCCTGAGTCATGCGTCGGTAGGTTCGAGCCAGCTCAATGATCTTGCCGTAGTTCCTCGCCCGGGACGCGTCCCGGACCACTGCCGAATTCCAGTTCAACAGCCAACCCAACGCTACGAGTTCCGACAGGCCACACGATGCAGTCCGATGCGGTGCCCGCATATTCGTATGCGGGCACCGCATCTTCGATGGTCTCACGGGTGTGACGACTTGTTGACTGACGGTGAGATATCGACCGATCTGCGCGTCGGTGTCTCGGCAACTGCCGAGACACCGACGTAGGCCCCGTGTCGGCAGTTGTCTTGCCGGCTGGTTTGGAGGGTGTTCGTGGTGATCAGCCCACTGGATAATGCGCGGTTTCCGGTGCCGCTGGAGTGGGGGGTGCCGCCGGGGGTGGGGGCGGTGCCGGGGGCGCGGCGGTTGGTGATGGCGATCGTGCGGGACTGGGGCGTGGTGCTCTCGGAGGACGTGCTTCAGGACCTGGAGCTGTGTGCGAGTGAGCTGATCGCCAATGCGCTGGTGCACACCGGGGAGCGCTGCACGGTGACGGTCCGGCGCCGCGTCGGGCGGTTGCGGGTGGAGGTCGCCGACCGGTGTCCGGAGCTTCCCCGGCGGGAGCGCGATGCCGAATCGACGGGAGGGCGTGGGTTGTTGCTGGTGGAGGCGCTGGCGCAGGCGTGGGGCTGGTATCCGTCGGGAGCGGGCAAAGTCGTCTGGTTCGACTTTTTGGAGAGCACTGAAGCGCCGTGGCCCCCCCCCCCGGGGGGGGCCGCGCCCCCCCCCGGGGGGGGGGGCGGGGGGGGGGGCGGGGGGGCCGCGGGCGGCGCGGGGGGGGGGGTGTGGGGGGCGGCCCCGGGGGGGGTGGGGGGGGGGCGGGGGGCGCGGGGGGGGGGGGGGTCGCGGGGGGGGGGGGGCAAGGGGGGGGTGTGCTCTTTTGGGGGGCCCCGCGCGGGGGGGGCCCCCCCCCGGGGGGGGGCCACGGCGCACGACCTTCGCGGTTTGCGCGAGGCGGCGTAGTGGCTACCCTCGGACGCCTCGTGTGGTGGGTGCTGTTCTCCGCCACTGTGGCGGCAGGGTTCGCGGCCGGTTGCGCTCGTCAGGACGAGGTGCCGAAGAAGGCGTCCAGGATGCGTTGGGCGGCCAGGCCGGCCGGTAGGGTGCCGGTGCGGACCTGGGTCTCCAGGTCGGGGGCGAGGCGCTGTACTTCGGGGTGTTCGTGCAGGCGGGCGTAGAGCTGGTCGTGGACCATCGCCCAGGTCCACTCCACCTGCTGGTCGCGGCGCTTGGCCGCCAGGGCGCCGGTCGCGTCGAGCACCTTGCGGTGCTGCTGGAGGCGCTCCCAGAGGGTGTCCAGTCCGCTGCCGTCGCGGCCGCTGCAGGTGAGCACCGGCGGCGTCCACGGGGCGTCCGGTGCCTGCAACAGCCGCAGTGCGCCCGCCAGTTCGCGGGCGGCGCCCTTGGCGTCGGTCTCGTGCGGGCCGTCCGCCTTGTTGACCGCGATCACGTCGGCGAGCTCCAGCACGCCCTTCTTGATGCCCTGCAGCTGGTCCCCGGTGCGGGCCAGGCTGAGCAGCAGGAAGGAGTCCACCATGCCGGCCACCGCGGTCTCCGACTGCCCGACGCCGACCGTCTCGATCAGCACCACGTCGTAGCCGGCCGCCTCCATCACCACCATCGACTCGCGGGTGGCCCGGGCCACGCCGCCGAGCGTCCCCGAGGTGGGGGAGGGGCGGACGAAGGCGTTCGGGTCGACCGCCAGCCGCTCCATCCGGGTCTTGTCGCCCAGGATGGAGCCGCCGGTCCGGCTGGACGTCGGGTCGACGGCGAGCACCGCGACCCGGTGGTCGAGCCCGGTGAGCATGGTGCCGAAGGCGTCGATGAAAGTCGACTTGCCGACACCGGGCACACCGGTGATGCCCACCCGGATCGCCCCGCCCGCGTGCGGCAGCAGCATGGTGAGCAGCTGCTGCGCGAGCGCGCGGTGGTCGGGCCGGGTGGACTCGACGAGGGTGATGGCCCGCGCGATGTGCGCGCGCGAACCGGCCAGCACCCCCTGCGCGTACTGGTCGAGGTCGATCGTCCGGGGCGCCATCGGTTCAGCGGCTCACAGCTCGTGGCCGAGGTCCGCGGCGAGCGCCCTCAGCAGGTCGTAGGCCGCGTCCGGGATCACCGTGCCGGGCGGGAAGACCGCCGCGGCGCCCGCCTCGTACAGGGCGTCGAAGTCCTGCGGGGGGATGACCCCGCCGACCACGATGGTGATGTCCTCCCGGCCCGCCTCGGCGAGTTCGGCGCGCAGCGCGGGCACCAGGGTGAGGTGTCCGGCGGCCAGCGAGGAGACGCCGACGATGTGCACGTCCGCCTCGACGGCCTGCCGGGCGACCTCCTGCGGGGTCTGGAACAGCGGCCCGACGTCCACCGTGAAGCCGAGGTCGGCGAAGGCCGTGGCGATCACCTTCTGGCCGCGGTCGTGGCCGTCCTGGCCCATCTTGGCGACCAGGATGCGCGGGCGCCGGCCCTCGGCCTGCTCGAACCGCTCGACCAGGTCGCGGGTGCGCTGCACGGGGGCCGACGGCCCGGCTTCGTCTCGGTACACACCCGAGATGGTACGGATCTGACCGGAGTGTCGGCCGTACACCTTCTCCAGGGCGTCGGAGATCTCGCCGACCGTGGCCTTGGCCCGGGCCGCGTTCACCGCGAGTGCGAGCAGGTTGCCGTCCAGCGAGCCGCCGCGCTGCGGGCCGGCCTCGGCGGCCCGGGTCAGCGCGTGCAGGGCGTCCTGGCAGACCGCCTCGTCGCGCTCGTCGCGCAGCCGGCGCAGCTTCTCGATCTGGCGGCTGCGCACCGAGGAGTTGTCGACCTTGAGCACGTCGATCTGCTCGTCGCTCTCCACCCGGTACTTGTTGACGCCGATCACCGGCTGGCGGCCGGAGTCGATCCGGGCCTGGGTGCGGGCCGCGGCCTCCTCGACGCGCAGCTTGGGGATGCCGGCGTCGATCGCCTTGGCCATGCCGCCGGCCGCCTCGACCTCCTGGATGTGCTGCCAGGCGCGGCGGGCCAGGTCGTGCGTGAGCTTCTCGACGTACGCGCTGCCGCCCCACGGGTCGATCGACCGGCAGGTGCCGGACTCCTGCTGGAGCAGCAGCTGGGTGTTGCGGGCGATCCGGGCCGAGAAGTCGGTCGGCAGCGCCAGCGCCTCGTCGAGGGCGTTGGTGTGCAGCGACTGGGTGTGGCCCTGGGTGGCGGCCATCGCCTCGACACAGGTGCGGGTGACGTTGTTGAACACGTCCTGGGCGGTGAGCGACCAGCCGGAGGTCTGCGAATGGGTGCGCAGCGACAGCGACTTGGCGTTCTTCGGATCGAACTGCTTGACCAGCTTGGCCCAGAGCAGCCGGGCCGCGCGGAGCTTGGCGACCTCCATGAAGAAGTTCATGCCGATCGCCCAGAAGAACGACAGCCGCGGCGCGAAGGCGTCCACGTCCAGCCCGACGTCCAGGCCCGCCCGCAGGTACTCCACCCCGTCGGCCAGGGTGTACGCCAGCTCCAGGTCGGCCGTCGCCCCGGCCTCCTGGATGTGGTACCCGGAGATGGAGATCGAGTTGTACCGCGGCATCTTCTGCGAGGTGTACGCGAAGATGTCCGAGATGATCCGCATCGAGGGCTGCGGCGGGTAGATGTAGGTGTTGCGGACCATGAACTCCTTGAGGATGTCGTTCTGGATGGTCCCCGCCAGCTTCTCCGGCGGCACCCCCTGCTCCTCGGCCGCCACGATGTACAGCGCCAGCACCGGAAGCACGGCGCCGTTCATGGTCATCGACACCGACATCCGGTCCAGCGGGATGCCGTCGAAGAGCTGGCGCATGTCGTAGATGGAGTCGATGGCCACGCCGGCCATGCCGACGTCGCCGGTGACGCGCGGGTGGTCGCTGTCGTAGCCGCGGTGGGTCGGCAGGTCGAAGGCGACCGAGAGGCCCTTCTGGCCGGCCGCCAGGTTGCGGCGGTAGAAGGCGTTGGACTCCTCGGCGGTGGAGAAGCCCGCGTACTGGCGGACCGTCCAGGGCTGGTTGACGTACATGCTCGGGTAGGGCCCGCGCAGGTACGGGGCGATGCCCGGGTAGGTGCCCAGGAAGTCCAGGCCGGCCAGGTCGGCCGAGGTGTACAGCGGCTTGACGCCGATGCCCTCGGGGGTGTCCCAGACCAGCTCGTCGACGTCCTTGCCGGTGGCCTGCCGCCAGGCGGAGCGCCACTGGCCGTCGCCGACCTCTGCTGCGGCTGCGCCGTCCAGCCCGATTGCGGTGAAGTCGGGGATCATCGCGCCACTCCGTCCGTGTCGAGGACCCCGGCCGGGATCGCGTCAGGGCTCTCGTTCAGGCTCTCGCCAGGGGTCGGGCTCCCGCCAGGGGTCGGCGCCGCAGCCTCGCCAGGGGTCGGCGCCGGGGCCTCGCCGAGGATCCGGTCCAGCAGCGAGGTCAGGACGGCGACCGCGTCGCCGCCCGCGAAGACGAAGTCGTCCACGCCCGCCCGCTCGTACGCCTCGCGCTGCTCACCGGGACGCCCGGCCAGCAGCACCCGCGCGGCGCCCGCCGCCTTGAGCGCGCTCGCGACGGCCTCGGCGTGCTCGCCGTAGAGCTGGTCGCTGGAGCACAGGCAGGCCACGGTGGCGCCGCTCGCGGCGAACGCCTCGGCGAACGCCGCCGCCTCGGTGCCCGCCACGGAGCTGGTCGCGATGCCGCCGGCCTGGAAGAGGTTGGCGGCGTAGGTGGTCCGGGCGGTGTGCGCGGCGGCCGTGCCGATGGAGGCCAGGAAGAGCCGGGGGCGCTCGCCGGTGGCGGCGAGGTGCGCGTCCGAGCGGGTGCGCAGCGCCTCGTACGCCTGGGAGCGGCGCACCCGGGGCAGTCCGCCGCCGGGCCGGGCCGGGGCCGGGGTGCGGACCAGCGGCTGCTCGTCCAGGTTCGGGAACTCGCTGACGCCGGTGATCGGTTCGCGGCGCTTGGCCAGCGCCTTGGTGCGCTCGGCCCAGGTGGCGGCGATCCGCTCGCCGACCAGCCCGGAGGCCAGGGCGGCGCGCTGGCCGCCGGCCCCCTCGATCTCCTGGAACCAGGCCCAGGCGGCCCGGGCCAGTTCGTCGGTGAGCTGCTCCACGTACCAGGAGCCGCCGGCCGGGTCGACGACCCGGGCCAGGTGCGACTCCTCCAGCAGGATCGACTGGGTGTTGCGGGCGATCCGGCGGGCGAAGGCGTCCGGCAGGCCGAGCGCGCTGTCGAAGGGCAGCACGCTGACCGCGTCCGCGCCGCCGACCCCGGCGGCCAGGCAGGCCACCGTGGTGCGCAGCATGTTCACCCACGGGTCGCGCTCGGTCATCATCACGGTGGAGGTGACGGCGTGCTGACGCTGCGCCGACGCCTCCGCGGTGGCGCCGGAGGCCTCGGCGACCCGGGCCCAGAGACGGCGCGCCGCACGGAACTTCGCGATCGTCAGGAACTGGTCGGCGTCGGCCGCGTAGCGGAAGTCCAGCTGGCCGAGCGCCGCGTCGACGGTCAGGCCGGCGGCGGTCAGCGTCCGCAGGTAGGCGACGCCGGTGGCCAGCGAGCAGCCGAGCTCCTGCGCGGGGGAGCCGCCGGCCTCGTGGTAGGGGAGGGCGTCGACGGTCAGCGCCCGGATGCCCGGGTACTCGGCGGCGCAGCGGGCCGTGAGCGCGGCGGCGTCGGCGAGCAGGGCGTCGGTGGGCTCGTCGTCCCCGGTGCGGGCCAGCAGGCCCAGCGGGTCGGCGCCGAGGTTGCCGGTGGCGGCGGCGGGGGAGACCTCGCGCTCGCGCAGCAGCGTGAACAACTGCTCGGCGGCGTCCACGGATTCGGGGCCCGCGTCGAGCACGACGGCGGCCAGGTCGAGGTAGACGCCGGCCAGCGCGGCGGGCAGTTCGGTGACCGGCAGGCCGTTGCCGCCCAGCTCCAGCCAGATCGAGCCGCCGCCGTTCTCCAGGTCGGCGAGGACCGCCTCGTTGGTGCGGCGCGGGTCGGGGTCGGCGTGCCGCTGGCGCAGGTCCCAGCCGGAGACGGCCGCGCCCTGGGGCCGCCCGCCCCGTACGAAGGGCGGGAAGCCGGGGTAGCCGGCGTCGGCCGAGGTGTCCTCGGCGGTGTACAGCGGGCGGGCGCGCAGCCCGTCCTGGAGCGCGGTGGTGAGCGCCTCCTCGGCGGCCGCGCCGTCCGCGGGCGCCGCACCCGACTTGCGCAGCACACCCTCGACGAGGTGCTGCCACTGCTCACGGGTGCCGGCCGGGAACTCGGCGGCCAGGGGAAGCCCTTCGGGCGGGACCGTCATGCCCCGCAGGTTAGCGGTCGTCGGCGGGAGCGCAGCAGAGGCGGAGGGTGTGACCTTTCCCTCCCTTTGCACTCCGTTGCACTCCTGGTCACACGCCTGGGGGGTGGGAGGAGGCACGGAGGGGGGTGGGCAGCCGGGGGGAGGGGGCTGCGGGCGCGCCGGGAGGGGGCAGGGTGGCGCGCGAGGAGGGGGCCGGGCGGGGAAGGAGAGGGGGGTGAAGAGGGGGGTCGCGGCCGGAGGGGCGTCTGCTGCCGGGGTGCCCGGGAGTGGGGTGGTGGCCGGGCGCGCTCCCCCCTCTTCACCCCCCTGCCTTTCCTCGCCCGCGCAGCCCGCCCGCCTGGCGGCCCGGTCCGGCCCGGCCTGTTGCGGGCGGGGGCTTCAGGGTCTGCCGGCCCGGCGGCCCGTCACCGGTCGTCCAGCGCGTCGGCCCGGCTCTCCAGGTACCGGCGCTCGGGAATACTGCCGGTCCGCCGGGCGGCCTCCCGGAAGCTGTTCCGGGCCGCCGCCCGGTCCCCGCTCATCTCCAGCAGGTGGGCGCGGACGGCGGCGAGTCGGTGGTGGCCCTCGAGGCGGCCGTCGGCCTCCAGGGTCGCGAGCAGTTCGAGCCCGGCCGCCGGGCCCTGGACCATCGCGCGGGCGACGGCGTGGTTGAGGGTCACCACCGGGCCGGGGGCCATCTGCTCCAGCACCTCGTACAGGGCCATGATCTGCGGCCAGTCGGTGTCCTCGGCGTGCGCGGCCTCGCCGTGCACGGCCGCGATGGCCGCCTGCACCTGGTAGGGCCCCGCCACCATCCGCGGGAGGGTCTCGGCGATCAGCGCCAGACCCTCCTTGAGCGCGGTCTGGTCCCAGCGGGAGCGGTCCTGCTCG
The DNA here is from genome assembly GCF_044547105.1 of Kitasatospora sp. NPDC052868. NCBI lineage: Bacteria > Bacillati > Actinomycetota > Actinomycetes > Kitasatosporales > Streptomycetaceae > Kitasatospora > Kitasatospora sp. NPDC052868. The sequence goes on along the minus strand of NZ_JBITZW010000006.1, from coordinate 330,541 downwards.
GCGAGCGGGATGAGGCTGCCGTCGGGCCGGGTGCGGGCCGGCCGGCGGGCGTCGGTCAGCAGCATCAGCGCCAGCAGGCCCGCGACCTCGCCCTCCTCGGGCAGTAACCGGTGCAGCTCGCGGTTCAGGCGGATCGCCTCGCGGGCGAGCTCGGGCTGCTGGAGGTCGGGGCCGCTGGTGGTGGTGTAGCCCTCGTTGAAGACCAGGTAGAGCACCTGGAGCACGACCGCCAGCCGCTCCGTGCGCTCGCTCTGCGGCGGCATCCGGAACGGCAGCCCGGTGGCCTTGATCCGCTGCTTGGCCCGGCTGATCCGCTGGGCCATGGTCGACTCGGGGACGAGGAACGCGTGTGCGATCTGTGCGGTGGTCAGACCGCCGACGGCCCGCAGGGTGAGCGCGACCTGCGAGCCGGGGGTGAGCGAGGGGTGGCAGCACAGGAAGAGCAGGGTGAGCATGTCGTCCTGCTCGGCCGCCTTGGGTTCCTCACCCGGGCCCGGGGTCACCGTCTCGTCGGCCGGGGTGAGCGCGGCGGCGGTGGCCTCACGGCGCTGGCGGGCCTGCTCGCTGCGCAGCCCGTCGATCACCCGGCGGGCGGCCACGGTGATCAGCCACGCCCGGGGGTTGTTGGGGACGCCCTGGTCGGGCCACTGGACGGCGGCGGCCAGCAGGGCGTCCTGGACCGCCTCCTCGCAGGCGTCGAAGTGCCCGTAGCGGCGGACGACCGCGCCGAGGACCTGCGGTGCCAGCGATCGGAGCAGATCCTCGACCCGGGCGTCACGGTTCATCGGCTCAACTCTCCGTATCGGCTTCGAAGACGACCTGGCGGACCTCGATGCCGGTGTACCGGGCCTCGGGGATCAGACCGGCCAGTTCGACCGCGCGCTCCCTGGAGGCGCAGTCGACCAGGTAGTAGCCGGCCAGGAACTCCTTGGCGTCCAGGTACGGGCCGTCGGTGACCGCGGGCCGGCCACCGCGGACTCTCACCGTGGCGCTGCTGGACGGGTCGGCGAGGGCCTGGGTCATCACCATCTCACCGGAGTCGAGGATGTCCTGTTGGAAGGTGGCGTGTTCGGAGAAGACGGCGTTCCGCTCTCTCTCGGACAGGCCGTCCCAGACTACCGGGTTCATGTGGATCAGCAGCATGTACTTCATCTCATCATTCCTTGATCCCTTGTACGGCCGACTGGTGCTCTGTACCTGAGACGTCGCCGCAGGCGGGCCGCCCTCGACATCCAAGCCGAGCCCACTGCGTTTCGCCCGGGTTTCCGTCCGAGACATCGGGCCGCTGTCTCCCGGTCCGACGGCGTGCTCACCCGGACGGCCCACGACGCCGTGCCCCCGCCCGCGCGACGGTCGTTGGGAGGCGCGGGCGCCGGGCCGTACGGAGGGCCCCGACCGCCCCCGAGGAAAGGTGCAAGGCATGTCGCAGCTGGTGAGGGTGCAGTGCTTCAACGTGTCGCAGGACGGGTTCGGCACCGGTGAGGGGCAGTCCCTGGAACGGCCCTTCGGCCACGCCGACCCGGGCCCCCTGTTCTCCTGGGCCGGTGCCACCGCGAGCTGGGTCAACCGCACCGACCCCGGCGGCACCCGCGGCCTGGACGACTACCTGACGCGCGACCACGCCCGCACGCCGGGCGCGGTGATCATGGGACGCAACAAGTTCGGCCCCCAGCGCGGGCCCTGGGAGAACCACGAGTGGCAGGGCTGGTGGGGGCAGAACCCGCCGTTCCACGCGCCGGTCTTCGTGCTCACCCACTACGAGCGCCCCTCCTTCACCCTGTCCGACACCACCTTCCACTTCATCGACGCGAAGCCGGCCGAGGCGCTGGAGGAGGCGCGGAAGGTCGCCGGGGACCGGGACGTGCGGATCAGCGGCGGCGTCACCACCGTCCGCGAGTTCCTCGACGCCGACCTGGTCGACACGATGCACTTCGCCGTCGCGCCCGTCGACATCGGCCGGGGCGAGCGGCTCTGGCGGAGCCACACCGAGCTGCTCGACCGCTTCCACCTCGACACGGTGCCCAGCTCCAGCGGGGTCACCCACCTGCTGTTCTGGCGGCGGTGACCACCGGCCCCCGCCGGTCGGAGAACCCTCGCAACAACCGCTGGTCCGTGGCCGGGGCGTCCGCCCCGGCCACAGCCGTAGGCCCGTCAGGAACGCTCCGGCCACGGCCGTAGGCCCGTCAGGAACGCTCCGGCCACAGCCGTCAGACACGCCCCACCCCGCCTTCGAACCGCAGCAAGGGAGAAGAAATCACGATGTCGAATCCGGCTGTCCGGTTCCGACTCAGCTACGAGTGGCGCCGCGTGGCGCCGCCGCGCCCAACGAAAGACCGGATGCCACCGCCCGACCGTTCCCCACCCGGGAGAAAGAGGTTCCCATGACCCCGCCGAACTCGCCGTTACCCGCCCGTGCGGCAACCCTGCCGTCGTTGGAGGGCCTGCGGGCCATCGCCGTCATCTTCGTCTTCGCCAGCCACGCGCTCGTCCTCGGGGCGTTCAAGGACCCGCACCCCCTCTCCGTCTTCAACACCCTGACGGGCAACGGGCGCATCGGATTCCTCGCGGTCTCGTTCTTCTTCGTCCTCAGCGGGTTCGTGCTCACCTGGTCGGCCAAGCCGGGCCAGACGGCGGTCGGCTTCTGGCGGCGCAGAATGGTGCGCATCGGCCCCGCCCACGTCCTGATCGCGGTCATCGCCCTGAGCCAGTTCGCCGCCGCGGGCGAGACGATCCGCTGGGGGCCGGCGTTCGCCAACCTCTTCCTGGTGCAGAACTGGTGGCCCTCGCAGAGCCTGATCATGTACCAGTTCAACGGCGCGACCTGGACCCTCGCGGTGGAACTGCTCTGCTACGCGATGTTCCCGCTGCTGCTCCGGTTCGTCCGCAGGCTCAGCTACCGGGCGCTGTGGTCCTGGATCATCGGCCTCGGCGCGACCGCCATCCTGCTCCCGGTGATCAGCTACCCGCTGCTGTCGGGGTTCCCGCCGAGCCAGTTCTACCCGGCCGGCTCCTGGCCCCAGCTGTGGGCGCTGTACTTCTTCCCGCCCGTCCGGTCGATCGACTTCGTGATCGGCATGTTCCTCGCCCGGATCATCGCCTCCGGGCGGTGGCCGAAGATCCGGATCATGCCGGCCGTCCTGCTCAACCTCGCCGCCTTCCTGCTGCTGTACCACCTGCCCATCCCGTTCGGGATCGCGGCGTTCTACCCCGTCCCCGCCGCGCTGCTGATCGGCGCCCTGGCCGTCCGGGACCAGTCCGGCCGCCGGACGATCCTCAGCACGCCGTTCATGGTGTGGCTCGGGGAACTGTCCTTCGCCTTCTACATCATCCACATCACCGTGATGTTCGCGGTCCACGCGGCGTTCGCGGGTGACCTGGTGGGCTACGCGCACTCGTACACCCCGACGGCGTTCAGCACGCCCGTCGCCATCCTGTTCATCATCGGCCTCTACGCGCTCTGCGTCGCGCTCGCCTGGGTGCTTCACAAGACCGTCGAAGTGCCCGCCATGCGCCGCTGGAGCCGCCCCGCGGCCCGGCGTGCGCCCAACCACCCGAAGCCGGAGCCGCAGCCCCAGACCTGACAACACGTCACCATCGGAGGAAGTCATGGCCGACGCGGCCGACATAACCGAGCACCCCGAGCCCCCGTCCTATCCGATGCCCCGCACCTGCCCCTACGCCCTGCCGGAGGGGTACCGCCAACTCCGCGACCGGCCGACCCTCGGCAAGATCAGGCTGCCCAGCGGAAAGCTCGCCTGGGCCGCGACGCGCTACGAGGACGTCAAGGCGATGCTGGGCGACGACCGGTTCAGCTCCGACCTGCGCCGCCCTGGGTACCCGCTGATGATGGACCACCAGGCCCCCCCGCCCGAGTTCTCCACCTCGCTGGTCGGGATGGACCCGCCCGAGCACACGGCCGCCCGCCGCGCGGTGGCCGCCGACTTCACCCCCCGCAGCATCGACCGGATGCGGCCGCGGATCCAGGAGATCACCGACGAGTACGTCGACCGGCTGCTGGCCGGGCCGCGTACCGTCGACCTCATCGACGCCTTCGCCAACCCGGTGCCGCTGCTGGTGATCTGCGAGCTGATCGGCGTCCCCTTCGCCGACCGCGCGTTCTTCCTGGAGACCTCGTTCACCCTGATGAACGCCGGCACCCCCGAGGCCGGCGCCCGCGCCACCGCGGACCTCATGGGCTACATGGACAAGCTCGTCACCGACAAGGAGCGGGTGCCGACCGACGACCTGATCGGCCGGCTGGCGGCCCGGCGCGGCGAGCCGGGCGTGCCCGACCACCGCGACCTCGTGGGCATGGCCTTCATGCTGCTGATGGCGGGCCACGAGACCATCGCGAACGTCATCGGCCTGGGCGCCATGCTGCTCCTCGACCGCCCGGTGCTGCGCAAGTCGCTGCTCGCCGACCCGTCGCGCTGGCCGGCGGCGGTCGACGAGCTGCTGCGGTACTTCACCATCGCCGAGATCGCCAACTCCCGGGTGGCCCTGGAGGACGTCGAGCTCGGCGGGGTCCGGATCGCGGCCGGCGAGGGCGTGCTCGGCCTGACGGTGGGGGCCAACCGGGACGCGAGGCGGTTCCCGGACCCGGACACCTTCGACATCGACCGTGCCGAGCGCAGCCTGGCCTTCGGGTTCGGCGCGCACCAGTGCCTCGGCCAGCACCTGGCGCGGACCGAACTGGAGGTCACCCTGACCACCCTGTTCGAACGCGTCCCCGAGCTGCGGCTGGCCGAGTCCGTCGAGGCCCTGCGGTTCAAGGAGCAGCACGTCAACTACGGCCTGCACGCGCTGCCGGTCACCTGGTGAGGGGGGACGCCGTGGAGATCCGCACCGAGCGGGACCGGTGCATCGGCGCGGGCCGGTGCTTCCTCGCCGCGCCCGAGCTGTTCGACCAGAACGACCACGACGGGACGGTCGTGGTGCTGGTCGACCGCGTCGCGGGCGCCCAGTTGGAGGGCGCGCGGGCGGCGGTCGACGACTGCCCGACGCGCACGCTGTCCCTGATCGAGCACTGACCGGGCGCGACTGACCGGAGCGACTGACCGGGATCGACCGGTCGGGAACGACCAGCCGGAAGCGAGGAGGCCGGGGCGGGGCCCCCCCCGGCCCCCCCCCCCCCCGCCCCCCCCGGGGCCCCGGGGGCGCACGCGGGGGGCGGGGGGCCCCCGGCGCCAGCCCCCCCCCGCGGCCCCGCCGCCGCGCGCCGGGCGC